>CABVDL010000084.1 GCA_902497035.1 uncultured Prevotella sp.
GGTATCGGCCATATATGGCTGATACCCAACTGATAATGGGTGACTCGCATGGGGTTCGAACCCATGACCCCAACATTAAAAGTGTTGTGCTCTACCAACTGAGCTAGCGAGTCTCCGCTATGACCTCAAGCTAAGGCATGCAGCCATGTGACTGCCGCACTCTTGTTGAAATCGGTTGCAAAGGTAGCTCTTTTTAACGGAACAGCAAAATTATTTGTCAGTTTTTTCAGATGTTTTTTCCTCTTCCGTCATTTGTGGAGTCCCCGTTCTGTTTGCCGCAGTGGATGTAATCGCGACAGCATCGAGTGGCGAATGCTCCTCCTTGGTGATGTAGCGTTTCCAATAGGCGATGATCAGCGTGGTGAGGGGCAGGGCCACGATGAGGCCGATGAAACCGAGCAAAGCCCCCCAAACTGAGAGTGAGAGAAGGAGAATGGCCGGATTGAGTCCCATGGCTTTACCCATGATTTTCGGAGTCACCATCATATCGGTAATCACCTGAACGACAGCAAACAGACCTACGGCCATGCCAAAGATTAACCAGAAGTTCTGACCGGTATCGGCCGCCTTGAGCATGGCGAGAAATGCCGTCGGAATGAGGGCAAACGTATGCAGATAGGGTACAAGGTCGAGAATGCCGATAATGATGCCCAGGCTGATGGCCATGGGGAAGTCCATTATCGTGAAGCCAACGCAGAACATCACGCCCATACAGAATGCCACTGTGCCCTGACCGCGGATGTAATTGTTCAGCTCACGCTCCACATCCTTGGCAAGAACTCTCCAGAACGGACGGTTCTTCTTGGGGAAGATACGGATCCAGTTGGTCGTCAGATACTCATAGTCGAGCAGGATGAAGAACGTATATAATAAGGTAATCATCGAGGCCACAATGCTGAGGACAATGCTTGCTGTCTGACTGACGAAATTGAACAGCTTCGGTGCGGCCGTCTTTATCGCGTCGGTGAAGTCACGGCTTTTCAGAAAGTTCTGTATGGCTTCCTGATTTTCCAGAAAGCGGTCGCTTATCCAGGCCGTGATATTGTTGGTGTGCGTGGTATGGTGAAGCCATCGGGAAAGGATGTCGTAGAGCTTGCCGAACTGCTCAATCATCGGCGGAATGAGCAAATAGACCAACAGCGTCAGGACCGCAATCACGACGATGAAAGTCAGAATGATGGACAGGGCCCGTATTCTGACGTGCAGTTTGTTTTCGATAATCTTGACGACAGGGTAGAGCAGGTAGGCAAACACCCATGCGACGAAGAAAGGAATGAGGACGGCACTTAGATAATTGAGCGCATAGAGCACAAAGACTATCAGCAGGATTATGCCTGTCCAACGAATAAACTTATCGAATGTGATTTCTTTCTGGCCCATAAGCTGATGAGGTATTTATATGGTTTGCTTCTCAAACAGGTTGCCCGAACGGGCGTTGCGTGCGTCTTCCTCTGTGGCCTTTCTGTAACATTCGCGGCAAAGAGGCTCATACTCAGATTTTTCACCGAGCATCACTCTTTCGTCATTGCTCACGAGCCGGTGGCTGGCATAAGCCAGTGCACCGCATCTGACGCAGATGGCGTGCACCTTAGCCACCTCGTCGGCCACGGCGCAAAGGTCGGGGATGGGGCCAAAGGGCACTCCTTTGAAATCCATGTCGAGCCCGGCTATGATAACGCGTATACCGTTGTAGGCCAGTTTGTTGCATACATCGACGAGACCGTGGTCGAAGAATTGCGCCTCGTCTATGCCGACCACGTCATAGTTGACCGACTGCCGGAGTATCGTCTCCGTGTCAGTGACCGGCATCGACTGGATGAAGTTGTGGTCGTGGCTGACCACGTTCCTCTCCGAATAACGGGTGTCTATCTGGGGCTTGAAGATGATGACGCGCTGCCGTGCGATGCGGGCACGCTTCAATCGGCGGATGAGCTCCTCCGTCTTGCCAGAAAACATCGACCCGCAGATTACCTCTATTCTTCCCTGCAAGTGGCTCTCGCCTGAAATATATTCTATCATAGTATTTGCAAAGATAAATATAATTTTTCTTCCGACAAGGCAACAGCTCGTTACTTTCGCTACTTTTATGCTTTTTTCTTTGTGCAATGCGATTTTTAGCGTAACTTTGCGATGATTTTATAATGACTAATTATTTACGATAATGAAAAGTTGGTTGGCAAAGATTGCTATTCTCACCTTATTTAGTTTTATCACCATCGGCATCAATGCGCAGCAGCCGACTGGCAGCGACACGGCAGTAGCTGCCACCAAGGCCGATGCCGCAGCCGACTCACTCTCTGATGCCATGGCAGCCGACACGACGGACGATGCCGCTCTGGCCGACAGTCAGAACCTCCAGCCGGAACACCAGACGTTCTATAAATCGCTTAAGACTAAGTTCATCGAGGGCAATGCCGGCTTTATGTCGTTTGTTGCCCTTGCACTGGTTCTCGGACTGGCTTTCTGCATAGAGCGTATTATTTATCTGAGCCTCTCCGAGATCAATGCCAAGAAGTTTATGAAGGACCTTGATGCCAAAATTGCCGCCGGCGACATTGAGGGTGGCAAGGATCTGTGCCGCAACACGCGCGGACCGGTGGCCTCCATCTGCTATCAGGGACTGGCGCGCATCAACGACAGTATCGACAACATCGAGCGGAGCATCGTCAGCTATGGTTCTGTGCAGAGCGCCAATCTGGAAAAGGGCTGTTCGTGGATCACGCTGTTCATTGCCATGGCTCCGTCGCTCGGATTTCTCGGTACGGTGGTCGGCATGGTGATGGCATTCGACCAGATACAGACCGCCGGTGACATCAGTCCGACCATTGTGGCTGCGGGTATGAAGGTGGCACTCATCACAACCATCTTCGGAATCATTGTTGCCCTTATCCTGCAGCTGTTCTACAACTACATTCTCTCAAAGATTGACCACCTCACCTCACAGATGGAGGAGTCGTCGATTACATTGCTCGACGCCATCATGAAGTTTAAACTCACGCATTGATGATGAAGAAGTTCATTAAGAAGTTCACGTCACAGCCTGCGGAGAGGCGTTCCTCAGCCGTGCTTTATGCGCTGGTCGGCTTCATCGTCGTGGTGTTTGCCCTATTCTGGCTTGTTGGTTTCAGCCGGCCCTATGTTGATGACCCCAATTTCAATGCGCCCCTGTTTACGGACTTGCTGCTCGTCACGGGTTACCTGCTGCTTGTCCTTGCCCTCGGCATTGCCGTATGGGCCGTGGTGAGGTCGGCACGCACCCTGGGCAAGGGCGACCGTGCCGTCAACAACATTCCTGTCAGACGCATCTCGCTCAGCGTGAGTGTCGGCACATTCGTGCTGATGCTGCTCGTCTTCGTGCTGGGCTCGACGGCTCCGTTGAAGATCAACGGCACCATGTATAGCGACGCCTTCTGGCTCCGCATGTCGGATATGTTTATCATTACCTCGTTGCTGCTCATTGTGGCCGCCATTGTGGCCGTCGTCTATGGCGCAACCAAATACAACAGGAAATCATGATTATCCAGCGTCGAAAGCATCGTGTGCCTGGTCTCAACACCACCTCGACAGCAGACATCTCATTCATGCTGCTCATTTTCTTCCTTGTCACCACCAATATGGATGTTGACAAAGGCCTTTCCAGGCAGTTGCCTCCGGCCAACAAGGAGGAGAACCGGCAGTCGTTTGCAGAGAAAGGAACGACGATGTCGCTGAAGATTACGTCAGACAACAAACTCAAGGTCAACGACAAGCCACGTCCTGTCAATGGCCTGCGCAATCAGGTCATTGCCTTCGTTGGTAGAGTGGGGAAGCGGCATCTCATCACGGTGGAGGCGGACCCGGCGTCTGACTACGACACTTATTTCCACCTTCAGAACGAATTGGTGGCCGCCTACCGCGTGCTGCGCGACCAGACTTCGCAACGGCTTTATCACCGCGACTTCGCAGCTTTGTCACCTCAGCAGAAAGACCATGTCAAGGACGTTTGTCCGCAACACATCGCCGAGCAGTACGCTCCCAATAGTGAGAAAGGAGGCAGGCAATGAGCCGTTTCCGCCGATTAAGCCATGAGGTTCCGGGGCTGAATACGGCATCTCTGCCCGACCTAATCTTCACGGTGCTGTTCTTTTTCATGATTGTCACGCACATGCAGAAAGTGGCCGTAAAGGTGAAATACCGTACGCCGCAGGGTACCGAACTGACGCGACTGACCAAGAAGTCGGCCGTCTCCTATATTTATATAGGCCGCCCCAACGCCGGCATGCGGCATGCTTACGGCAACGGCTACCGTGTGCAGCTCAATGACAAGTTTGCCTCTCCCGCTGAGGTGGCCGACTATGTTTCGGCTGAGCGCGACCGCATGTCGCCTGAGGACCAGCAGCAAATGACGGTTTCCATCAAGGCCGACCGTGGCACGCAGATGCAGCTCATCAATGATGTCAAGCAGGCCTTGCGCCAGGCTAAGGCTTACCGTATTAATTATTCAGCTACGGGAGCAATACGTGACAGGCAGTGAGGAAATCTGAAACGAAAAGCTTGTCTCATTCAAAAATTCTTGCATCTGACATTATTTGTTCGTATTTCTTACGTGCATTACAATATTTTTTATACCTTTGCACTCGGAAAGCAAAATGCTTTCTAAGGGGTGCTGCGGTGGTTGCCGTGGCTGAGAACATACCCAAGAACCTGATCCGGGTAATGCCGGCGTAGGTAGGATGCAATCCCTTTAGTGGTTATTTTAATTCAACAAAGGTATCAATGAACAAATTGATGATGACTTTCCCGTTGGCTGTGGGCGCTTTGGCCTTAGCCGCGGGAACAGCGAGTGCGCAGAGCGATTCCATTCGTCAGGCCTCCTTGCAGGAGGTAGTGGTCAGAGCCGTACGCGCGTCAGAAAACGCGCCGTTTGCCGTGACCAATCTCAAGAAACAAGAACTCAACTCATTCTCAAAGACCGGCCGTGAGCTGCCGCTGCTCTTTGCCAACACACCGGGCGTGCTGGCCTGGGGTGAGAATGGATTAGGCACGGGTACGGTGTACATGCGCATCCGTGGCGCAGCCGGCAGTCGCATCAACGTTACCCTCGACGGCGTGCCACTCAACTCCCCTGAGGACCAGACCGTGTTCTGGGCCAACATGAACTCCTACGGCTCGCTGCTTGGCTCGGCGCAGATACAGCGCGGCATCGGCACCTCAACCAATGGCGATGGCGCTTTCGGCGGCACCATTTCCCTCGGAATGGCCGCCCCACTGCTGAAGCCTTATCTCGAGGCAACGGCAAGCTACGGCTCCTACAATACTTATAATGTAGGCGGCAACTTCTCCACCGGCCTCATTGGCAACCACCTCGTCTTCGACGGAGCCTACCACCACACCGGCACCGACGGCTATCTGCACGGCACAAGCGGCAACTCGGGCAGCTACTACGGCGGACTGACCTGGCTGGGCGACAACTTCAAGCTGAGCTACAAGAATGTGGGCAACTATGAGCACACCGGGCAGGCCTGGAATGGCGTGACCGCAGGCAACGACGGCTATTCCATGAACAGTTATCTTGGCGTGAAGACTTATCGGGACCTCTATAAGATGGGCATGGGGCGCTTCAATAGTCTGTATGAGGGCTTCGAGCCAGACTGGAACGGTGGGTGGACTATCTCGCGCTATAAGATGGACGACGGCAGCTACTGGAAGAAGACCACCGACAACTTCGTGCAGGACCACAACATCCTTTCGTTCTCATGGCAGCCGTCGGCCCACTGGACCCACAATGCGGCGCTCCACTACACCTACGGCCACGGCTATTACAAGGAGTTCCGGCCTGACAACAAGTTCGCCAAGTTCGGTATCTATGCTACCGACAAAGACGGCAACTTCGTGAAGAAGTCCGACTTTGTGCGCCGTAAGGGACTCACACAGCACACCTATGGCGTCATCTATAATGTCAGCTACAAAGACAAGGTGAAAGAGATTATCGGCGGTGTCAACCTCCAGCAGTTCCGGGGCAATCACTACGGCTATCTCGACTATATCTCAGCGCGCACCAATGCCAAGAATATTCTCAAACCTTATGACGGCGACAAATACTACGACTCCGACGCGCGCAAGTATGATTATTCTGCCTTCCTGAAAGCTACCGGCCATATCACGTCAAACCTTGACATCTTCGCCGACCTGCAGTATCGCCACGTGCACTACAAGACCAGCGGCCGCAACGACAAGTTCTATAAGCAGGCTGATGGAACTTATCAGAACCAGGCACTCAACATCCACGAGGACTACAACTTCGTCAATCCCAAGTGGGGGCTCACTTTCCATGAGGACGGCCACAAGGCCTACTTCTCCATGGCCTATGCCGGACGCGAGCCCGAGCGCAACAACTTCACCGACAACGGTTCCTATCCCGCTCCCAAGGCTGAGTATCTGCACGACTATGAGTTAGGCTACGAATACAGTGGCAGCAACTGGCACGCAGGGGCCAACTTCTACTATATGAACTATCACAACCAGTTTGTGCAGACTGGCCAGCAGAGCGACATCGGCGAGAACCTCACCACCAACGTCAAGAAGAGCTACCGCGCCGGCGTGGAGCTGACGGCTGACTGGACACCGCTGCCGTGGCTGACCCTGGCCGCCAATGCCGCACTGTCGGAAAACAAGATAAAGGACTTCGACGAGTATATCGAGACCTACGACGAAGGATGGAGCGACCTTGACCCTACCGTGAAGCATTACGACAACTCCACGCTGTCGTTCTCGCCGTCGGCCATCCTCAACGGCTTTGTCACGTTCCGCTACCATGGCTTCGAGGGTACGTGGCACACCAATTACGTGAGCCGTCAATATATGGATTTGTCGGAGAACAAGGACCGCTCGCTGCCCTGGTTCACGGCGAGCGATGTCAACATGAGCTACCGTCTTCCGTTGAAGGGTTTTCTCAAGGCAATCGTTTTCGGACTCAATCTCAACAACATCTTCGACCGTCATTACGCTGTCTCGGGTTGGAGCTACTCAGCTATAGTGGATAAGCACTATCCAGAGTCCAACCGCTACTATCAGCTCGGCTACATCCCCGCCGCCGGCTTCAACATGATGGGCAACATCACGCTGCAGTTCTGATACGCCAAGGTGATGGACGCATTTTTCCTTGACCACTGGCTTGACATCACGACCACCGTTCTTGGCCTGGCATACATCCTCTTGGAGTATAAAGCCTCGATATGGCTGTGGCTCGTGGGCTTCGTGATGCAGGCCATGGACATCGTGCTGTATTATGAGAAAGGACTCTATGCCGACTGCGGCATGGAGTTCTATTACATCGCCATGACACTGTATGGCTTCTGGGTATGGAAGTTTGGCAAGAAACATCATCAGAAGCAAGGCGACAACCTTCCTGTGACCCATTTCAAACGCTCGTGCATCCTCCCTTGGACTATTGGCACGCTCGTCATTTGGGCCGTGCTGTGGTTCTGGCTCGTCAAGATTGGCTCCACCGTCCCCATAGCCGACGCCTTCACCACAGCCCTGAGCTTCGTCGGCATCTGGGCACTGGCGCGCAAGTATCTGGAGCAGTGGATCATCTGGATTGTCGTCGACGTGGTGACGTGCGTGCTGTATTTCTACAAGGATATCCCCTTCAAGGCCTCGCTCTATGCCCTCTACGTCGGCATCGCCGTGATGGGCTATTTCAAATGGAAGAAAGGCATGGTAACCGCATAGGAATGCTCACCGCTCATTAAACTATGTAAAAACTTGGCCGATGCCTTGTCAATGCCAATTCTTTTTAGTAGTTTTGCAATGAAATTCATTTAAACCTATTTCAACCATGCGATTAATTATTGAGCAAGACTATGACCGCCTCTCCAAATGGGCAGCCGACTATGTCGTAACACGTATCAACGCTTTCAAGCCTACTGCTGAGCGTCCTTTTGTGCTGGGTCTCCCCACCGGCAGCTCCCCCGAGGGCATGTATGCCGAGCTGGTCAAGGCCAACAAGGAGGGTCGCGTGAGCTTCAAGTATGTGAAGACTTTCAACATGGACGAGTATGTCGGCCTGCCTGAGAGCCATCCCGAGAGCTACCACAGTTTCATGGCCCGCAACCTCTTCGACCATATCGACTGCCCCAAGGAGAACATCCATATCCTCAACGGCAACGCCCAAGACCTTGAGGCGGAATGCGCCCACTATGAGCAGATGATTGCTGAGGCCGGCGGTATCGATCTTTTCATTGGCGGCATCGGCCCCGACGGCCACATCGCTTTCAACGAGCCGTTCTCCAGCCTCGTCAGTCGCACGCGTGTCAAGACGCTCACCACCGACACCATCATTGCCAACAGCCGCTTCTTCGACAATGATGTCAACAAGGTGCCTAAGCACGCCCTTACTGTCGGTGTGGGTACGGTGATGTCGGCCCGTGAGGTGATGATTCTCGTCAATGGCCACCACAAGGCCCGCGCGCTGCAGGCTGCCGTCGAGGGTTCTGTCACACAGGCCTGGACCATCAGCGCCCTTCAGCAGCACGCCCACAGCATCATCGTGGCAGACGAACAGGCCTGCGACGAGCTGAAGGTCGGCACCTACCGCTACTTCAAGGATATTGAGAAGGACAACCTTTAATCTGCAGTAAGCCTTCAGCATGCCCGTCAGCGTGCTGAAGGCTTTGTGTTTGCCTTGAGCTTTTCATCAAACTGGACACCTGACGCAACACAGCGTGAGGTCATTCATATTGCCCGTGGAGCCTATCTTGTCCTTGCTCCTCCGGGCTGTGGCAAGACGCAGTCGCTGGCCGAGCGTATTGCGGTAGCCCTTGACAGCGGCGTCAAGAGCGGCGATATGCTTTGCCTGACGTTCACCAACCGTGCGGCACGCAGCATGCGCGAGCGTGTCGGAGATCGGATAGGAGAGGACAAGGCCGGGGGCGTGTTCGTCGGCAACGTGCATCGCTACTGCGCCCGGTTTCTCTATGAAAACGGCATAGTCCCCTCCGTAACCGCCATCATCGACGACGACACGGCCAACAGCATCCTGGCACGTTACCTGAATGAGGATGAGGAGACGGTCGCGACGAGCTTCAAGCGAAAGCACGCCTATCAGCGCATCATCTTCTTCTCCCACTTTATGTACGACATCTGCCACGGCATACCGAAAGCCTTGCGCATTCACCCGGAATGCGTCACCCCCGAGGACGTGCAGATGATGAGACGGATAGCGGCCATGCAGCAGCGTCCTTTCGATGCCGCCTTGATGACGGACATCTACGACCACACCGATTTTTATCTCGATTTCATCCATCAGCCACCCTTCACGCCGATGCAGCAGCACGAGGCTACAGAGAGCCTGATGAAGATGCGGTATGCTCATGCGTATGTTGCCTATAAGCGGCAGAACAACCTTATCGATTTTGAAGACCTGCTTCAGTTGACTTATTCTGCCTTGCAGGCTAACCCTGACTACAAGCGCTATTCATGGATTCAGGTCGATGAGGTGCAGGACTTGAACATGCTGCAGCTGGCACTTATCGACAGCCTCACCGACCATCGGCCCGAGGCGAAGACCTGCAGCGTCTATTTCGGTGACGAGCAGCAGGCCATCTTCTCGTTCATGGGTGCGAAGATGGAGACGCTCAATGTACTGAAAGAGAAGTGCAAGGGGAATATCCGCCATCTTGGTATCAATCATCGCTCGCCTGCTAAGTTGGTCAGCATGCTCAACACGTTCGCCGTGAGCAACCTCGGCAGTGACCCTCAGCTGCTCCCGACGGCCGGTCTCAGTGGCAACGACAAGGCGTGCGCGCTGCGCGTGGTCCGGGCCGAGAATATCTGGTCTGAATATAAGAGCGTCACCAAGATGGCGGCGAAATTGCTGAAAGACTATCCCAATGAGTCTGCCGCCATCGTGGTCAACTCCAACCGCGATGCCGACGAGATAAGCAAGGCGCTGACCGGCCAGCACATTAGTCATTTCAAGGTTTCCGGCACTGACATGTTTTCCACGCCTGCCGTCAAGTTGCTGATAGCGCATCTCAGTGTCTTGAACAACGCGCACAACTTCCTGGCTTGGTCGTGTCTGATGCAGGGCCTGAGGGTCTGTGAGAGCGCGGCCTCCAGCAGGCAGTTCGTCAGCCAGTTGCGCAGAAAGGCCATTCTGCCCACCGATGCCTTTGCGCCTGACGGCATGACCACGCTGCAGCGTTTCCTCGCCATCTATGAAAGGCAGGACATCATCGTCTTCGACACCGAGACCACAGGACTTAATGTCTTCGAGGATGATGTCATACAGATTGCGGCCCAGCGCCTGCGGCAGGGTCATGTCGTCGATTCGTTCTCAGTCTATATCGAGACCGACCGCGTGATACCCGCAATGCTGGGCGACATCGTCAACCCCATCCTCGAGGAGCGCCGCCACCAGCCCATCGTCTCCCATGCCGAGGGCCTGCGGCGTTTCAACGATTTTGCGGCCGGTGGCGTATTGTTGGCGCACAACGCTGCGTACGACTCTCACATCATGGACTTCAACTTCCGGCGTTACCTGCCCAATACCGACTGGCATGCGCTTTATCCCTGCTGCCTCGACTCCTTAGAGCTGATACGGCTGCTCCGCTATGACCTCAAGGTGTTTAAGTTGAAAAATCTCCTCACCGAGCTTGGACTGAGCGGTGAGAATTCCCATCTGGCCGACGATGATGTCAATGCCACGGTGCAGCTGGTCAACTTCTGCTATCGGCAAGGCCTTGAGATGGTGGTGTGGCAGGAGGAGTACCTCTCACAGCCACAGACTAAGAAGCGTATGGCAAGGCTGCGGCAGACCTACGGCGATATTTATCAGCGGGGTAGGGGGCGGCTCTACGACCGCACACCTTTAGCCAACGGTATGCCTGCCCTGGTCGACGAGATGGAGACCTTCTATCACAACCTGCTGGAAGCCTGTCTGATACGGCCTGTTGACAAGATTGACTATATTTTCCGTTTCCTGCACAACGACGTGATTGACCTCATGGCTGAGCCGTCGCTCTATGACCAACTCAGCGCTCATGCCATTGAGCTCAGCACGTTCAGGGAGTCCGATCTTTGCGGGTCGTCGACGATGGCCGACCGCCTCGTGGTCTCCACCATTCATAAGGCCAAGGGACTGGAGTTTGACAATGTCATCGTGTTTGACGTGACCGACAACCGCTTTCCCATCTTCGCGCATGAGGGCAACGATCGGATGATGGCCGAGGATGCGCGCAAACTGTATGTGGCCATGTCGCGCGCCCGCCGCCGGTTGTTTATTTATTATCACACAGGCAGCACCAGCCCCGGCGCACCGCCCAACAAGCTCTCACGGTTTATGAAGCCGGTGGCGGAGTATTTCGGCCCCACCAGTCACGGCAAGCCGTGACATCCTCCCCCACCCAGGGGAGGAAGAGATTACAATGACAAGCGGGATAAAGTCTTGTTAAACTACTACTCTTGATAATCAGTCGCTCACGAGAGAATTTTCTACCAAAACCAATAAAACCCTTTGTACCAGCGTCAAGGGCTCTGGCCCTTTGCCCTTAGTGGGACGAGGGCTTGTGAGAGGCCTTGCCTCTCCCCGCCCTCATCCCGCAAAGGGCAGGTCCTCCTCCGTCGGACCTTGGCGCTGACACAAAGGAAAACCTTTAAAACAGGCTCACGCATAATGAGTTACGAGCTACGAGCTATAAGTTATGAGTAATGGATGTTCGCCGCCGGTGGCAGGAATGGATGC
>CABVDL010000085.1 GCA_902497035.1 uncultured Prevotella sp.
TTCATCGTGCACTCGGCAATCCATTGAGCGTATGCTGGCCTTGATTTTTCTTGCTGTCAGCGCATGGGGGAGGAAATCTATTAGGTTTTTTATCTCAACTGGCTTATAACTCGGGAATTTTATCTAAATTTGCAACATGAAGAATATATTTGGCTACGATGCCAAGCGCATTGTTCGCAATGCCTCAGGACTTGGCAACTACGGAAGAACGCTTGTCAACGCATTGGCTGCACTCGCCCCGGAGACGGAGCTGCTGCTCTATGCTCCCGATGCCGGGCGTGAGGACTTGCGGGCGCAGGTAGAGAATGCCGACAACATTGCCTTCCGCTATTCTTCCTGCCATACGTCTGTCGGCAAGGACCTATGGCGGCGATCGGGCATGATACGTGACTTGAAACGTGACGGCGTGGAGCTTTTCCACGGTCTGACGGGTGAATTGCCAAACGGACTGCGGAAAGCGGGAATTCCCGGCGTCGTTACCATTCACGACCTTATTTTCCTCCGTCACCCGGAATATTACCACAGGATCGACGCCTGGCTCTACCGCCGCAAGTTCTTTGCCACACTGCGCGAGGCCGACCGTATCATTGCCATCAGCGAGTGCACCAAGCGCGACATCCTTTACTACAGCGACTACCCCGCCGACCGCATAGATGTCATCTATCAGAGCTGCGACCGGCGGTTTGCCCGACGGGTAAGTCCTGAGACCATGCAGACTGTCAATGGGAAATACCGCCTGCCTCAGGACTTTGTGCTGAACGTCGGCACCATAGAGAAGCGGAAGAACATATTGCTTGCTGTCAAATCGATGCCACGCTGGCCCAAGAATTTGCATCTGGTCATCGTAGGCCGTGCCACACCCTACGCCAAAGAGGTAATGGCCGCGGCGCAGTCTTTGGGCGTGGAGGACAGGGTTCATCTGCTTCATGGCGTTCCTACCGGCGACCTTATCGCCATCTACCGTCTCGCCCAGTGCTTCGTCTATCCTTCTCGCTACGAAGGATTCGGAATACCCATCATAGAAGCCATCCAAAGCGGACTGCCCGTGGTGGCAGCCACGGGTTCCTGCTTGGAGGAGGCAGGAGGACAGGCAAGCCTCTACGTCAGTCCCGACGATGCCGATGCCATGGCTCACGCCATAGCAACAGCCATCAATGAGCGGGAAAGAAGAGTATCGGAAAGCCAAACATTCATCCGCCACTTTGAGAACGGCAATGTAGCCAAGCAGGTTATGGAGGTATATCAGCGGACCCTCTGCAATCAGCCAAAGTAATTGCTATTCCTCCACCGTGCTCTCCCCGGTCTCGCAGCTTCTCACCATATCCCCAAGGATGCATGCCATCTGCTGTTCACCATAATATTATTGACTTTTTGAACAAAGCGTGGTCTGAGATAACCAATGGCCGGTAAAGGCATCTGTCAAATCGCTTTAATCATTACTTTGTCATATTGCGCAGGACAATAGGACTAAAGCTCGTCATAGTGGGGAAGATGGTCGATGAACACGTACTTGTCACCGGCCTCATCTAATTTGCAGCAGTAATGCGACAGTCCGTTTGAAACTACGAGATAGGGCGCGTGAAGCAACATGTTGTAAGCGGTAATCTGATTGAACACCTTCTGCGTGATGCTTACCGTGGGCGCCTTGTACTCGATAATCATGCGTGGCCGAAGGGCACGGTCGTAAAGCACGCTGTCAGCCCGGAGCTGCTTCTGTCCCACGCGCAATTGCACCTCATTGGCCATCAGTGGCGCCGGATAGCCTAAATGCCCTATGAGATAATGTGTGAAATGCTGGCGGACCCATTCCTCAGGTGTCAGTGCGACATACCGACGGCGCAGCATGTCAAAAATCTGAGGGTGCTCACGGCTTCCGCCCAACTTTATTTCGTATGGAGGTAAATTTAATCGAATCATTTTCGTAACTTTGCAATCAGGGATGCGGCAACCGTTGCCGCGCCCTCCCGGAGGCTGTCTGCAAAGGTAAACATTTGCAGCGAGAAAGGCCGTTAATTAACGAAAGAATTTATGCCTGAGAAGAAGACTACAGTTACTTTTGACGCGCTTATGAGCAATCTCAAAGCCGGACACTATGCACCTATTTATCTATTAATGGGTGACGAGGCCTACTATATCGACCAAATTAGCAACTATATCCAGAAGAACGTGCTGAAGGCCGACCAGCAGGCGTTCGACCAGACTGTGGTCTTCGGTGCCGATGTAAACGCGGCCGCCATAGCCGATCTTGCCATGCAGTTCCCCATGATGTCTCCCTACAGGGTGATTATTGTCAAGGAGGCACAGGCCCTGCGCTCCTTTGACAAGCTCGAGAAATACGCTCTTAAGCCACAGCCGCGCACCATCCTTGTCATCTGCTACAAGAATGGCACCATCGACCGCAGACTAAAGTTCTTCACCGCCGTCTCACATAGCGGTGTCGTCTTTGAGAGTAAGAAACTGCGCGAGTGGCAGCTGCCCGGCCTCATCCATAAATACCTCCTAGAACGCAAAGTGAGCATTGACGAGAAAAGTTGTGCGATGATTGCCGAGAATATCGGCGCCGACCTCAACCGGCTGATGTCTGAGCTCGATAAACTCATCATCTCCTTGCCGGAGAGCGACCGCCGCGTCACACCGGAAATCGTGGAAAAGAACATCGGCGTGAGCAAGGACTTCAACGTCTTTGAGCTGCGTGATGCCATCGTCAACCGCAACATTCTGAAAGCAAACCGTATTATCAAATATTTTGACGAAAACAAGAAGGCCGGCTCCCTTTTTTCCTACCTTCCATTGCTATTCTCTTTCTTTCAAAATCTGTTAATAGCCTTCTACTCCCAGCACAAGAATGACCAGCAGCAGTTGGCTGCCGATCTTGAGTTGAGAAGCGTATGGGGTGTGAAAGACTATATGGCAGGCCTGAGAAACTACAGCGGCAACAAGATACTCCAAATCCTTCTCAAGCTCCGCCAGATTGATGCCATGAGCAAGGGCATTAACAATCCCTCAACACAGGAGGGCGACCTCGCTAAAGAACTCATCTTCTTTATCATGCACTGAGGACGATTTTCAGATGGCTGCTGGTAGTGTGGAAAGAAGAATGGAAAGTCAGGCAGGTGGAGCTTAATATTGAGAATGAAAAGGGAGAATAGGGGTGCAAAGCCTGACAAGATAATAATACAGTGCACCGGAAACCGTCACTAAAAAGCATCTGAAAAAAGCACAATTACAGCAAATCCGGGGTTAATCCTGGCTAATAATCCCCTTGTTTGGCACTATCTGAGGCCACTATTATGGCTTAAAGTGTGCCACTCCCAATTTTTTAGAGCCAAAATCGCCCTCTAAAAATGATGTCATTTTTTGGTCTAATTCGGTGAATATATGATGGTTAAGCTAAAGTTAACCTTGCTGAGAATCAATCTTTTTCGACCAACCTGTCCCCTGTTTCAATATATCGCGAACACGGAGAAATTGGGGGTTTTTAAGCCTTTAGGAATTTGTCATTAAATCTTTTTTATGTTTATATTCTCAAATTCGACTTTGAAAATTAGCTCATTCCATATAATTACTTAAATTATCGAGGCAAAGTTAAAACATCGAATTTAGATTTGCATATATAAACTTTCACGGAACGACACTGTAATTTATGAATTAAAAGACTTGAATTTATAAATATACAAATCGGCTTATATGGTAACAATTACTTAATAACCAAATAATTACGATAAAGTAAAAAGGAAAACAACGGGAATGTAGGCACATTATCTCCTCCGATATGGCTAAAGAACCGATTTCCCCGCTTTCGCACGTGCTGATAAGGCAACCATTCCCAATAATTTAGCTCTAATCGCTTTTTCTTTTTATAAGGTTAGGACATAAGACTAAATTTGGTTTAGTAAATTAAATCGACCATTCGTAATTTAGATTTTGGAATTATTGTGCGGTTTAGAAACATACATCTAAATTTTAATGGCGAAAATATATCGAATTAAAGTTGGAGAATTCAAATTATTGCTTTAACTTTGCAAATCAAAGAGAAAGGGGCTAAAATGGTGCCGTTAAAGCTTCCGCCCACTCCAAGGGCGGCTTTACAGCATTACGGCAACAGCCGGCTGGCAATGCAAATCTGCTTAAATGTAATTCACCAAATTGGTCTCTTTGTCGCCCGTCCCACTAATAACAAGTGGCCGAGAATTGAATATATTAAACCATACAATATGAGAGACCGAATAAAGCAGCTTATGGAGAGTCTGCACATGAACCAAAAGGCATTTGCCCAAGCCACCGGCATCAACGAGGGAACGCTGTCGGGCATTCTAAACGAAAAGACCAAGCCATCGATGCAGACCGTGGAAGCCATTCACAACCGGCTGTCAAACATCTCCATCAAATGGCTGATGTTTGGTGAGGGACCGATGTATGAGGCTTCTGCCCGCGTCACCCCTGCCGACAAGGATGCGGAACCTACGGCCAACGGAAACGGCCTCGCAAATGGCGGCAGCAGTCCTGCAGCAGGCACCACAGCCTCCGCATCTGCCGGCACCAGCTCTGCGTCCTCCGGCATCAACGGCACCCTGTCACTCTTCGATATCAGCAACACGCCAAACAACTCCCGCCGACCTCAAGCGGGCAGCCAGACAAAGGAGCGTGAAGTCGTGAAATATATTGACAAACCGACGAGAAAAATCACTGAGATACGCGTCTTCTACGATGACCAGACTTGGGAGTCGTTTGTGCCAAAAAAATAGAATTTACTCCTACCTCTTTATAATAGGCCGATATTTTGCTCCTGACCAATGCGAAAGTTCACTATTTTTTGATTATCTTTGTAGCGACATTGACAACACATATCCAAAGACTATGAAGAAATACTGTCTTGACCTGACAATAACGTCGGTGGAGCCGTTGAGCGAGAGGCACGTCTTGCTTTGCCTCACACAAGAAGAGCCTTTGCCCGAGATGCTGCCAGGCCAGTTTGTGGAAGTGCGTGTCGACCACTCCCCCTCCACTTTCCTGCGTCGCCCCATTTCCATCCACTTTGTAGACCGCTCGCGCAACGAGATGTGGCTGCTCGTCGCCGCCATTGGCGAGGGCACGCGCCAGCTGGCACGTGTGCAACCAAACGACAAACTCAACTGTCTGCTTCCTTTGGGCAACAGTTTTTCCGGCAGTTGCGGCAGCACCCGTAACATTCTGCTCGTCGGCGGAGGCGTGGGCGTGGCACCGCTGCTATGGCAAGGCCGACGCCTCAAGGACGAAGGCGCACACCCGTCATTCCTGTTGGGAGCCAAGACGCGGACCGAACTGCTTGAAGTCGGCCGTTTTGAGGACATCGGTCCAACCTTTCTCACCACCGAGGACGGCTCGGCCGGCGAGCGGGGCTTTGTCACCAACCACTCCCTACTACAGCGAGAGCATTTTGACCTCATCCAAACCTGCGGCCCAAAGCCAATGATGCAGGCTGTAGCCCGCTACGCACGGGAAAGCCGAACTCCATGTGAGGCCTCACTTGAGAACATGATGGCCTGTGGCTTAGGCGCATGCCTCTGCTGTGTGGAGAAAACGACCGAGGGCAACCTGCGCGTTTGCGAGGACGGTCCAGTATTTAATATTCAGAAACTGTTATGGTAGACCTTAGTGTTAAGATAAATTCGCTGTCGTTGCACAATCCCGTAATGACGGCAAGCGGCACATTCGGATATGGACTCGAATTCCGCGACCTTGTACCATTGGAGGAAATCGGAGCCATCATCGTCAAAGGTACGACGCTTGAGCCGCGCCAGGGCAACGACTACCCGCGCATGGCCGAGACAGCACAAGGCATGCTCAACTGTGTAGGGCTTCAGAACAAAGGCGTTGACTACTTCTGTGAGCATATCTACCCGCAGATTAAGGATATCAACACGGCTTTCATCGTCAATGTCAGCGGCAACTCGCCTGAGACCTATGCGGCCTGCGCCGAGCGTATTGACACGCTCAACCGCATCCCGGCCATCGAGCTGAACATTTCCTGTCCCAACGTCAAGCACGGGGGCATGGCTTTCGGTGTCACCTGCGAGGGAGCAGCAAGCGTCGTGAAAGCCGTGAGAAGCGTCTATCATAAGACGCTTATCGTCAAGCTTTCGCCCAACGTGACCAACATCGCCGACATCGCCCGCGCCTGTGAGGCAGAGGGAGCCGACAGCGTCTCGCTCATCAACACGCTGCTTGGCATGGCCATTGACATTGAGCGCAGGCAGCCAAAACTCAGCATTGGCACAGGCGGGCTGAGCGGTCCTGCTGTGAAGCCCGTTGCTGTACGCATGGTGCACGACGTGTACAAGGCCGTCAGCATCCCCGTCATCGGACTGGGCGGAATCATGACAGCCGAGGATGCCATTGAGTTCTTCATGGCCGGTGCAACAGCCATTGAGATAGGCACCGCCAATTTCATTGACCCAACGGTGACAATGAAAATAAAGAGCGGCATAGCCGACTGGCTTGAACGCCACGGTTGCCAAAGTCTGAATGAGATTATCGGCGTGGTATAACGCCAGCCCCGTGACATACACCCGGACTGGACACCCGGCACGCACGACCGCATCCTCACCGCCCTTTGGCACCGGCTGCCCAATGCCTTTCGGTGGCGGATGAGCTTTCCGTCATTAAAGAGACGCGACGGCAGCGGCCAACTGTTCCAGCGCCTGCTTGAGTACCGCACGCGGCGTGGCGACATTGAGGCGCATAAAGCCGTGGCCCTCACGCTTGCCGAACATCTCGCCGTCGTTGAGCGCCAAATGCGCCTTGTCGATGAAGAGGTCGAGCAGTCCGTCGTGGCTCAGACCCAGTTGACGGCAGTCGAGCCACACCAGGAAAGAAGCCTGCGGCCGCCACGGCTTGACGCCGTGAATGTGCCGGCGGCAGAAATCCTCCACAAAGCGCACATTGTCCTCCACATAGGCCAGCATGGCCCTGCGCCATTGCTCACCGTTGTTGTAGGCGGCAATGGTGGCGATAGGCGCAAAGAGTGTGGGGTCATCCATCTCATTGGCCGTCAGCCAATGGTAGAAGCGCTCGCGTATCTCCCCGTTAGGCACGATGGCATAACTGCTCACAATACCTGCAATGTTGAAGGTCTTGGAAGGAGCCTGGAACGTGATGCTGTTCTCACGCGCCTGGTCCGAGACCGAGGCAAACGGCACATGCTTATGCCCGAAGAGTGCCATGTCACAGTGTATCTCATCACTGATGACGAGGATATGACGGCGGTGACAGAAGTCAGCCAGACGAACGAGCGTCTCACGGCTCCAGCAAATGCCTGCGGGGTTGTGGGGATTGCAGAGGATAAGCACACGGCACTTGTCGTCGGCTACCTTCTCCAGATTGTCAAAGTCCATCTCATAAGTTCCGTCATGCTCGCGCAGCGGATTGTAGACCACCTCACGTCCGTTGCCTAAGGGGACGAGCCGGAAAGGATGATACACAGGCGGCTGGATAATGACTTTCTCGTCGGGGCGGGTAAAGATGTTGACCACCAAGCCTATTCCCTTGACGATGCCGGGAATGAACGACAGCCACTCACGTCTGACGCGCCATTGGTGGTGCTGCTCTATCCAATTGATGATACTCGTCCACAGCTCCTCCGGCACCATGGTATAGCCGAAGAGCGAATGCTCCATCCGCTTTCTCAGGGCCTCAGTGACAAAGGCCGGTGTCTCAAAGTCCATGTCGGCCACCCACAGGGGCAGCAGGTCGTCACGTCCCCATCGCGGCAGCAGTGCACAGTGTTTCAGGTCGCCACTGCCCGACCGGTCAACAATCTTGTCAAAGTCATAGCCTCCCGCCGCCTTTGCGCCGGAAAGTCCGAGTGCGTCGTCCGTATTCATCATAGCCCTAAATTCATTTAAAAGTCTTATTTTCGCAGTGCCTGCTCCATATCCTCGGTCAGGTCGTCAACATCCTCCAGGCCTACGCTGATGCGGATAGTCGTGTTATAAACGTCCATACTGGCACGCTCCTCAGCCGTGAAATTGCCGAAGATGGTGGAAAAAGGATGGATGGCCAGCGTCTTGTTGTCGAAAAGATTGGTCGCGCGATGGATAATCTTCAGGTTGTTGAGGAAACTGAAACAAGCCTCCTCGCTCTCCAGGTCGAAGCAAATCATTGCACCCGCCGTAGGGCCGAACTGCCGCCGTGCCAACTCATGATATGGATTATTCTCCAGACCCACGTAGTTCACGCTGACAATGCCCGGCATCTTTGTCATGCGGCGTGCCAGCTGCATGGCGTTGGCCGACTGCATGGCATAGCGTGCCGCGAGCGTCTCGAGTCCGAGCGTTTGCATGTAGGCGGCGTGGGGGGTCATGTAAGCGCCAAAGTTGAAAAGGATCTCACCTTTGATACGCTGCTGAAATCCCTTGACCGTGCCATAGTCAATAATCAGTCCGCCAAGTGACGTGGCACCGCCGCTGATATATTTGGTCGACGACACCAGCTCGATGTCGGCGCCCAGCCCGTGTACGGAAAACTCGGTAAAGGGAATGACCGTCGTGTCAACAACAAGCGGCACCCCATGCCGGTGGGTCACCTCGGCCAGTGCCTTGATGTCGGCCACCTCCATCTGCGGATTGGTGATTATCTCCATAAAAAGACAGCACGTATCGGCATTGATACTCCGGTCTACCTCGTCGGTATTGGTCAAATCAACGAGTCTTGCCTCAACGCCGAAGCGTCGCAGCGTGTTGTGGAGCAGGTCAAAGGTGTTGCCAAACATGTGGCGCGAGGTCACGATGTTCTTTCCGCTTGAAGCCAAGGCCAGCATGGTCATGCTGATAGCCGCCATGCCGCTGTTCAGCGCTGTCACGGCACTCGCGCCGGTCAAAGCCTTGACGTGGTACTCGAAATTGGTGACAGTGGGATTGGCCGTGCGAGAATAGTCAGGGGCAATGACCCGCCCCGTAAAGGCATCGGCCATGGCCTTGGCCGTGTCAAACTCGTAGGCCACGGCATTATATACAGGCATGCTCAGTGCGCCGTAAGTGTCGCTATGCTCGAAGGGCAATGAGACAGCTATCGTTCTCTTCTTCATGGATTACGTGTTGAAATATTTCTCTTCTGAATGCAAAGTTAGCAAAAAAGCACAAAAGAAAGCAGCAAATGCCAAAATATTGCAAAAAAGCAGCAATACGGAGCCTCAGCCACCACATTGCCGCTTTCTGTATATAGTAAGAGGGCCAGTTTGATTACTTCAATTGCCGGCCGCCTCAATCCGTTCAAACGGCATCGTAGCCCCTTGTGCTGTTTTCTTTCATGATGTCGCGGATGTTCTTCTCCACATACTCACCGCCCTGATGAGCAGTAGGATCGGGATGGTGAGGCACGTCCTCAACATAGTGGAAATTTTTATAGTGCAGCTCGCCAATGCCCCAGAGCAGGCAAGCCACCACGAGAAATACTACGAATGCCAGTGCAATATTCATAACAGTGCTTGTTAATGCTTAATATTCTAATTTTTCGGCAAAGTTAGCTAAATTATTCTTTCCCCCCAAATCGTTTCAAGGCTTTTTTGCTAAATTTGCACACTGATAGAATCAAAGTATTACAACTTAACGACTACACGAATATGGCATACGGTAAATGGATAGGCGGATTTTTGGGAATGATGATTGCCGGGCCTCTCGGAGCCATCGCAGGCTTTGTGCTTGGCTCTTTGTTAGACGGAGCCTCTGATGGCAACGTCAGCAACAGAGACGACAGCCAGCAGTTCAACGGTCCCTACGGCGGCTATCAGACGCAGCAGCAGGCCTGGGAGGGGCAGCGCAACACGTTTCGCTTCTCACTTCTCGTACTGGCCTCCTACATCATCCGCGCCGACGGCAAGGTGATGCATTCCGAGATGAACACGGTGAGACAGTGGCTGCGCGTCAACTTTGGAGAGGCCGCCGTGGTGCAGGGCGACGAAATCTTGCGCAAGCTCTTTGAGCAGCAAAACAGGCTGGGCATGACAGAGTTCCGCTCAGCCGTGATGGACAGCTGCCGTCAGCTGCGCCAGATTATGCCCTACGAGCAGCGGCTCCAGTTGCTCCATTTCCTCGTCTCCATAGCCCAGGCCGACGGCGTGGTGGTGAATACTGAGGTCAATGCGTTGCGCGAGTGCTGCGCCGAACTGGGACTTTCGGCCACCGACCTTGAAGGCATGCTCAACCTGCGCGACGCAGGTTCTTCGCTCGACGCTGCCTATAAGGTGCTGGGCATAGCCCCGTCGGCCACTGACGACGAGGTAAAGGCCGCCTACCGCAAGCTCGCGCTCAAAAACCATCCCGACCGCGTGGCCTCTCTTGGCGAGGACGTGCGTAAGGCGGCCGAGCAGAAATTCCAGGAAATCAACGCCGCCATGGAGACGGTGAGGAAAGCACGGGGAATGTAAATTGAAGACGCTACGCAAACCACTGATCAATCAATTTCTTCATTATCTTAATCTCACCCTCCCAACTCTTTTTGAAAAAAAAGCCCTCGGCTAAGCCGAGGGTATAGCATTTGGGGTCACAGTTTGCTCCGCTGCGGACTTATTCCTCCTCAGCGGCTTCTGTTTTCTTCTTCCTCGTCGTGCGCTTGCGTTTTGGCTTGGCCTCGACGGTCTCTGTCTTCACACCGGCCAACTCGGGATCGATGAGGATACGGCCACAATACTCGCAGACGATAATCTTCTTGTGCATCTTAATGTCCAGCTGCCGCTGTGGCGGAATTTTATTGAAACAACCACCGCAGGCATCACGCTGCACATAGACAATGCCCAGACCATTGCGGGCCGACTTGCGGATGCGCTTGAAGCTCTGCAGCAGGCGCGGCTCGATGTTGGCCTCCAGCACCTTGGCCCGTTCCTTGAGCTCGGCCTCGGCGTCGCGGGTCTCCTTCATAATCTCGTCCAGCTCTCCGCGCTTGTGCTCGAGGTCGGCCTGGCGCTCATTGATAGTGTCGTCAACCTGTTGCAGGTCGGCCTGGCGCTCGGCCACCTTGGTGCTGGCCTCTTTAATTTTCTTCTGGCAGAGTTCTATTTCCAGGCTTTGGAACTCTATCTCCTTGGTCAGCGTGTCATACTCGCGGTTGTTGCGTACGCTCTCGAGCTGCTGCTTGTAGCGGTCAACGCTCTGCTGCGCGGCCTCTATCTCATTGCGCTTCTGTGACACGGCACTCTGGAAGTCGGCTATCTCGCCATTAATTTTCTCCTTACGTGTGTTGAGTCCGGCTATCTCGTCCTCAAGGTCTTGCACCTCAAGGGGCAGCTCGCCACGCAGGGCGCGCTTCTCGTCAATGGCCGACAGCGTCACCTGCAACTGGTAAAGGGTTTTCAGCTTCTCCTCCACCGACATCTCTGACGGATCTTTCTTTGTTGTTGTCATAGTCTATCGCGATTTTGTATTACATTTATATATACAGTATTGGGTTGGTATTGACGGCCGACATCACACAGCGCACGCCGGGGCAGTCGCGGAGGATGATGTCGCGAAGAATATCCTTCGTGAACTGCTCGCTCTGATAGTGGCCGATGACCGCTATCTGCAGCCGCTGCTCATGGCCGAAATACTGGTGGTAGTGCATCTCACCCGTTACGAAAGCGTCGGCTCCTGCCCGCTCGGCGGC
>CABVDL010000086.1 GCA_902497035.1 uncultured Prevotella sp.
AACACAAAAAGGCTGGATTCCAAGCGAGGAATTCAGCCTTAATTTTGGTCACACTTTTCAGGTTTTAGCGGACACCAATATTTTTTTTTGAAGTATGGAAGTTTTTTGAAGACGGGAAGTTCAGAAGTTTGGAATTTCAGAAGTCCTGTGATGCTTAAATATGCCGTAATCTGGTTAATTAATTCAAGTTTCGTAAGCTGATTTCGTTTGCACGGTAGGGACGGGGTCATACCTGCCCTGACCGTTGATGGAATTTCCCCGTCCTAACCCACATACGGAATCCGCCGATATATCCGTGTAATTTGCATGCTGGAGCTGGCCTTGTGCGGCCCACAATAGTTTTCGACATTTTTTATAGGATTGAATGAGGGGGACGTGGCTGCTATTTCTTGTTGTATTTGTCAATCAGCTTCTGCGCGCGGCTATCGCCCTTTTCATTGGCCGTCCTCAGGCAGTCGAGTCCCTCTTCTTTTTTCCCGGTCTCGCAAAGAGCCACACCTTTTATTATATATAGATCGCTGAGGCTATCAGCGTCGGGCAGCCGCAAGGCGAGGTTGCATGTCTGTACAGCCTTGTCGGGCTGGTTGACGCGCAGCTGAAGACTGGCCATCTCTGCATAATATACGGGCTCGCGCGGGTTCAGCACAATGGCGTGGGCGATGTCGTTGAGGGCAATCTGATATTGGCGGATATTGACCTCACACTTGTATTTGATGTAGTAGAAATCATCGGATCCGCGTCCGCTCATCAGCGAATCGTAGACGAGATAGTCTCTGAAAGCCTTGTGGTATTCACCATCGGAGTCGTAGGCCCGTCCCCTTGCCAGTACGTAGGGTGCCGAGGCCACGCCCCGCTGTACACAGACCGCACTGTCGAGGAGAGCCATTATTTCAGCTTTGGGAGCCTTGAGCATGGTCTTGCACTGCGCGGCCTCCAGGAAAATCTCGCCGTTCTTTCTGAGGGCTGTCTGCTGAAGAGCCATGAAAATGTCCAGGGCTTCCTTGTATTTTCCCTGTGCATAGCGTATTTGTCCCTCCTGCTGCCTGTAGTTAGGCTGGGGGTTTATCTTCTCTGCTTCTTTCACGAGTCCGACAGCACGGTCGAGGCTCCATTTCGTAAAGGTTGTGTCAACCCGATAGACCGTGGCCCGATAGACCATGGCTGCGTAGTTACTGTAGGCAACGTCCTTTTGCGCGGCATGTTTTACCTCATCCTGCAGCATGTTGTCGGCATCGGTTAGCCGGCCGGCGGCCATCAGACGGTTGGCTCTCGCGTTGTAGCCCTCTGTGGCGGTTGGAAATAGCCTGATGAAGTCGTCGATATAAGCCTCATATTTCGCACTGTCCTGGTTCACTGCAAGCATGAGCATGACCACAGCCTGTTCCTTGTCTGACGGCAGTGCCGTGCGAATGCCCGTGGCACGGAAAGTGTTGTCGTTGATGGAAAGTCCCGTAAGTTTGAAGTCGTTTGTCAGTCTGGTGTCGGCAGCAAATGCCTGTCCTCCCGTCTCAGGCCGCTGGATGATGGCGAGCAGCTGTCCCTGACTGTTGACGAGCGGGCAGCCGAGCTGTGAGCCGGAGACATCATTGTCGTTGAAGACGTAGTAGTTGAGATTAGTCATAAACTTCTCCGTGCGCTGCGGCTTGACAGTGTTGATGGAGGGAGACTTCAAGTCGTAACCGACGATGTACATTGCAGTCGGCTGGCTGTCCACGGCAACCAGGGGTAATGAGGCTCCGGCATTGCTGTAGCCCTTGAGCCGGAAGCGGCAAAGGTCGTAGTTCTCGGAGATGCCCAGCATCACGTCAACGTCATACTGCTTGCCCTTGGCGTCGATGACGATGGCGCGGTCGGCCCCTGTGAAGTCGTGCCACATGGCGACAGCCTCACCCGTATTGCCCGTGAGTACGGCGTGAGAGCTGGAATGAATGGTGCCGTCTTTGTTGAATGTGGTCAGACTCAGCACGCTCTGTGCGGCTTTTCTGACGGCAGGTGTCTGCGCCGGGGACGTGCCCGGCACCATAGCCCCCATCATTAGAAAGAGTAAATAAAGCCGGATTATGATTTTTTTCATGCGATTTTTCGTTATCTTGTCCTTTTTAATATATTTTCCTGTTGTGGTACTTTCACTTGCCCAAAGCCTTAGATTGTCCCAACAGTGCCTTGGCATTGGCCACGGCAGCCTCGGTGATGTCACTCCCGCTTAGCATCTGAGCCAGTTCGTTGACGCGCTGGCTGTCGTTTAGCAAGGTCATGTGGCTTACAGTGCCGCCTGCGGTCTCCTCCTTGCTCACTTTGTAGTGGGTAGTACCCATGGCCGCGATTTGCGGCAGGTGGGTGATGGAAATGACCTGCCGGTTGTTGTCGCCCATCTCTCTCATAATCTGGGCCATTTTCTCAGCGACACGGCCGCTGACGCCCGTGTCAATCTCGTCGAAGATGATGGTGGGGAGCCTGACGGCCCCGCTAATCATGGCCTTGAGTGAGAGCATGACGCGGGCAATCTCGCCGCCCGAGGCCACCTGCGCGATGGGGTTTAGCGGTGTGCTGCTGTTGGCGCTGAAAAGAAAGGCAATCTTGTCTTTGCCCTTGGGCGAGCATTCGCGCGGGCTGAAGGCGATGGAGAACTGTACCTTGGGAATGCCTAGCGGAATGAGCCTTCGCCTCATCTCGCTCTCTACGGTCCTCGCGGCCCGGTGCCGAATTGCGGTGAGCTTGTCGGCCGCACTGTTACAAAGCGCGAAGGCTCTGTCTGCGGCCTGCTTAAGCTCAGCCAGACGCTCGTCGCCGTTGTCAATGCTCTCCAACTGTTGTCTGATTGCGTTTTGACGGTCGAGCAGTTCGTTGACCGATGCTGCGTGGAATTTCTGCTCAAGGGCATAGATAAGGTCGAGACGCCCGTTGATGTCGTCCAACTGTTGCGGGTCGAAGTCGATGTCCGACAGATGTCGGCCAATCTCCGAGGCAATGTCTCTCAGTTCGATACAGACCGAGTCAAGCCTTGCTGCTGCCTCCTGAATATCTGGGAATACCTGAGCGATGCCGTTGAGCCGATCAGATGCTTTTCTGGTGAGGCTGTCGCTTCCCGTCTCGTCGGCCGACAGCGCAGCGGAGGCGTCATAGAGCGCGCTTTTAATCTCCTCTGCATGGCTGAGGGTTTTAGACTGCTGCTCGAGTACCTCGTCTTCGCCGGCCTTCAGTCTGGCACTGTCAAGCTCGTTGAATTGAAAACGGAGGTAATCCGCATTTTCCCTGTTCCTGCGGCATTCCGTCTCAAAGTCTTCGTAAGTTTTCCTTGCCTTGAGCCAGCCGGCGTAGGCCTCCTGATAAGCTTTAAGCTCGTGCTGGTCCCCGGCGATGATGTCAACAACCTCGAGCTGGAAGTCTTCTTTCTGCAGCAGGAGGTTCTGGTGCTGGCTGTGGATGTCAATCAGCAAATTGCCGAGGTTGCGCATGACCGTGAGCGAGACAGGAGAGTCATTGATGAAACCACGGCTCTTGCCGTCGCTTTTCAGCTCGCGGCGGATGATGCAGTCGTCGGCATAGTAGTCGATATCGTTGTCCTTGAAGAATTCTTCCATCTGATAGTTGGACAAATCAAAATGCGCCTCAACGACGCATTTGCTGCATCCCGACTTGATTTGTCTGGAGTCGGCCCTTTGGCCAAGCAGCAGCTGCAAGGCACCGAGAATAATGCTTTTGCCCGCTCCCGTCTCACCGGTAATGACCGAGAAGCCAGGGCGGAAACTGATGTTAAGCTCATCGATGAGGGTGAAGTTCTTTATATATAGCTGTTTCAGCATTTTTTATCTATTGCTTAATTTTTTCCCATGCATTGTTTTGCGACGCATTGATGGAAAACAAGATATCATAGACAGCCTCTTTCTCCTTTTGTGTGCCATGGCCTTTGTAGATGTTGGCCAGCTCGTCTTTCTTATAGTCCGTCCAAATCTGCGGCAGCATGCTTACCGGCTTGTCCTCGTGACATTTCTTAAGGTCGTTTTCCAGCGTTGAAGTGATTTCGGTCCTTCCGCGCTCAGCGTTGGTGGCCATCTCGTCGAGTCCCTTACGATAATAGTTGTATTGGAGCTGTCGGAAAGGAGCCATTGCACCATCAAGATAGTCATTGATTATGGCGAATCGGTTGCGGCTGTTGTCGAAGGCTTTCCACCCTGCGAAGTCGAGGTTCTGCGCGTTGTTGGCCAGGTTCATGCACCGCTCCAGGATATCGGAGCCGCCCTGTGGGGAGAAAGTGTCGAGGTCGAGTCCGATAATGAGATAGGCATAGTAAGCAAAAAGAGCGGTGAGCTGGTTGTCGACGCGATCCTCATTGAACTCCAGCTGGTCAAACTGTGCGTACTCAAAGTTGAAGTCGTTGTCGGTGTTGCTGTAAAGCACAGACGTGTAGGCCGAGTTAAACACGGGTCTGTTGGCCTGGATAAGGGCCTTGCAGGTGAACATGTTGGTCGAGGTGTTGTATTTGGTGACCGTGATGTTGAAGCTGCAGGTGATGCGTTCGTTCTTCTGAAACTGCAGGTTGGTCCACTGGCGGTCGTTGACAAACTGCTGCAATGTCTTTTGCAGGTCATTAAAGACAGAGCCGTCGGTGCCCGAGATTTGGTTGTGGTTGACGGTAATCTTGGCATTCAGCTCCTGTGCCTGCAATGATGTCACAAGGAATATTTGACAGAGCAGCACAGAGAAAAGGCACCAGAGGTCTTTCCCATGTCGCTGCCGCAAACAGCCGTCGGGTATGATACCTGCTCTTCTCCGCATTGGCCGTTATTTTAAGTTCATATTGAGCTTTGTCTCCCGCAGGCGGATGCGTGTGAGTATCTGCTTGGTGTTGCGCGTGAAGTCGGCTGATTCCATCCAGTTGTAGTAGCCCGGGTCTTTGTGCAGCACGTCGGTCACGCGCCAACCGCGGTATTTTCCGAAGTTGAACACTTCCTCCCGACGCGGCTTCCCGTTGGCATCGAGGAGGGTGTTGCCGTCAGCGTCTTTCATGTCTTGCCACACCATGCGGCCGGCAAAGTCAACATTATCGTTCATGACGGACTCGCTGGCCATCACGTCCATGTCGTTGGGCAACGCATTTTCTTTGTCCTCAACGGTCTCGGGATTGTATTTGTCAAGCTCGCCTTGCAGCACCCGGTAGGTAGCCTCGGTGTCCTGGTCGGCGCGGTGGGCCTTGAAGTCGTCCTCCATTTTATGGCCGGTGTAGAACCGATAGGCAGCGGCGAGGTTGCGTGGCTCGCGCTTGTGAAAGATAGCCTGGGCATCGATGAGCCTGCACTTGGAGAAGTCGAAGTCAACGCCTGCACGCAGAAACTCCTCAGCAAGTAAGGGGATGTCGAAGTGATTGCTGTTGAACCCCGCGAAATCGCACCCGCCAAAAGAGCCGGCCAGTGTCTTGGCGATTTGCTTAAAGGTGGGTGCATTGCTTACGGTCTCGTCGGTTATGCCTGTCAGTTGCTGGACAAAGGGAGGGATAGGCTTCTCGGGATTGACAAAAATATTCTTTCGCTCTTCCTCGCCGTCTTTGTCGGTTGGCTTCACCTTAATGTATGAAATTTGGATAATCCGGTCGTTGACCAAATCGAGCCCTGTTGCCTCCAAATCGAAGACAATCAGGGGCTTTTTTAAGTTTAGTCGCATCTGAAATCGTATTATTAGGCTCAATCATTCAGCAAAAGCGGCATGATAAGCATCAGTACATCCTCATTTTCCTTTTGCTCGGTAGGTACGATAACTCCGGCGCGGCTTGGGTCGCCGAGGTATATCTTTATGCTTTCGCAGTCGATGGAGTTGAGGATTTCGGTGAAGAAGTCGCCGCGGAAGCCTATTTCCAGCGGTGTTCCGTTGTATTCGCAGATTAGTTTTTCCTTGGCGTGTGTGGCGAAGTCGATGTCCTCTGACGACAGCTCAAGGCTTCCAGTCTCAAGACGGAATCGGATGAGCTGGCTACTCATGCTGGCAAAGGGCAATACGCGGCGAATGGCTCCGAGCAAAGACTTACGGTCGATGGTCACCTCATTGGGATTGTCCTCAGGAATGGCAGCATTGTAGTTGGGGAAAACGCCTTCGATGAGCTGGCAGTTGAGCTGTCCGTCAGTGAAATGGAACTCAGCCGTGTTGGCGTTGAATTTGATGACGACATCTCCGCTGGCCTTGTCAAGGACGCTGCGCAGCAGTGCCGCAGGCTTCTTGGGCAGAATGAATGAGGAGGGGACTTCACTCTTGATGCTGTAGTTGCGGCAGCGCACGAGCTTGTGGCCGTCGGAGGCGACAATGGAAAGCGCGTCGGAGGTAAGGTCAAAATAGATGCCGTTCATCACGGGCCTGATTTCGCTGTTGTCGGTAGCGAACAGCGTGTGATTGATGTTGTCGGCCAGCAGCTCGGCGTCGAGGGTGATGACATGCACGTCTTCGGTAACAGCCCGCTCTTGCGGATACTCTTCTCCGCTGAGTGCCTTGAACTGGTACTGGCCGTTCTGGTAGATGACAGTCACCTCGAAATTGTCCATGTTTACTTCAAACGTCAGCGGCTGTTCTGGCAATTCCTTGACAGCGTCGAGGATGGTGTGGCTGGGTATGGCGAAAGTGCCGTCAGTGTCAGCCTCGTCGAGCAGCAGGTTGCTGCGCATGGTATTCTCACCGTCTGAGGCCGTGATGAGCACCTGGCCGTTGCTCACTTGAAAGAGAAAGCTCTCAAGGATGGAAAGCGAGTTCTTGGCATTGATAACTTTGCACAATGCCTGCAGTCGGCTGTTGAGTGCCGAGCTTGATAGGGTAAATCTCATGGTTATCTTAGTTTTTTATTGTAATCTTTTTGTCGGACAAAGATACAACATTTTTTTCTTACCTCAACAATTAATGTATATTTTATTTGCGCTCTTAACGGATTTATGAAGTATTAACAGATAGTCGTGATCATTATAATACCAGCAGTTTATTCACTGACAATCATTTTTTTTGGATATTTATGGATGAAAAATTTGCGGATTGATATTTTTTTACTAACTTCGCCGATAAAACATATCAACAACTTTAACTTAAAGTTATCATGGGATTACAAGGTATAGAAGTAGAAGGAGTTATTATTAAGGAGTATCCGGCAAAGGAAGGCGTTTCCAAGAGCACCAACAACCCTTGGAAATCGCAGGAGTTTGTCATACAGACCAAGGACCAGTATCCGCGCGCATGTCTGTTCCGCGTCTTTGGCGCAGACCGTATCCAGCAGTTCAACCTGCACGAGGGTGATACCGTTCATGTGTATCTCGACATCAATGCCCGTGCATGGCAGGACCGTTATTTCAACGACATCAACGCATTCCGTGTCGACCACATTGACCCCAATGCGCTGAACAGCACGGCAACGGCTCAGCCTGGCGTCATCCCGTCGGCTGCATCCGCACAGTCCGGTGGCGCATCCGAAGCAACGGCTGCCGCTCCCGGACAAAGCCCAGCCACAAGTTCTGATCCGCTCGGTGGAGGTGACAGCTCCGACGATCTGCCGTTCTAAGCAGCGGATGGTCAGCGCGCCGCTTTTCCATTACCAATAAGTTATTAACTATTATCAGACCAACCTTCCTTTAATCGTTGAAATATGAAAAAATACAACTTTAACGCGGGTCCATCAATGCTGCCCCGTGAGGTGATTGAAAACACAGCCAAGCAAATTCTTGACTTTAATGGCTCAGGCCTTTCCCTGATGGAAATCAGCCATCGTGCCAAGGATTTCCAGCCCGTCGTCGATGAGGCGGTTGCCCTGATAAAGGAATTGCTTGATATTCCTGAGGGCTACTCGGTGATTTTCCTCGGTGGTGGTGCCTCGCTGCAGTTTATGCAGATACCGGCAAACTTCCTTATTAAGAAAGCTGGCTACGTCAACACTGGCACCTGGGCAAAGAAAGCCATGAAAGAGGCAAAGTTTTTTGGTGAGGTCGTGGAAGTTGCATCTTCTGCTGCCGACAACTTTACTCATCTTCCGCACCACTACGACATTCCGACAGACCTCGATTACCTACATATTACCTCCAACAACACCATCTTCGGCACAGAGTTGCGTGAGGATCCTGATGCTCCTGTGCCATTGATTGCCGATATGTCGTCTGACATCATGAGCCGTCCCGTAGACGTGTCCAAATACACAGCCATCTATGCCGGTGCTCAGAAGAATATGGCAATGGCAGGGGTCACGGTTGTCATTCTCAAGGATGAAATGCTGGGCAAGGCACCAAGGGAGTTGCCAACGATGATTGATTACCGTACGCATGTGGAGAAGGGCAGCATGTTCAACACTCCCCCTGTGGTGCCTATCTACTCGCTGCTTGAGACCATGCGCTGGTGCAAGGCTCAGGGTGGTGTGAAGGAGATGGACCGCCGCGCCCACGAGCGCGCCAAAGTGCTTTATGACGAGATTGACCGCAACCGTCTTTTCAGGGGTACTGTTGACGCAGGCGACCGCTCATTAATGAATATTTGCTTTGTGATGAACGACGAGTACAAGGAGCTTGAGAAGCCTTTCCTCGACTTCGCAGTCTCTCAAGGTATGGTGGGCATCAAGGGTCACCGTTCGGTCGGCGGCTTCCGAGCAAGCTGCTACAATGCACAGACGATGGAAGGTGTCAACGCGCTCGTTGCCTGTATGAAGGCATTTGAGGCTAATAATTAATCATTGAAAGTATGAAAGTCTTAGTAGCTACAGAGAAACCCTTTGCGGCTCCTGCGGTGGAGGGAATAAAGAAAGAGTTGGAGACTGGAGGCCACCAGGTGATTTTCCTTGAGAAATACACTGACAAGACACAGCTGCTTGATGCTGTGAAAGATGCTGATGCGCTGATTGTAAGGTCGGATAAGATTACGTCAGAGGTATTGGATGCCGCCAATTCGCTGAAAATCGTCGTGCGCGCAGGTGCCGGCTACGACTCCATTGATACGGCCTATGCCAAGCAGAAGAATGTCGTCGTGGAGAATACTCCCGGTCAGAATTCCAATGCTGTAGCCGAACTGGTCTTTGGCCTGCTGGTCTATACCGTGCGCAACTTCTTCAACGGAAAGTCGGGCTCTGAGCTGAAAGGCAAGAAGCTTGGAATCCTGGCCTTTGGTAATGTAGGCCGCAATGTTGCCCGTATTGCGAAAGGCTTTGAGATGGAGGTATATGCCTTCGACGAGTTTGTTCCTGCCGACAGGATTGAGGCTCAGGGAGTTCATGCCGCCAAGAGCCGCGATGATCTGTTCAAGTCGTGCGACATCGTTTCGTTGCATATTCCCGCAACCGACGAGACGCGCAAGAGCATCAACTACGATGTTGTCAATCAGCTGGAGAAAGGCGGCATCCTTATCAATACGGCACGAAAGGAAGTGATTGATGAGGACGATTTGCTCCGTCTCATGGCTGACCGTCAGGACATCAAGTACGTGACTGACATCAAGCCTGACAAGGACGGGGAATTTGCCAAATTCGAGGGTCGCTATTTCGCTACACCTAAGAAGATGGGCGCCCAGACTGCCGAGGCCAACATCAATGCAGGTATTGCTGCTGCAAGGCAAATCAACGCTTACTTTGCTACAGGGGACGAGAAATTCCGTGTGAACAAATAATCAACTTCAACAGACTCTCAATGCGTGTGCCGTATCAGTATGTTGCACGCGCGCTGAGAGTTTTTATTTTGATGCTACCTTTATGGCTACTGTTAAACCATTTCGCGGCATCCGGCCGCCCAAGCAATATGTTGAGCAGATAGAAAGCTATCCATATGACGTGTTGAGCTCTGACGAGGCGCGTGAGGCCGCAAAGGACAATGAAATGAGCTTCTACCACATCAACATGCCGGAGATTAATTTTCCCATCGGCACCGATTCCACCGATGAGCGCGTCTATGACGAAGCCCGCTGTCAGTTTCAGAAATTTCTGGACAAGGGCTGGCTGGTGCAGGATGCGGATGAGAACTATTATCTTTACGCCCAGACCATGAACGGCAAGACGCAGTACGGTATCGTCGTCTGCGCCCTTGCTGATGACTATCACAAGGGCATCATCAAGCGGCATGAGCTGACGCGCCGTGAGAAGGAGGACAATCGTATGCGGCATGTGCTGGTCACCGATGCTAATGTTGGGCCTGCGTTCTTTGCCTATCCCGACGATGCTGTGCTTGACAAGCTCATTGCCCGCTATGCCAGGCAAACGCCGGAATACGACTTTGTCGCGCCTGAGGACGGGTTCCGCCACCAGCTGTGGGTCATTGCCGACCATGATGACATTGACCTCATCACGAAGGAATTTGCCAAGATGCCGTCGCTTTATATTGCTGACGGACACCACCGCTCGGCAGCAGCCGTGCGTGTGGCTGACGAGAAGGCTAAGGCCAATCCCAATCATACGGGAAAAGAAGAGTACAACTTTTTCATGGCTGTATGTTTCCCCGCCAGCCAGTTGACCATTCTCGACTATAACCGTGTGGTCAAGGATTTGAACGGGCTTACACCTGCGGCTTTCCTTGAGGCACTCGAAAAAGATTTTGTGGTGGAGAAGAAAGGCGCGACTGACTATCGCCCGCAGCATCTCCATGAGTTTTCTCTGTATTTGGACAAGTGCTGGTATAGTCTGACGGCCCGCCCCGGCACCTATGACGACAGCGATTCCATCGGCTGTCTGGATGTCGACATCTCCAGCAGACTCATTCTGGATAAGCTTATGGGCATCAAGGACTTGCGCTCGGACAAGCGCGTTGACTTTGTTGGCGGCTTGCGTGGACTGAGTGAACTCAAGCGCCGCGTTGACAGTGGTGAGATGCGCTGGGCACTTGCGCTTTATCCGGTTTCGATGAATCAGATTATGAATATCGCAGACCATGGTAAGATTATGCCGCCCAAGGCCACTTGGTTCGAGCCAAAGTTGCGGTCGGGACTAGTCATTCATAAACTCTCATAAGCGAATCGCGTGCGGCAATGGATGATACTTATCTGACGATTAGTAAAAACTCTATAGGCGAGGGCTATTACACCGAGAAGCGGAGTAAATTCCTCGCCTTTGCCCATCATGTGGAAACCACTGACGAGGCATTGGCAATCGTGGCCTCCTACCGCAGGAAATACTACGATGCGCGTCACTGTTGCTATGCCTATATGCTTGGTCACGGGCGTGATGTGTTTCGCTGCAACGACGACGGTGAGCCGTCGTCGACTGCGGGAAAGCCTATTTTAGGGCAAATCAACAGCCATGAGCTCACCAATATCCTCATTGTGGTCGTCCGTTATTACGGAGGAGTCAATCTTGGTATGGGAGGCCTTATCGTCGCCTACCGCTCGGCAGCAGCCGATGCCATTGCTCATTGTAAGATTGAAAGCAAGTTGGTGGAGGAGATGGTCACCTTTCACTTTACCTATCCCATGATGAATGGTGTGATGCGTATAGTCAAGGAACTTCAGCCCAGAATAGTCTGCCAGCAGTTTGACAATGACTGCTCCATCACGCTCGCCATTCGCAAGAGCAAGGCCGATGAATTGAGTGCAAAACTGGACAATTTGGCCTTTTCATAATATTTTTAAATGGCACATAACATCCCACACCCACGCATGAACGCGGATGTGGGGAATTATC
>CABVDL010000087.1 GCA_902497035.1 uncultured Prevotella sp.
ACCGATGGCGTACACTGCCACCGATGGCGTACACTGACACCGATGGCGTACACTGACACCGGTGGCGTACACTGCCACCGATGGCGTACACTGATACCAGTGGCGTATACTGACACCGGTGGCGTACACCGACACGGACATTATCCGGATGCGCCGCTCTTATGCGCAAGCGACTATTCTGGCTTTGTTTGCTATCTTACCCTGCCTCTCAATTACTCTGCCTCTCAATTACTCTGCCTCTCAATTACTCTGCCTCTCAATTACTCTGCCTCTCAATTACTCTGCCTCTCAATTACCCTGCCTCTCAATTACTCAGTCCTCATCGTAAGGGAGATGCGGTGACGGCGGCGGTCCACATCCAGCACTTTCACCTGCACGTGCTGGTGGAGGCGCACCACGTCGTTGGGGTTTTTGACATAGCGGTTGGCCAGCTGCGAGATATGCACGAGGCCGTCCTGATGGACACCCACGTCGACGAAGGCGCCGAAGTCGGTGATGTTGGTCACGATGCCCGGCAGCAGCATGCCCGCCACGAGGTCGTCGATGGTGTGTACGCGTGGGTCGAACTCGAAGGTCTCTGCCTTGCCGCGCGGGTCGAGGCCGGGTTTCTCCAGCTCTTTCATGATGTCGTTGAGCGTCGGCATGCCCACTGTCGTGGTGACGTAGCGTCGGAGGTCGATCTTGCCGCGTGTGGCAGGGTCTTTCATCAGGTCGGTCACGCTGCATCCGCAGTCTTTCGCCATATGCTCCACCACGGCGTAGCTCTCGGGGTGGACGGCACTGCCGTCGAGCGGGTTCTTGGCCCCGGGGATGCGCAGGAAGCCGGCGCACTGCGTGAAGGCGGCCGGTCCGAGGCGCGGCACCTTTTTCAGTTCCTGGCGCGAGGTGAAGGCCCCATGCTCGCGGCGGTAATCGACGATGTTCTGCGCCAGTGCGGGCCCGAGGCCGCTGACGTAGGTCAGCAGGCTCTTCGATGCCGTGTTGACGTTGACGCCGACGGCGTTGACGCATAGCTCCACCGTCTGGTCGAGGCTGTGGCGCAGCTTCGTCTGGTCGACGTCGTGCTGGTATTGTCCCACGCCGATGCTCTTCGGGTCGATCTTCACCAGCTCGGCCAATGGGTCCATGAGCCGCCGCCCGATGCTCACGGCGCCGCGCACGGTGACATCCTCGTCGGGGAACTCCTCGCGTGCCACCTCAGACGCCGAGTAGATGCTCGCGCCGTCCTCGCTCACCACGTAGGTGGGTATGCCGCTTATCTGCCGCAGCACGTCGGCGGTCTCCCTCGACCCCGTTCCGTTGCCGCAGGCGATGGCCTCCACCTTCCACTGCCGCGCGATGGCGGCGTAGGGCCCGCCCTTGCCGTCGGGGGCCTTCATATAGGGGCAGACGGTGTGGTGGAGCAGGTTGCCCTGTGCGTCGAGTACCACGACCTTGCAGCCCGTGCGAATGCCCGGGTCAACGCCCATCACGCGCTTCTGCCCCAGGGGCGGGGCGAGGAGCAGCTGACGCAGGTTGGTGCGGAACACCTCTATGGCCTCGTCGTCGGCCTTCTCCTTGCTCAGGGCGGCAAACTCATTCTCTATCGACGGGCAGAGGAGACGGCTGTAGCTGTCGGCCACCGCCTCGGCCACGAGCGTCTGGCAGGGACCCATGCCGCGGACGTAGTGGCGCTTGAGACGGCTGACGCACTCGTCGTCATCGACGGAGATGGTGACGCGGAGAAAGCCCTCGGCCTCGCCGCGGCGCATGGCCAGCAGCCGGTGGGAGGAGCAGCGGCGCAGTTCCTCGCTGAAGGCGAAGTAGTCGGCATATTTCTGGGCCTCGTCCTCGTCTTTCTTCTTCTGCACGACGCGCGACGCGATGACGGCCTCACGGCGGAAGGCCTTGCGCACCGACTGGCGCGCGCCCTCGTCCATGCTCACGTCCTCGGCGATGATGTCCTGCGCGCCTTTCAGCGCGGCCGCGGCATCAGGCACGTCGTCCTTGACGAAGCGTTGCGCGGCGGTCTCGGGATGAGGCTCCCGCTGCAGCATGATGAGCGTGGCCAGCGGCTCCAGTCCCTGCTCGCGCGCCACCTGCGCGCGGGTGCGGCGGCGGGGCTTGTAGGGCATGTAGATGTCCTCGAGGGCGGTGGTGTCCCAGCACTGGCCGATGCGGTCGCGCAGCGCGTCGGTGAGCTTGCCCTGGGCGCCGATGGTCTTCAGAATGGTGTCCTTGCGCTTCTGCAGCTCCTTGAGTTTCTCGTAGAGGTCGCTGATGGCCGCCACCTGCACCTCGTTGAGGTTGCCCGTGGCTTCCTTGCGGTAGCGGCTGATGAAGGGTATGGTGCAGCCGGCGTCGAGCAGGTCGAGCGTCGCATCGACCTGTTCGGCGCGTATGGCCGTCTGGCTGGCAATGATTTTGGCTAAAGCGTTCATTGACTTATATATAAATAAGGTGTGTGATTATTGTTGGCTGATGATGGCGCGCGCCCTCTCGATGATGGTGTCGCGCCCGCGGTAGAAGTCGGTCATCGTCATGCCCACACTCACGTCGGGGGCGATGCCGTCCTCGGTGGAGCGCTTGTCGCGGTCGTACATGGGGCAGGCTGAGAAGCGCACGCTCCATCCGTTGGGCAGCTCCGACGAGAAAGGCAGTCCGGCCCCGCCTCCCGTGTGGTCGCCCACGATGGTGACACGGGGGCAGCATTTCATGTATTTCACAAACTCGTTGGCTGCCGAATATACCGAGCGGTTGGTCAGCACGACGACGGGCTTCTGCCATCTGATGCCCTGTGAGGGCTTGAGCCGCTGCTCCTGCATGCCGGAGAAGTCGCTGTGGCCCCGTCCCGTCTTGTGGCGCATGTAGCCCACGAGCAGGGTCTCGTTGGTGAAGCGCGCGGCGAGCGTCTCGGCCGATGTGATCATGCCTCCGCCGTTGCCGCGCAGGTCGATGATGAGGCCGCGGCATGGCTGGAAGTAGAGCAGGATGTCGTCGAGGGAGCCCGCGCCGAGCGCATACTGGAACGTGCCGCACCGCAGGTAGCCGATGTTGTCGTCGAGTATGCGGTAGCTCATGCCGCCGGCAATGCGGTAGTCGGTGCCGAGATACTGCCGGGCGAGGGTGTCGCTGAAGTTGGTGGGATAGTCCTCGTGGAACTGCCAGTAGCGTCCGATGTCGAAGCCCGCGTAGAGGTTGACGTGGCCGTCGCGCAGCTCGCCGAGCATGTCGCCCATCACCTCGAGCTGCTGGCTCTCGGTCATGCCGTCGTTGAAGCGTGGCGCATAGGCCCGGTGGATGGAGTCCCAGTCGATGCCCTTCTCCTCGAAGAAGCAGTAGTGCTCATCCATTATCTTCCACAGCGCCTCGAAGTTGCCCGACGGCGTGTCGGAGAATTCCCCGGTATCGACGCAGCTGCCGAGCAGCAGGGCTGAGAGGCAGCAGGCGATGAGCAGGGCCAGCTTGTGTCCGTAGCGTGTATATGGTTTGAGAGGTCTCATTGTATCGTGGTTGTGTGGGGGCTTGTCCGGCTAAATTTTCCATCCCACGACGATGCCGTGGGAGTATTGGTGGTATTTGAGGCTGTTGGCGCGCAGTTGCCTGATGTCGCCCATATAGCCCACGGTGAGGGTGGCGCGCCAGAGGCGGAAGTCGAACAGGAGCAGCTGGTGCAGCTGAAAGGCGTTGCCGGGGTGGGTGAGTACGACGTTGTGGTCGTAGTTGCCACGCGAGAAAATCTCATAGTACGACTGTCCGTAGTTGGGCGAGAAGGCGGCCCCGATGAGCGGGCTGCAGGCCTCGTAGCGCAGGGCGAAGGGGCGGTTCAAGAGGCGGAAGTGCCAGGCGGCGCCTATGGCGGGGTCTATGGCCAGGGCGATGCGCGCCTGCGCCGGGTTGTTGGAGTTGCGGGTGTTGTAGAGTCCGCCGAGCGTGGCGTCGGCCACGCCGCCCGCGCGCAGCCGCAGTCCGGGCAGCGGCCACCAGTTGCAGTGCCAGCCGAACTTCAGGCTGTACATGGCCGAGAGCATGGAGTTGTCGTTGCCGCGTGTGTCGGAGCTGGTGATGAAGGCCTGGTGCATCATGGTGAAGCTGACGCGGCTTGAGTCGCGCCGCCGCTCCTTGTCGAAGATGTAGCGCAGCTCGGGTCCTGAGGCCTTCTCCTGCGAGATGTAGGTATCAAGGATGTTGGTGTGGGCCAGGCCAATGAGGTAGTTGCGGGTGTTGCCGCCTGCGGCCATGGCCAGGTCGCCCGTTCCCTGCGCCGCCGCGGCCGCGCCCGTGAGCAGAAGCATGACGGGCAGCAGGAGCCGCGTGAGCGGGGTGGGGCGATGGTGAGGAAAAATCGCTGAAGCCATAAGCACGAGGGTTGAGGGGATTATTGGTCGAAGAGGCTGAGCTGCCCCGTCATCTCGTCGATGACCTGCTGCTGGCTCTTTCCGGCATCGGGGTCGAGGTCTTCGTCAGCGTTGTCGCCGTCGTCGCCGCTGCCGTCGTTGTCGTCGTCGGGCTCCTCCGGCTGCCGCAGCGGCTCGAGCTCCTCCACGCGGTCAATGGTGTAGTTGGCCACGCGCTTGCCCTTGGCCTTGAAGCCCTTGACCATGATGAACGAGTCGACATCAATCTCCATGGGCGGCCTCACGGCATCGTCGCCGCCGAAGGTGACGCGGACGCGTGGATATACCGTGTCGGTGAGCAGCGCAAGCCTGGTGGCGGGGTTGTCGCCGAGATAGTTCTGTGGTTTCTTCGAGGCCTCCATGACGAAGCGCTTGATATAGAGGTAGCCACCGTTGTCGGCATCGAAGAGCAGGGCCGTCCATACCTTTCCGGGCTGCCATTTCTCTATCAGCATGATGTTGTCCTCGAAGTGGTTGTTGAGGTCGAAGTCGGTGGTGTAGAAGTCTCCGTTGTCGAGCACGACGAGTATCAGGTCGCCTTCGTTGAACTCTCCGAGCAGCTTTCCGTGGTCCTCGTAGTTGAGCCGGTGTATGTCGGAGTCGTACCACACCTTTCGTCCTCCGAGCGTCGAGCGTCCGTGGCTCTTGAGCGAGATGCGGTGCACGCTCTTCTTCGTGAGCAGGTTGCCCTTGACGCCGCGTCCCTTGATGGGAATTTCGGAGAAGTCCTTGAAGAGGAAGATGTTCTGCCGTTTCTTCTGCGGGTCGATGTCGAGCGTCACCTTGATGACCTCGGCCTCGCCGTTGGGATTGGCCGTGAAATAGACGACCCGTGAGCCGGGGTTGCCCTGCGTGACGTTGTATTCCCGGTCGCGTATGATGGATGTGATGTTGAAGCGCTTGATGTAGTACGGTCCCTTGGTGCCGTCGCGATAGACCGCGTTGTAGGTGGTGCGGCTGTCGTTGCGCTTGAACACCTGCAGCCACAGGATGTTCTTGCCCACAAACACCTTGTCGGCCACGCGTATGACCTTGTACCGGCCGTCGCGGTAGAAGATGATGATGTCGTCGATGTCGGAGCAGTTGCAGACAAACTCGTCCTTTTTCAGTCCTGTCCCGATGAAGCCGTCCTGTCGGTTGATGTAGAGCTTCTCGTTGGCCTCCACCACCTTTGTGGCCTCTATGGTGTCGAAGGAGCGCACCTCGGTGAGGCGCGGATGGTCGTTGCCGTAGGTGTCCTTGAGGTGGTTGAACCAGGCTATGGTGACGTCGGTCATGTGGCTGAGGTCGTGCTCGATGCCCTTTATTTCCGACTTTATCCTGACCATGAGCTGGTCGGCCTTGGCCTTGTTGTATTTCAGTATGCGCTGCATCTTGATTTCGAGCAGCCTGAGATAGTCGTCGTCGGTGATGTCGCGTATGAGCTGGGGCTTGAACGGCGTGAACTGCCTGTCGAGGAAGCGCAGCACGGCCTTTTGGCTGGCAGCCTGCTCAAACTCCTTTTCCTTGTACATGCGCTGCTCGATGAAGATGCGCTCAAGCGAGGCGAAGAACAGCTGCTCCTCAAGCTCGCCCTTGCGTATGAGCAGCTCCTTGCGCAGCAGTCCCATCGTGCGGTCGGTGGAGTGGGCCAGCACCTCGCTCACGGTGAGAAACTGCGGCTTGTCGTCCTCGATGACGCAGCAGTTGGGCGAGATGTTTATCTCGCAGTCGGTGAAGGCGTAGAGCGCGTCGATGGTCTTGTCGGGCGACACGCCGGGCGAGAGCTGTATCTGGATTTCCACCTCGCGGGCCGTCATGTCGACCACCTTCCGGGCCTTGATCTTGCCTTTCTCTATGGCCTTCGTGATGGAGTCCTCGAGGCTGGCGGCCGTCTTGGTGAACGGTATCTCCCGGATGACGAGCGTCTTGGCGTCGAGCTTCTCAATCTTTGCCCTTATGCGCACCACGCCGCCGCGCTGTCCGTCGTTGTATTTGGCGATGTCGATGGCGCCGCCCGTGGGGAAGTCGGGATAGAGATGAAACTCCTCGCCCTTGAGGTAGTGGATGGCAGCGTCGCAGATCTCGTTGAAGTTGTGGGGCAGCACCTTCGACGAGAGGCCCACGGCGATGCCGTCGGCGCCCTGCGCCAAGAGCAACGGAAACTTGGCGGGCAGCGTGATGGGCTCCTTGTTGCGCCCGTCATAGGACAGCTGCCAGTCGGTAATCTTGGGATTGAACAATATCTCGAGGGCAAACTTCGACAGCTTGGCCTCGATGTATCGGGGCGCTGCCGCGCGGTCGCCCGTCAGTATGTTGCCCCAGTTGCCCTGGGTGTCGATGAGCAGGCTCTTCTGTCCGAGCTGCACGAGGGCGTCGCCGATGGAGGCGTCGCCGTGGGGATGGAACTTCATCGTCTCGCCCACGATGTTGGCCACCTTGTTGTAGCGGCCGTCGTCCATGCGCTTCATCGTGTGCAGGATGCGCCGCTGCACGGGTTTCAGGCCGTCCTCGATGCTCGGCACGGCACGCTCCAGTATGACGTACGACGCATAGTCGAGGAACCAGTTCTTGTACATTCCCGACAGATGGTGCACGGCGGAGGCGTCGAAGCGGTCGGCAGGCTTGTAGTCGGAGTGCTCGTCCTCGGTGAGCTCGTCGTCCTGCCGGTCACCGTCGGAAGAGCCCTCATTTGACTGCTCCTCAGGGGCGCTGCCGGAGGCGTTGTCGAGTGGCGTATTGCTGGCTTGTTGTCCGTTGTCTTTTGTCTTGTCGTCGTCCATATAGTAGAATAATGTTGTCTGTTTTCGTGCAAAGGTAAAAATAAATTGCGAGAAAGGGGAGAAAAAAGCATGAAAAAGCATGGACATTACTTGCCCGTTTTGATATTTAATTCATACCTTTGCATCGCAAAGAGACAATTTATTAAAGAAATTATGAGCAAAATTATTCGTCCAGAGCATTACAAGTCACTGCTTGACAAACATCAGACCGAGCAGGGCATCAAATTGATTAAGGACTTCTTCCAGCAGAATTTGGCCACCGAGCTGCGGCTGACGCGTGTCACGGCACCGCTGTTTGTGCTAAAGGGCCTCGGCATCAACGACGACCTCAACGGCGTGGAGCGGCCCGTGACATTCCCCATCAAGGACTTGGGCGACGCCCAGGCCGAGGTGGTGCACTCCCTGGCCAAGTGGAAGCGCCTCACGCTGGCCGAATATCAGATAAGCCCGGGCTACGGCATCTATACCGACATGAACGCCATACGCGCCGACGAGGAGCTGGACAACCTTCACTCGCTCTATGTTGACCAGTGGGACTGGGAGGCCGTCATCACGCGCGACCAGTGCAGGATAGCCTTCCTGGAGGACGTGGTGCGCCGCATCTATGCAGCCATACGCCGTACGGAATACCTCACTTACGAGACCTTCCCCCAGATAAAGCCGTGGCTGCCGGAGGAAATCCACTTCATCCACGCGCAGGACTTGCTCGACCTCTATCCCGACAAGACGCCGAAGGAGCGCGAGGATGCCATCTGCCGCAAGTATGGCGCCGTGTTTGTGGAGGGCATAGGCGGCAAGCTCTCCGACGGAAAGAAGCACGACGGGCGCGCCCCCGACTACGACGACTGGTCAACGGTGGCCGAGAACGGCAAGCAGGGACTCAACGGCGACATCCTGGTGTGGTATCCCACGCTCAACCGCGCCTTTGAGCTTAGCTCGATGGGCATCCGCGTCGATAAGGAGAGCCTGTTGCGCCAGCTCAAGATTGAGGGCAAGGAGGACCGTGAGAAGCTCTATTTCCACCAGCAGTTGCTTCAGGACAAGCTGCCGCTCAGCATCGGCGGCGGTATCGGCCAGAGCCGTCTCTGCATGCTCATGCTGCGCAAGGCGCATATCGGCGAGATACAGGCCAGCATCTGGCCCGACGACATGCGCCGGGAATGCCACGAGCTGGGCATGGAGCTCATCTGACGGCTCGCCTGACAATGAGGTCGTAGCCGTGATACGCCAGCTTTTATGCGCGGGCCGCCGGATTTTCAGCGGCAATTGCTTTATTTAACGGTCGCGGCCGGCGGTTTTTTAATAAAATGTCGTAACTTTGCACTTATCGTAAATTAACACAATAAGCTTTTAAGAGAAATGGCAGAAGATGTATTCAAGAAGATTGTAAGCCACTGCAAGGAATACGGCTTTGTGTTCCCCAGTTCTGAAATCTATCCCGAGGGGCTCGCGGCAGTCTATGACTACGGGCCAAACGGCGTTGAACTGAAAAACAATATCAAGAAATACTGGTGGGACTCCATGGTGCTGCTCCACAACAACATCGTGGGCATCGACGCCGCCATCTTCATGAACCCCACCGTGTGGAAGGCCAGTGGCCACGTTGACGCCTTCAACGACCCCCTCATCGACAACCGTGACTCCAAGAAGCGCTACCGTGCCGACAACCTCATCGAGGACCAGATAGCCAAGTACGAGGAGAAAATCGACAAGGAGGTGAGGAAAGCCGCCAAGAAGTTTGGCGACGCCTTCGACGAGGCCAAGTTCCGCGCCACCAATCCTCGCGTGCTTGAGCACCAGCAGAAGCGTGACGCCCTGCACGAGCGCTACACCAAGGCCATGCAGGGACCCGACCTCGACGAGCTGAAGCAGATTATCCTCGACGAGGGCATCGTCGACCCGCTGAGCGGAACGAAGAACTGGACCGACGTGCGCCAGTTCAACCTGATGTTCTCCACCGAGATTGGCTCCAACGCCGGGGCCACCAATAAGATTTATCTCCGCCCGGAGACGGCGCAGGGCATCTTTGTCAACTTCCTCAACGTGCAGCGCACCACGCGCCAGAAGCTGCCTTTCGGTATTGCGCAGATTGGCAAGGCCTTCCGCAACGAGATAGTCGCCCGCCAGTTTGTCTTCCGCATGCGTGAGTTTGAGCAGATGGAGATGCAGTTCTTCTGCCAGCCCGGCACCGAGATGCGCTGGTTTGAATACTGGAAGAAAGCCCGTCTGGCCTGGCACGAGGCCCTGGGCATGGGCGACGAGAACTACCGCTACCACGACCACGAGAAGCTCGCCTTCTATGCCAACGCCGCCACCGACATCGAGTTCAAGATGCCGTTCGGCTTCAAGGAGGTGGAGGGCATACACAGCCGCACCAACTACGACCTGTCGCAGCACGAGAAATTCAGCGGCACGAAGATGCGCTACTTCGACCCCGACAAGAACGAGAGCTACGTGCCTTACGACGTGGAGACCTCCATCGGCGTCGACCGTATGTTCCTCTCCGTGATGTGCCACGCCTACCAGGAGCAGCAGCTCGAGAACGGTACGACGCGTGTGGTGCTGAGCCTGCCCGCTGCCCTCGCGCCCATCAAGTGCGCCGTGCTGCCGCTGGTCAACAAGGACGGACTGCCCGAAAAGGCCAAGGAGATACAGGATGAGCTGAAGTTCCACTTCACCACCCATATTGATGCCAAGGACTCTATCGGCAAGCGCTATCGCCGCGAGGACGCCATCGGCACGCCCTACTGCGTGACGGTTGACGGCCAGACCCTCGAGGACAACACCGTGACCCTGCGTCACCGCGACACGATGGAGCAGGAGCGCGTGCCAGTCGACAGGCTCAGAGACATCATCGAGGACCGCGTGAGCATCACCAGCGTATTGAAAAAGTTGGCTAAGAACATTGAGAATTTATAAATGACAACCATCATGCATTATGGAAGGCGGAGTCTCAAGTGGCTCCCCTTTCTTCTCTTCCCTTTCCTGCTGTTGGCCTCCTGCTCTGAGAGCGACGGCACCGTTGAGGAATACCCCGACTGGCAGAACAAGAACACCGCCTATTGGGCCAGCACCGTGTCTAAGGCGCAGAACGCCATCGCCCAGGGCGACACCTCGTGGAAGATATTCCGCAACTACAGCATCGAGGATACGCTCTCGTCGGCACCCGTCACCGACAACATCGTCGTCAACGTGTTGGAGAACGGCACCGGCAGCGGCAGTCCGCTCTATACCGACTCCGTGCGCGTGCGCTACGAGGGCCGTCTGCTGCCCTCGACGAGCTACGCCGACGGCTACGTGTTCGATACCACGTGGCCCGAGGGTACCACCGATGCCACGGCCGGTGTAGCCGACTTCAAGGTAAGCAAGCTCACCGACGGCTTTGCCACAGCCCTGCAGCACATGCACATCGGCGACAAGTGGCTCGTCTATGTACCTTGGACGCTGGCCTACGGCGAGAGCGGCAGCGGCTCCATTCCCGGCTATTCGGTGCTTCGCTTCACCATCCAGCTTGTGGCCTACAGCCGTGAGGGCAGCAGCCTGCCAAAGTTCAAGGCAAAGCGTGCCGTCTGGGTGACGGAATAGAATAGTCGGAGAGTTCGGTTATTTGCTTAGATATCTGATAATCGGGTATCGCCGTTAGTAATGACCGAACTTCTGGCCTTTCCGTATTCCTGCCCTTCCTTGTTCTTACCCTCGTTACGTTCGCACTTCCTTGTTCTTGCCCTCGTTACGTTCGCACTTCCGCATGTTTGCCTTCGACGCTTCTGAGCCTACATACTTCTTCACATCCTTTTTATCTGGCCTTTTCTTTTTTATCCCGATAATTTTTCTTACCTTTGCCCACAGTTTGCGCCTGTGGCGGAATTGGTAGACGCGCTAGACTTAGGATCTAGTGGCTCAGGTCGTGCAGGTTCGAGTCCTGTCAGGCGCACCCGGAGAAATCCTAACTGCTTGATATTGAGCAGTTAGAATTTTTATCTTTATGAAATTACCGAGTTATTAAGAGCTTACATGTATAAGCCTCGGCAAAAGTGTCATAATATCAGTTTCAACATATTATTTTCACACATAAAAGAGAAACAACCCTGTAGTTGTGTTTTCTCGTGAAAATCAGTTATCTTTGTAGGCGAAATGGCAATAGCCAAATATAATTGGAACAAAGCGAAATACGTCTAAGATGATAAAGGAAACATTATCTCCTGTTCAAAATACAGGAGCACAAATGAGCCAAGAAGAAAAACCTTGGTT
>CABVDL010000088.1 GCA_902497035.1 uncultured Prevotella sp.
TCTTTAAACCAAAAGGATTCCATAAGTCGTTATATCTATTTAGCGGACACCAATAATTTTTTACTTTCGTTTGCTTTTTAACAGGCGTTTTGCAATGACAAGATTACAATCAGACGGCATCGGAAATCTAACGAAAGCTTACGAAAATTATTTTGAAAGTTCGGGGATTTATCCCCGGCTGCGCCGCAACCGGCTGGAGTTAATAAAACACCGCCCTTGTCAAATGGAGATTAAGGAACGCCTGCCTCCCCCTATCACACATCGGACGAATATAATGATATAATGAAAGACAACGAAACTGCCGGGATGAGACTTCCCATCATAGTTACGGAAATGCGATATGGCTGAAACGTGAATGCGATATGGCTGAAACGTGAATGCGATATGACTGAAACGAGGATGCATTGGCGGCCGCCACAGGTATGCGGAGCGGCCGCCACAGGTGTGCGGGGCGGTCGCCATAGTTGTGCGGGGCGGTCGCCATAGGTTGTGAAATGGCCGTGTTCGGACTGGGAGAACGGTTGACTCGTAACGTCGTTCCACCATTGAAGTCAGAACGGATAGCCCACTGCGAAGTGGATGCTCTGGCTGTCCCTGAACTTACCTACATTGTAGAAGCCAGACTTGTAAGGCACATGGAGGCCGATGCCCCAGTCGAGACGGAGAACGAGAAACTCCATGTCGTAGCGCAGGCCGACACCCGTACCGAGCGCCATCTCCCTGAACATGTTCTTCATCTGGAACTTTCCGCCCGTGCGGTAGTCATCGTGCAACTTCCACACGTTGCCCGCATCGAGGAACACCGCGCCGTAGAGATTGCCGAACAGCCGCGGACGGTACTCCAGGTTGGCCAGCAACTTCATGTCGCCGGTCTGGTCGAGATAATAAACGTCGGCCGACTTCACGTCGTGGTAGCTGCCGGGACCGATGGTACGCACGGTGAAGGCGCGTATACTGTTGGCGCCGCCCACATAGAACTGCTCGCTGTAGGGCGCGTCCTCGGAATTGCCGTAAGCCCAGATGACGCCGGCGTCGATGTGGCCTACCAAGGAACTGTGCTCCGAGAGCTGCCACGTCTTGACTACCTCCGACTCCAACTTCAGGAACTGGGCATAGGGGTTGTTGAACATCTGCTTGCTCTTCTCACCCCACTTTCTGCCCGCCACCATATAGCCGAGCGACAGCAGGTTGGCCGACTCGCTCACCGTGGTCTGCCACCACACAGGATTGCGCGTGCCCGAGGGACTGGTGTAGGTATAGACATACTGCATGCGCGGAATGAACTGGTCGCGCATGGTGTAGTAGAGGTACGGGTTGACGCGCAGCACCGAGTCGAACGCCGCCGACGACCGGCGCATGTACTCGTAGGAGAAGATGAGAGGACTCCACTGGTGGCGGCTGGTGGGTGACGACTGCAACTCGTAGGTCCACTCGCCCGAGACAATGTGGCGCGTGAAATAGGTGGAGCGGCGGATGATGTCACTCGAGAACTTCAGCGTGGTCGTGGGCTGGGGGAAGAAATTCTTGCGGCGGGCACGCATCCACATCCACCTGCGCAGGCGCCTGCTCCACGGCAGGATGAGACGGGGAAACTTGAGCGAGGCGTCGATGCCGTACTCGTAGCTGTTGAGTTTCGACGACGTGCCGTCGGCCTGGTGTCCTGTCTGCCACTCGTAGCTGCCCTTGAGGTTGATGTCAAGCAGCTCGCCGCCGCGGAAAGCGTTGCGTTTGGTCAGACCGACGGTGCCACCCGGGCCTATGCGGTTGTTGGTCTTGCCGGTGACATTGCCCTGGACGTAGAAGTCATAGGGCTGGTCAAGCACGAGGTTGAGCCTCAGGTCGAGCGTGTCGTTGAGCCCTGTGGTGTCGCGCGGGGTGAAATTGAAGTCGACGAGTGAGAAGATGCCGGTCGACGACAGGTTGTTGGCACTCTCCTGATGGCTGCGGTAACTGTAGAGCTGCCGCGGCATCATACGCATATTGGCCAGCACGGTAGCCGCACGCACGGGGGGACGCTTGCCGTTATAGGCCAGCGAGAGGTGGCGCAACGTGGTGTCGCGCCTCAACGTGTCACCATACGAGCGGCGCATCTCCAGCCTGATGTTGCCGATAGCCCACCGGCGGCGCGCCACCTCGGGAATGTTCGCGGCCTCCTGGAAGCGGAGCTGCACCTTGCCCGGTGCCATGGTCGTGTCGGCGAGGTAGGAGGAATAGGAGGGCTGGTAGTAGAAGTAACCGTTGTTGCGGAACAGACTGCTGATGCGCGAGCGCTCCGCATCAAGCGTGGAGACATCGAAGGCATCGCCCCTGTGTATCCTGGCCTCAGACATCGTGCCGTGTATCAGGCTGTCGGCCAGATACGGGAAATTGACATATTGCAGCGAGTCGATGGTATAGAGGTGGCCGGTGTTGACGGTATAGGCTATCTTTGCCTTCTTGGGATTGTGCTGGGGCAGCACCTGATAGGCCACGTCGCCCTGGAAATAGCCGTGGGCGCGCAGCACCTCCTTGGCCACCGAGGCGCGGAGCGCGGGATTGACCCAGCTCATCAGTACAGGGTTGGTGCCAAACGACTTGAGCATCCATTTGCCGAACACTCCGTTGCTGTTGACAAACGCATTCCACACCCACAGACCGATGGGAAACGGCGAGCGCACGCTGCTGCTGCCGAAGAGCGCGCCGTTGGGCGCCGTGGCGAGGGCAGCGTCAACCTCAGCCTGGGTCTGCGTGAAATGGTCGTTGCGCTCGGGCGTGTTGTAGGTGGTCTTCTCCAGACCGATATAGAGCTGGTCGGTGTCGGGGATGCTCCGGGTGGTGGAGCAGGCGGCAAGGATGACCGTGGCAAGCACGACAATGATGTATGATAACGGACTTGATTTCATGCCAACTTTGATTTTAATCATGATGTTCTTCTTTTTATCGCACGCTGATACCGCAGATTTTGCGGATGGGCGGACGGGAGCAACCGCTGATTGATAAGAAATCTCGCAGAGAGCGATGGCTCCACACACGCTGAGGCAACGGATGCGCGATGGTTTTCCGCACGCTGATGGCGCAGATTTTGCCGATTGCTGGACGGAAGCCGACGCAGATTGGTAAGAAATCTCGCAGAGAGCGGAGCGGAAGCAGAGTGCGGAGCGGAAGCAGAGAGCGGAGCGGAGGCAGAGTGCGGATCGGAGGCAGAGTGCGGATTGGGGGTCACTAGCTGATAAATCAGAATGTCAAAGATGATTGACGACACGCCTGATGCTGGTGGCAATGTCGCCGGTAGTGAAGTTCACCAACAGACCGAGCTTCTTGTCAGACAAGACGAGATAAGACTTCAGTTGTTTGAAATACACATCTTTCATTTCCATAACCGACTTAAGTTCTACAACGACCTTATCCTCCACAAGCATATCCAGCTTCAGGTCATCTTTCAACTTATGGCCATCATAATAAACAGGCACTGACATTTGTTCGTCAACTTTAAGTCCCTCTTTTCTCAGTTGATAAGCCAGGGCCTCTTCATAGACAGACTCCAACAGGCCAGGTCCGAGTGTGTTATACACTTTGAATATAGCCCCCCTTACTTTATAGGATATTTCATTCTCTGTCATAGCAATATTTTATTTATTATAATCCATTCTATCATCTTCATCCCACACTCCACAGCCTCATCCGCGAAATCTCTTATCCGTCTGCGCATGCCCCCTTCCGCTCATCAGCTAAATCCGCGGCATCAGCGTGCGAAAAGCTCTTTCCGCGTGCGGCATCAGCGTGCGAAAAAGCCGAGTGAGCAACGGCAAACCGAGTGAGCAACGGCAAGCCGAGTGAGCAACGGCAACCGAGCCTCATCTGCGAGATCTCTTATCCGTCTGCGCCTGCCTCCGTCCGCTCATCAGCTAAATCCGCGGCATCAGCGTGCGAAAAAGCCGAGTGAGCAACGGCAAGCCGAGTGAGCAACGGCAACCGAGCCTCATCTGCGAGATCTCTTATCCGTCTGCGCCTGCCTCCGTCCGCTCATCAGCTAAATCCGCGGCATCAGCGTGCGAAAAGTTCTTTCAGCGTGCGAAAAACTCTTTCCGCGTGCAGCATCAGCGTGCGACAAAGCCGAGTGAGCAACGGCATCAGCGCGAGGAATTCTCTTTCCGCGTGCTGTCCGACTGCTCAGGAACAGGCGCGGGCACCTCGCTCTTGAAACGGAAGAGGTCGGACAGGCGGCTGAGCTTGCGCCGCCAGAGGAAACCGCCGCCGAACTTACTGACATTGCCCTCGAGCCAGTCGTAGCTGTCGCGCACGTAGAACAGATTGAGATACTTATTCGACACAGGACTGAGCCTGTACTCGAGCGTCACATTGTCAAAGAAAGTCTCGTCCTGCACAGCGACGTTGGCACCAGTCGAAATCTTTCCACCAATGGAAACCTTGAGCCGGTTGTTCCAGAAGCGGCGGGCGAACTTGAACGAGTAGTCGGTCTGCATATCGCCGTTGGTATAGTTGTTGTCGACATTGAAACCGATGTCGAGCGTGCGCAGGGCCTTACCCGAGATCTGGTTGATCTGGCTGTTGAGGAAAGCAGAGAGGGCCGAGTTCATCGAGAACGACGACGTGTTGCCGTCGGCCAGATACATGCCCGTGGTGAGCATCGTCACGGCTATCTTTCCGCGCTCCTCCTTTGTCATGCTCTGCAGCTGGTTCTGAATGGTCAGGTCCTCGGGAGCGTCGATGGTGAACTCCAGTCCCATGTTGTTGAGCGTCTGGCTGACCTTGACGCCGCAGGTGAACTCCACCGACCGTGCGTTGCCCGACGACTCGCCCACCGTGGACTTGGTCTGCTCGGTGGCGGTGATACTCAGCCTCGGGTTCATCGGGTCTCCGGTGAACTCGATATAGCTGCCCTCGGCAATAGAGAACGTCTTGAGCGGGATGACGGGCAAGGCATATTTCATCTCGCCGCTGCCGATGGTGTAGCGGCCGCGGAGCGTGATGCCGTCGGCCACGTTGTACTGCATGCGCATGGTGCCGCCGCCGATGACATCGATGTAGTTGGTCTTGGCGGCATTGAGGTAGCAGTCGACGTGGGCACCCTCATCGATGTTGACCGAGAGGTCCATGTCGAGGCCGGTGACCGGCGGGCGGTTGACTACGTCGGCTGTGGTGTCGGCAAACGAGGTGAACTCAACGAGGTCCTTGAGCTGGTCGTCGGTGGTGAGCGGCGAGTCTTTCAAGTTGTATTTCAGGTCAGTCGTGCCAAGCACGTCGACGCGGCCGCGCATCTTCAGGTTGTCGATGAGTCCGTTCATCGTTCCGTAGAAATTGACAAACGCCTTGCCGAAGGCCTCCGACCGTGCCGTCTCCTTGGCGTCGATGAGCTCGAAGTTCTCCGTGCGCATCCTGACGTTGAGCGCCATGCGGCTGAGGTCGGAGAAGTCGAGTGACCCCTGCACGTTAAGCGGACTGTCATTGTTGGCAAACACCTCAAAGTTTTCAAACTCGATGTGGCTGTCCTTGATGGCCACGGGGTCGTTGGCAAAGCGCAGGCTCACGCCGTAGGGCTCGCTGTACATATGGCACGAGTCGAGGTAGAGCTCTCCGTTGACGTCGGGCGTGGCCGTCGAGCCCTTGAGCCTCACCGTTCCCTCGGCATAGCCGTTGAAGCCGATAAGCTTGTCGGGAATGAAACCGTTGAGATAGGACATAGGCATGCGGTTGAGGGCCAAAGACGCGTCGATGACGCCCTTGCCGGCCGAATAGTAGGTGCCGGTGAGCGTGCCTATCTCGTCGCCGTCGCGCGTGATGATGCCGTCAACATAGTGGCTGCCGTCAGATTTCGGCATATAGGTGAACTCGGTGCCGACGTTGCCCATGGGGTTGCCCTCATAGGTAAGTCCGTCGACACTGACCGACGAGGAGACGCTCAGCTGGTCGGCAGTCTGCACGAGGTGGAAGTCGCCGTCCATGATGCCCTTCACATCGGGAGCATAGGGGATGACCGACAGCACCTGCCCGAGGTTGAACTGATGGAGGCCTACCGTGACATCCTGCAGCGCGTCGGTATTGTCGTCGTTGCTGTAAATCTGCACGCCCATGCCGTCGTCAGCCCGCAGCTTCATGTTGGCACGCACGCGGCGGTCGTCGCCAAGATAGATGTAGTTGCTGTCGTTGACGGCAAACTCCTTGTAGCCGAGGATGGGCTTGTCACCATAGAGATGGACGCTCACGCCATGCTCATGCACGGAGGCCATGAGTCCCAGGGCGATGCCCAGACGGCCCTTTGCGTCGTAGATGCGGGGTTTCATCCACGTGCCGTGTCCGGTGACGCCGCCGTCGAGGAGGGCATGGAACACGTATGATGGATTGCCCGGACGGTTCTCAACATCAAGATTGTAGGTCATCTCTCTGTTGTCGGCCGTAGCCACTTTAAGGCTGACGGTGTCAATGGGGATGCTGTCAACGACCAGCCGTCCCGCGAAAGCCGAGCCGTTGATGCCGCCGGCAGGCGATGAGGTCATATCGACCAGCAGGCTGCCGACGCTGGCACCAAAGTGGCGGAGCGTGCGCATGATGAAGTTGTCGCTGCCTGACGAGACATAAAGGCGCATCGTGGGCAACAAACGGAAGAAGCGTTCCTGGTCGATGGTGCGTGCCTTGAGCTGTCGCCGCACCTCGGTCATGAGGCGGTTGAAGCTGCCGAGCAGCGGTTCGTAACCGCCACGGGCATTGAGGTTGAGGTGGAAATCGTTGCAGTCGACCACGGCATGCGTGGTATCGCGGCGCGTGAGGATGTCAAGTACGAGGTCGTTGGGGCGGTAGAACTTTTTGTTCTGCAGCACGGTGATGTCGCTCAACAGCCCCTGCACCCTGTAATATTGTCTGAGGTCGGTGGCCACATCGACGTGGCCGCACAGCGCGACCGCCAAGGAGTCTTCGGTCACACCAAGCCTGCGCAAGTCGGCGTGACTGACATCGCAGCCGATGGTCGCCTCCATCATGCGCCCGTGGGTGAGGGCATCGAGGCTGAGCAGCCCTTTGACCATCGGGTTGGCGCAGTCGGCGTCCACCTTGATGCGTCCGCCGCCGATGTTGGCAGTAAGTTTGATGTTGTTGAGGTCGTAGCGGTCATAATGCAACTGTTTGACGTGGGCCACCGCATTGACGCGGGTGCGGGGCGACATGACATCGGTGCCGGCACCGCTGGCCGTGACGGTGCCCGTGAAGGGAGTAATGGGCTGGTGGACAAGGAAATGGGACAACGGCAGACGACGGGCCGAGAGGCGGGCACTGTAGGCCATGCGGCGTGCGTCAAGACTGACGTTTCCGCTGAGCGAGCCGCCGCCCTGTGAGGCCACGAAACGTGAGGCGTAGCGGTCACCGTCCACATTGACACGGCCGCGGAACGACAGACCGTCCGGGATGCGGACGACAGAGGCTACACCGTGCGGCATGAGACGGTTGACAAAGCCAAGCCGTTGACCCGTGGCATTGACATTAAGGCCGGCCCGCAGGGTCTTGCCCGTGAGATTGGACAAGAAGCCGTCGGCATTGACCTTAGCCACCGAGGGCAGGCTGAGGTAGAGCCGCCGCAGGTGAAGCCGCTGCAGGTTGCCGCCGAGGTCGGCATTGACGATGAGCGGCACGCGCGGCCACGCATTGACAAGGACCTTTGGCATCATCGCCGAGGCCAGCGTCATGATGTCCTGCCGCCCTACGGAGCCGCTGAGCGTGGCACTGAAGCTGCCCGGACGGGCATCGGCAAAGGCATCCTTATCCATGCGGAAGCGGACAAGCAAATCAGACGACGGCGTGCGCAGCCTCATCCCCGGCAGGGCCAGCTGCAGGCTGTCCATAGAGAACGGGCCGCTCAGACCGCTGACCGCCAAGCCGCTGCGCTCGTGGAAGATGCCATTGCGCAACCGCAGGCTGAGCCTGGGACTGCAGAAAAAGAATGAGTCGGCCTTCAGTGTGAGATTGGACAGGCTGATGTGGCTGGGGTCAAATCCGGCACCATGAGGCGCATAGGTCTGGTCGTAGGCGAGCGACCCGCCGGTCCAGTCGATATGGGCTACGGAATAAAGGCTCTTGTAAAGGTCAAGATAAACGCCGCGGGCATCAGTGCGCTCCATGAAAGTCTTCACGGCAATAGTGTCGCCCGGCGTACGTAGGGCAAAGCCCACGCGCTCCAGACGGATGGCATCGACATTGATTTTCCAGAAATTAGAGCTTGGCGTGGTGTCGGGCTTGGCCGTGTCGGCAAGCTCCACCAAGAGCGAGGCATCGCGCAGCAGTGCCGTGTTGACACGCACATGCTCGCGGCTGAGGTCAATGCCGTGGGCCTTGAGCCGCAGCTCACCCACTTGGCCGGCTATCCTCACATTACTGATGAAATGCGTGGTGTTGACCTTCACCTGGCTGAGCGACAGTTCGTCAACCATCACCTGCCTGTGCAGCAACGGCCACAGTTGCACGGAGGCCACCATACGGCGCATGTCGGCCACCGTGTCGTTGACACCACGCAGTGAGTCATTGGGTTCAAGTGCCTTGACGTTTTCCAATGACAAGTCAAGAGGGAAAGCCAAACGCACATAGCCCACACTGATCTGCATGCCCGACTTTTCCGATGCGATGCGGGCGGCCTGCCGCACCGCCCAACGCTGGAAGGGCGGAAAATAAAAAAGCAGGCAAAGGAGCAGAAACAGCACCGCGAGGGAGCCTGCTGCGGCCCCACTCCACTTGAGGACTTTCTTCATAGATTGCATTCAGCCAATATTCTTCATGCAAAGTAAATAAAAAAAACGCAGACCGCTGCGTTTCTGCTAAAGAAATGTTTGTTTTTTCTCTATTTGCTTCTTGTCAAAGTCCTGCCCCGCACCTCACGCATGCCACAGGCTAAGGCTCGTCCGGCGCCAACGCCTTCCACAGCTTGTCGTCAGGCAACGGCGAGACCACGTGGACGGTCTCCTTTGAGACCGGGTGGACAAACGTCATCTCGTGAGACAACAACGAGATGCTGCCGTCAGGGTTGCTGCGCTCAGCCCCGTATTTCAGGTCACCCTTGATGGGACAGCCGATACTGGCCAACTGACAGCGAATCTGGTGATGCCGGCCGGTCATCAGATGAACCTCTAACAGATGGTAGCGGTCAGAATGGCCGATGACACGATAACTCAGCACGGCCTTCTTGCTGCCCGGCACCTCATGGTCACAGGCATAGCTCTTGTTCTGCCGCTCATTGCGCACAATCCAGCTGGTGAGCGTCGCCTCGGGCTGCGACGGCACCTGCCTCGTGATGGCCCAATAAGTCTTGTGAATGTCGCCCCGCCGGAACATCTCATTGAGCCGCGCCAGGGCCTTGCTTGTGCGGGCAAAGACGACGAGTCCGGCCACGGGACGGTCAAGGCGATGCACCACGCCGAGAAAAACGTTGCCCGGCTTGTGGTACTTCGCCTTGATATAATCCTTCACCGTTTCCGAGAGCGGACGGTCGCCGGTCTTGTCGCCCTGCACGATTTCGCCGCTCTCCTTGAAAACGATAATAATATGATTGTCTTCGTAAACGGGCCGCATGCCTTACATGTTCATGCCGCCATCGACCTGAATGACCTGACCCGTGACATAGCTCGACAGGTCGGAGGCGAGGAACGTGGCCACGTTGGCGATGTCGTCCACCGTACCGGCACGGCGCAGCGGAATGTTCTTCACCCACTCCTTGCGGATGTCCTCGGGCAGGGCACGTGTCATGGCCGAGTCGATGAAGCCGGGGGCAATGGCGTTGGCACGCACGCCGCGGCGACCAATCTCCTGGCCGATGCTCTTGGCAAGTGCAATCAGACCTGCCTTGGAGGCGGCATAGTTGCACTGGCCAGCATTGCCGTGGACACCGACGACAGATGACATATTGATGATGGAGCCGCTCTTCTGATGCATCATGACGGGCGTTACGGCATGAATGAAGTTGAACGCGCTCTTAAGGTTGACGTTGAGTACGGCATCCCACTGCTGCTCGGTCATCTTCAGCATCAGACCGTCTTTCGTGATACCGGCGTTGTTGACCAGGATATCAATGGTACCGAACTCCTTCAGCACCTCTGCCACAACCTCGGCAGTCTGTGCGAAGTCAGCCGCATTGCTGGCATAGCCCTTGGCCTTCACGCCGAGCGCCTGTATCTCACGCTCCGTGGCCAGGCCGCCATGCTCCTCGTCGATGAACAAATCAGTGAAGGCGATATTGGCACCCTCCTTGGCAAACTTCATTGCGATGGCCTTACCAATGCCACGCGCTGCGCCCGTGATGAGGGCTGTCTTACCTTGTAATAATCCCATGATTGTCTGTTTATATAATTAAAACTTTACTATTCTGCAAAAATACAACAGTTTTGGCTCCCGGCCAAGGATGCCCGGCACAAACCTCAGATTTTTAACACTCACAGTACCGTACTACCGAAGCCCCGGCACCTTGTTGCCCAGCGCACCATATACAATCTTCGCTATCAGCGGCCGGCTGGTCTCCTCGGTGAGGCCATGACCAAGACGACCGTAGATGAACGGCACCTCCAGACCCTTAATACAATAATGTGTGATGTCTGCCACCAGCTCCACGTTGTCGATATCAAACTCACCGTCGGCCTTACCCTCGGCGTAGACCTTGCGGAACAGCTCCATCTCGTCCTCGTCGAAGTTCTTGCGCACTTTCTCCACCGTCCAGATATTACGGAAAAACTCGGCGCGCAGGTTGCCGTTCCTGACAACAGTCTCCTTGATCATCGTCAGATGCGTGTAAATGAGGTCGATAATCTTGTCCTGCGGACGTATCTTCTTCGAGGCCACCTCGTCAAGCTTGTCACTGAGCCGCTCCAGCTCCGACTCGATGACGGCATAATAAACATCGTCCTTACGCTTGAAGTAGGTGTAAAGCGTGCGGCGGCCTTTGCCCGAAGCCTGGGCAATGTCGTTCATTGTCGTGCCGTTGAGCCCGTTCTTGGCGAACAGCTGCCGCGCCACATCAATCAGTTTCTGCCTTGTCTTTGATATTGACATATGTTGATAACAACTATATTGCACAACCTTAATGCGTGTGCAAAGTTATTGTTTTTATCTTAAATCGGCAAATATTCGGCCGATTAATTGATATAAATCATTAAACATCCGTTTCCCATGCAAATAATCCGCCTTTTTATTTGCACATTAAGGAAAAACGTTGTACCTTTGCACACGCAAACAAGGAAACACTAAGAACGGATGAGCATATACGGCAACCGTCAGAGTGTTGGAAACATCGCGGAGTGGAGCAGTTGGTAGCTCGCCAGGCTCATAACCTGGAGGTCGCACGTT
>CABVDL010000089.1 GCA_902497035.1 uncultured Prevotella sp.
AACACAAAAAGGCTGGATTCCAAGCGAGGAATTCAGCCTTAATTTTGGTCACACTTTTCAGGTTTTAGCGGACACCAATAATAAAAAATCTAAAAACTCACATTATGTCAGACGTAAAAAAGATTGTGCTTGGCTTTGCACTCTGCACGCTGAGTGTAGCCTCTTGGGCACAGAACGCCGTAATCCACGGTGTGGTCACTGACGAACACAACGAGCCTGTCATAGGTGCCTCCATCCAGGCCGAGGGCACTAAGGTAGGCGCGGTGACCGACATCGATGGAAATTTCTCCATCGGGGTAAGCAAAGGCGCTACCCTATCCATCAGTTACATTGGCTACAACACCATGCAGGTGAAAGCCTCCGACGGCATGAAAATTCAGCTTAAGGAGGCAGCCAACGACCTCAACGAAGTGGTGGTAACGGGTTATCAGGTGCAGCGCAAGGCCGACCTCACGGGAGCCATCTCCGTGGTCAATGTCGATGAGCTGTCAAAACAGAATGAGAACAACCCCATGAAAGCCATGCAGGGCAGAGTACCCGGCATGAACATCACGGCCGACGGCTCACCGTCAGGAGCCGCCACGGTGCGCATCCGCGGCGTGGGGACACTCAACAACAACGACCCGCTCTATATCATCGACGGAGTTCCGACCAAAGCCGGAATGCATGAGCTCAATGCCAGCGACATTGAGAGCATTCAGGTACTCAAGGATGCCGCCTCAGCCTCCATCTATGGCAGTCGCGCGGCCAACGGTGTAATCATCATCACCACCAAGAAGGGCAAAAACGGGAAGATTAAAATCGACCTCGATGCCTCCGTCGCCGCCTCTATGTATGCCCACAAGATGGATGTGCTCAACGCCAAGGAGTATGGGCAGGTGATGTGGCAGGCCTACGTCAACGACGGTCTCGACCCCAACACCAACGGCTTGGGCTACCACTACGACTGGGGCTACAATGCCTCAGGCTATCCTCAGCTCAACGCCATCAGCATGTCGAAACACCTCGACGCGGCCGGCAAGACGCCTGCGGCCGACACCGACTGGTTCGACGAGACCACGCGCACGGGCATCATTCAGAACTACAATGTCGCCGTGAGCAATGGCTCCGAGCGCGGCAACTCCTTTTTCTCCCTGGGCTACTACAAGAACCTCGGCATCATCAAGACATCCGACTTCGAGCGTTTCTCCGCACGCATGAACTCTGAATACAATGTCATCAAAGACGTGCTGACCGTCGGCGAGCATTTCAGCCTCAACCGCACGTCGGAGGTTCAGGCGCCCGGTGGCTTCCTTGAGAACGTGCTGCAGTTCAATCCCTCGCTGCCGGTCTATACCACCGACGGCGGCTACGCCGGTCCTGTGGGCGGCTACCCCGACCGCGAGAACCCCGTGGCCAGACTCAACCGCAACGCCGACAACCGCTACACCTACTGGAGGGCCTTCGGCGACGCTTACGTCAATCTGAGCCTCTTCAAGGGCTTCAACGTCAGGTCGACGTTCGGACTCGACTATTCGCAGAAGCAGCAGCGCATCTTCACCTACCCCATCACAGAGGGTACAATGGCTACTACGACCAATGCCGTAGAGGCGAAGCAGGAACACTGGACAAAGTGGATGTGGAACGCCGTGGCCACTTACAACTACGCAAAAGACAAGCACCGCTTCGACATATTGGGCGGCATGGAAGTCAATCGCGAGGACGACTCCAACTTCTCAGGCTACAAGGAGGGCTTCATCATGCTCAACACCAACTACATGTGGCCCAGTGCCGGCACGGGAACGGCGCAGGCCTACGGCGGCGGAGAGGGCTATTCGCTCGTGTCGTTCTTCGGAAAGGCCAACTACTCCTATGCCGACAAATACCTCGCCTCGGCCACGCTGCGCTACGACGGCTCAAGCCGTTTCGGCAAGAACAACCGCTATGCCACCTTCCCCAGCTTCTCACTGGGCTGGCGCATGAGCCAGGAGAAGTTCTTGAGCCAGGTCAAATGGATTGACGACCTCAAGCTGCGCGCATCATGGGGACAGACCGGCAACCAGGAAATATCAAACATTGCCCGCTACACCATCTACGTGAGCAACTACGGTGTCAATGAGAACGGCGGACAGAGCTACGGCACCTCTTACGACATCACCGGATCAAACGGCGGACAGACACTGCCCTCCGGCTTCAAGCGCGACCAGATCGGCAACAACGATATCAAGTGGGAAACCACGACGCAGACCAACCTCGGCATCGACTTTACGCTCTTCGGCAACTCCCTCTACGGCACACTCGACTGGTACGACAAGAAGACCACCAACATCCTCGTGCAGATGGCAGGCATTGCCGCCATGGGAGAAGGCAGCTCACAGTGGATTAACGCCGGTGAGATGGTGAACAAGGGCGTGGAGTTCAACGTCGGCTACCGCAAGAACACCAAATGGGGCCTGAAGTACGACATCACCGGCAACATCGGCACCTACCGCAACAAGATTACTAAACTGCCTGCCACAGTGGCGGCCAACGGCACCTTTGGCGGCAATGGCGTGAAGAGCGTCATAGGCCACCCGATGGGCGCACAGGTGGGATATGTCGCCGACGGCATCTTCAAGAGCCAGGAGGAAATCGACAATCACGCCACGCAGGAGGGTGCCGGACTCGGCCGCATTCGATGGAAAGACCTCAACCATGACGGAGCCATCACCGAGGCCGACCAGGACTGGATTTACAACCCCGTACCCGACTTCACCTACGGACTTAACATCTATCTGCAATACAAACAGTTTGACTTGTCTATGTTCTGGCAAGGCGTGCAAGGCGTGGATGTCATCTCCGACCTGAAGAAAGAGACCGACATTTGGGCCGGTCTGAACATCGGTTTCCTCAACAAGGGCACACGGCTGCTCGATGCGTGGACACCGGCCAACAACAGCAGCAACATCCCCGCGCTCTCCCTTAGCGACAACAACAATGAGAAGCGCGTATCATCCTACTGGGTTGAGAACGGCTCCTTTGTGAAGCTGCGCACCATCCAGCTCGGATACAACGTACCAGAGAGCCTTGCCAAGAAGCTCTACATGCAGCGCCTGCGCTTCTATCTCAGCGCTCAAAACCTGCTCACCATCCACTCCTCAAGCTTTACGGGGGTCGATCCGGAAAATCCCAACTACGGCTACCCCATACCTTTGAACATCACCTTCGGTCTGAATGTAACTTTCTAACACTTTACGCCAATACAACAATGAAGAAGATAATATACATGGCAACGCTTTCCATGGGTCTGTTGCTGACAGGCTGCTCCGACTTTCTTGACCACCAGAAGCCGCAGGGCGTGCTTACCGACGATGAGGTGAAATCGTCAGAATATGTCGACAATCTCGTCATTTCTGCTTACGCCACATGGATTTCGGCCGAGGACATCAACTCTTCGTTCTCCATGTGGAACTACGACGTGCGCAGCGATGACGCCTATAAGGGTGGCAACGGAACAAGCGACGGAGACGTCTTCCACCAGCTGGAGATCTCACAGGGCATACTTACCACCAACTGGAACATCAGCGACATGTGGCAGCGGCTATACAACTGCATCTCACGCGTCAACACGGCCATCGCACTGCTCAAGCAGACCGACGAGGCCTCCTATCCCCTGAAGAGCGAGCGCATTGCCGAGATGAAGTTTCTGCGCGCCTACGGGCACTTCCTTCTCAAGAGACTTTACAAGAACATTCCTTTCGTGATGGACGAAAACATCACGACAGAACAGTACAACGAGCTGTCAAACCGCCAGTATACCAACGACGAGGGCTGGCAGCTCATCATCGACGACCTTGAGGATGCCTACAAGGTGCTGCCCGTAACCCAGGCCGACAAGGGCCGTCCCACGAAAGCCGCAGCCGCAGCTTTCCTCACCAAGGCCTATCTCTACAAGGCCTATCATCAGGACGATGCCAACACCAACCAAGTGACAAGCATCAACAAGGACGACCTGGCAAAGGTCGTGGAATACAGCGACCCCGCCATCTATAAGGCCGGCGGATTCGGACTGGAAAGCGACTTCCACAACAACTTCCGGCCCGAAGAGCAGTTTGAGAACGGCAAGGAGAGCATCTGGGCAATGCAGTACTCGAGAAACGATGGCACCAAATACGGCAACCTAAACTGGAGCTATGGACTGATTGTTCCCAACATTCCCGGCGTGACCGACGGTGGCTGCGACTTCTACAAACCGAGCCAAAACCTTGTCAATGCCTACCGCACAGGAGCCGACGGACTGCCGTTGCTTGACACCTTCAACCAGAAAGACTACGACAAGGCCACCGACTATGCCGACCCGCGTCTGTTTCTCACGGTGGGCATACCGGGACTGCCCTACGAGTTCAACCCAAAGTACATGATGGACGAAAGCAGCACCTGGAGCCGCTCCAACGGCCTTTACGGACACTACGTCACGCTGAAGCAGAATGTTGATCCCGACCTTGTCGGCACCTATCTCATCAAAGGCTCCTGGTGGGGAACGTCCGAAAACCGCATCGTCTTCCGCTATGCCGACGTGTTGCTTGAGCGCGCCGAGGCACTGGTCCAGCTCAACGACGGACGCATCGGCGAGGCCATCAGCCTGGTCAACCAGCTGCGCAAGCGCGCCAAACAAAGCACAAGCGTCATCGCCAACTACCAGAGCGACTATGGCGTAAAGATGAGCATCTCTACCTACAACGGCACCTACGACCAGGCCCAGGCCCTGAAAATAGTCAAGATGGAGCGCCGTCTGGAGATGGGAATGGAGTGCGAGCGCTTCTTCGACCTCGTGAGATGGGGAGAGGCCGACAGCGTCATCAACAAGTACTACGCTGAGGAGGCCAACGACTGCTCCATCTACAGCGCGGCTCATTTCACAAAGAACAAAAACGAATACCTGCCCATCCCGTATGCCCAGATTGCGGCATCCAATGGTCACTACACCCAAAACATAGGAGAATGGTAATCATGAGAACAAAGTTTTTCGCTATTATATACGCAGCCCTCACCCTGTTGGCCGTTACCGCATGCAGCGACTCCAACACGTCCGACCTCTTGCTCGACGGCAATTGCGACATTGAGTCGCTGGCTGCCGACGGCTACGAGGGCATCATCGACAAGGCTGCCCGCACCGTCACGGTGCGCGTGCCGGAGACCTACGACGTCAGCAACATGAAGCTGACGGCTCTTACCCTGAGCAGCGGAGCAAAAAGCGACCTGGCCGAAGGCGACGCCCTCAACCTGCTTACGCCGCATACCATGCACGTCACCAACGGCGATGTCTTTCTCGATTGGACCATCAGCGCCCAGCACGACGAGGCCAAGATCACGTCATTCAAGATCAACGGCTCTTACGTCGGCGTCATCAACGAGGCAGAGAAGACCATCTCCGTCTATGTGCCCAACACGCTCAATCTGTCCAGTCTGACACCAACCATCGTCTGCAGCGCCAACGCCACCGTATCGCCCGAGAGCGGCGTGCCGACCGATTTCACCCATCCAGTGGCCTACACCGTAACAAACAACACTGCCTCAGCCACCTACACCGTCACCGTGACGGCCATCGGAAAGCCGTCGGCCGTGTATGTGGGACTGGCACAGTCGATGGACCAGCTGAACATCGAGGAGAAAACCGCATGCAGCTGGATGCTGGCCAACATTCCAAATTCGCTTTACGCCTCGTTTGACGACATAAGGAACGGCAGCGTAGATTTGTCCGAGTGCAAGGTCATCTGGTGGCATTTCCACAAAGATGGTGGCGTAGATGGGAAGAATGCCTTCGAGACTGCCGCGCCGGAGGCCGTCAATGCGGCCGTCGCCCTGCGCGACTACTACAACAACGGCGGCTCCTTCCTCTTCACCCGCTACGCTACCAACATGCCGGCAGAGATTGGCGCCGTGGCCAACAATGCCTGCCCCAACAACTGCTGGGGACAGGCTGAGAGCGAGGCCGAGACCGTGACAGGGCCGTGGAGCTTCTCCATCAAGGGACACACAAGCCACCCACTGTTCCAAAACCTCTTGATGAAAGACGGAGAGCCCAACGCCGTTTATACCTGCGACGCGGGCTACCGCATCACCAACTCTACGGCACAATGGCACATAGGCTCCAACTGGGGTGGCTACGCCGACTACCAGACGTGGCGCAACAATACGGGAGGCATTGACCTCGCCTACGGTGGCGACGGGGCCATCGTGGCCTGGGAGTTCCCTGCCAATGGCGCTAAGGGCCGCATCCTTTGCATCGGCTCAGGCTGCTACGACTGGTACAGCGTAGATCCCGTCGCCGACGAGGTCTATCACGCCAACGTGGCCAGGATGACCCAGAATGCATTCAACTATCTTATGAACAAATAACTCCGAAAAGAATGAAATCAATAATATTTGCTACCGCAATGGTTGCCGCGCTGGCCATGACGGCCTGCAGCGAAAGCGACGACACCGTAGAGGCAAAAGACTGGTCAACAGACACCTACTTCGCCTCAAGCGACGCACAGTCGATGGCAACCTACTATAAGCCATCCGTGGGCTATGTGGGCGACCCCATGCCTTTCTACGACCCTAAGGCCGGCAACTTCAAGATACTCTACCTGCAGGACTTCCGCCCCAACCAGGCCGGCACCTACCACCCCATCTGGGGCGTGGAAACCACCGACGGCTCCAGCTACAAGTCACTGGGAGAGCTGATTTCCTGCGGCGGACTCAAGGAGCAGGATGCCGCTCTGGGTACCGGCTCGACGGTATACAACGATGCCGACGGTCTCTACTATACCTTCTACACGGGCAACAAGTACCAGCCCACGGCCGATGAGTGCGCCGAGGCCGTGATGATGGCCACCTCGCCCGACTTCAAGACCTGGAGCAAGAGCCGCACGTTCCTGCTGCGCGGCTCCGACTACGGCTACAGCCGCTCCGACTTCCGCGACCCCTTCGTGTTCAAGGGCGACGACGGAAAGTGGCACATGATAGTCTCGACTTATGCCAACAGCAAGGGAACGCTGGCCGAATTTGTCTCTTCCGACCTGCGCAGCTGGACCAGAAACGGGCGTTTCATGAACATGATGTGGGACCGATTCTACGAATGTCCCGACGTGTTCAAAATGGGCGACTGGTGGTATCTGGTGTACAGCGAGATGCACGCTGCCGTGCGCCGTGTGCAGTATTTCAAGGGAAAGACGCTTGAGGAGCTTAAGGCCTGCACCGCCAACGACGCCGGCCTGTGGCCCGACAGCCACGAGGGCTTCCTCGACAGCCGCGCCCTCTATGCGGGCAAGACGGCATCCGACGGCACCAACCGCTATCTTTGGGGCTGGTGTCCCACGCGGCCGGGCAACGACAATACAGCCGTAGGCGCCTATCCCAATGAGCCAGAATGGGCCGGCAACCTTGTCATGCACCGACTCATACAGCACGCCGACGGCTCGCTCACCTTGGGCGAGGTGCCCGCACTGAGCACTAAATATAATAAGGTGCAGACGCTGACGGTCGATTCCATGAGCGAGAACGTGGTGAGACAGGGCGACAACAACTTCAGCCTTTCAGGCAATTCAAGCATACTCTTCAGCCGCTTAGGCTCCTGCAACCGCATCTCCTTCACCGTGAAGACCACTGGCAACACCGACCGATTCGGGCTATCACTTGTCAGAGGCAGCGACTCCGAGAAATACTATTCCATCATCGTCAACCCCGAGAGTGACAGCAGGCGCAAAATCAACTTTGAGCAGGGCGGGCAGAAAGGCATCGGATTTATCGCCGGAGCCGACGGCTACGCATTTGACCGACCGGCCGACAACACCTACAACGTGACCGTCTATACCGACAACAGCGTCTGCGTGGTCTATGTCAACGACGTGGCTTCCTACACCGGCCGCATCTATGGCATTCAGAAAAACTGCTGGAGCATCGACTGCTATGGAGGCGGCATAGCGGTGAGCAACGTCGAGGTGCGCCAATACTAACGACCTCTTTGAGAAATCCATCATTACGGCGGGGCAGTGTCCCCGCCGATGTTCAACATTTTAATTTCATTCAATTATGAAGAAAATTTTACTAACGGCAGCCGTTTTGTTTATGGCGGCCAACGGTTTCTCTCAAACCGTGCTGTGGGATGGAGAGTCCTATGAGTTGGGAACCCAAGGCGGATGCTGGGACGACGGCACGCCGACGGTGGTGAGCAATCCCGACCAGACCGGCATCAACACCTCATCGAAGTGTCTGAAGTTTACGATGAAATCCGGCTCAAAGGTGGTGAAGATTCCATTCCGCGACTGGATAAAGCCCGACCTGGCAGGCAACCGCCGCGTCTCCCTCATGATTAAAATGACCAACAACACCAACGTGCAGATTGAGCTGTCCGACCCCACCGATGACGACGCTTCCAAGTATTGGGAAAAGACGGCAGCCTGGTATGGGGGCAACGGACAGTGGCAAAAAGTGGTGTTTGACTTCTCCACCAACACTGCGCTCAACGACCATCCCGGCGTAATTTCAATCACGGCTTCCACCGATAACGTTGCTGCCGACGAGGACGTGTATATTGACAACGTCGAGATAGAGCCGCTGCCCATGGTCAACGGCACGGAACTGTCAAAGATTGAGAACGGCACGCTGACGGGTGCGCTGACGCTTACCGGCTCATGGATGAAAGGCGACTGCCAGAACACTGACGGCGACTGGAAGAAAGTTGAATACAACGATTTCAGCACGCTGGCTGCCAAACTGAGTGCCTCTGCCACATCCGTCAACCTACAGGGAGCCCGTGTCAAGGATGCCTACAATGCTTTCGAGGGCGTCAATCCCAACATCATTGTCTATACCGACGACGCTTTCGACGGCGACAACATGGTGTCGGGCGGCAAGGTCTCAAAGCTCGTGCTCAACGAGGGCTACGCTTTCGCAGCTCCCACAGGCTTCACGGCTGACAATGTAGAGGTGACACGTGAGTTGGCTTCGGGCTACAACACGGTGTGCCTGCCCTTCGCTTTCACCGCCTCAGAGCTGGGCGCTACTGCCGTAGCCAAGTACTCCTCGACCTCAAACGACGGCGACACCGAGACCGTTACGTTCAACACGGTGGAGAATGCGTCGGCAAATGTGCCTTACATCCTGAGCGGCACGACAACCTCCACATCGCAGGCGTTCACCAACAAGACCATTGAGGCCACACCGGCATCGCTGGCTGACGGCCTGCTCAAAGGCGTTTATGCCGTGACCGACGGCGAAGGCAAATGGGGCATCGGTGACCAGACTTTCCAGAAAGGAGCCAAAGGCGCAACACTCAACAGTTTCCACGCCTATCTCAGCGAGACGGTGAATGCAGCGAAAGTGGCTTTCGCCATCGCCGGGACAACTGGCATCAACACCGTCAACAGCAACGGGAATGCAGCAGCCGACGGTCAATACTACACGCTTAACGGCACTCGCGTCAACCGCAACAACCTGCAGAAAGGCATCTACATCGTCAATCATAAAAAGGTAATTGTAAAATGAGAAGCTCCTATAAAAAGCCCATCGCCAAAGTCCGCCCAATTTTGGGGGGGCAAAGCTTGCTCGCAAGCAGCGACATTACGATAACTAAAGGCAACGGAACCTATTCCGGGACATTCCACGCGAAGCGGTTCGTGGCGTGGGACGACGAGGAAAGCCCAAGCACTAAAGGCAACGATCAATAAGGTCAGGCACCGTCCGGCCATTGGCTCATAGCTAATGGATACATCCTTAACACAGTGATGAAGTGGACGCTGACGGCCGTTGAGAGTTACCCCAATAGCTTCAGAAGCCGTCCAAGCGTCCACTTCATTTTTATCAACAACCCAAAAACAAACTGATGAACATCCATTCTATACTCTCCGCCCTACTCTTTTTCTTCTCAGGCACTCTTCTCGCCGCCCCAACACCGGCACTCAAGCCCCGGCTGCTCAGCGACAGTCACGTCATGCTGCGCGTTCCGGCCGACAATCGTTTCCTGCTGCTGCCCGTCGAGGAAAGCGAGGAGGCATCGCATATCCGCGTGATAAGCAACAACCAAGTGGTCAAGGAACTCAATGTCCGGTTGGCCGCCAACAAGGCAGAATACTACGTTCCGCTGTCTCTCCGATACGACAAGGAGACAACGGTGCTTTTAGATATCAACCTCAACCGCAGCGGCTCAAGTGCCTCTGCCAGCAAAATGGCCACAAGCGACATGGCCTGCTGGAAGCTCATGCGCACGACAGACACGCTCGACCTGTCAAACCACGAGAAGTTCCGCCCACTCTATCACCACACGCCGGCCTACGGCTGGATGAACGACCCCAACGGATTGTTCTACAAGGACGGTGTCTGGAACCTCTACTACCAGCGCAATCCCTTTGGCTCAACATGGGAGAACATGACGTGGGGACACGCCACCTCAACCGACCTCATCCACTGGACGTTCCAGGGCGACGCCATCGAGCCCGACGCGCTCGGCACCATCTTCAGCGGTTGCGCCGTCGTTGACTCTGCCAACGCCGCCGGCTTTGGCCCGGGTGCCGTCCTGGCCTACTACACCTCAGCCGGACAGTCACAGACCCAAAGCATGGCCTTCAGCACCGACAATGGAAAGACATTCACCAAATATGCCGACAACCCGGTGCTGACCTCCGACATCCCCGACTTCCGCGACCCCCATATCATCTGGCACGAGGCGACAAAGCGCTGGATTCTCATCGTCTCGGAGAAGCAGCACATGAAGCTCTTCTCCTCTACCAACCTCAAGGACTGGACCTT
>CABVDL010000090.1 GCA_902497035.1 uncultured Prevotella sp.
TGGTGCCGGCCACCAGCCGCCGGTATGAACGCGTATCCAACCGCCGGTATGAACGCGTACCCTGCCGCCAGTAGCAAGGCGTGGCCTGCGCAAGTGCGGATGCTGCAGGAATTGCCATACCAAGGGCTGGTGGCCGGCACCAGGCCGGCCACTACACCAATACCCAAGGGCTGCGGCCTTTCAGCATGAATGGAAACCTGATTATTTGTCAGCCTGGCTGAGCAACCGGCGGCTGAAAGAGCGCACAGGATACCACACGGCAAGCCATCCGGCAATAATGACCGTGACAAACACTATCAACACGTCAAAGTAATGGACGCTGACGGGATAGGCATTGACAATAAACGTGCCGTCGGCATCACCCATGCGCACCAGGCCAAACTGCTGCTGCAACAGGCAAAGCAGCAGACCGGCGGCTATGCCAGCCACCGCGCCGATGACAGTGATGAGCCGCCCCTCAAGCATAAACACACGCGTGATGTCACGGTCTGTGGCGCCTAAGTTGCGCAGCGTGACCACATCGTCCTTCTTGTCGATGATGAGCATCGACAGCGACCCGATGATGTTGAAGCAGGCCACGACAAGGATGAACGTGAGGAACAGGTAAGCCATGAACTTCTCAATGTTCATGATCTTGAACGTGTCCTGCTGCTGCTCGTAGCGGTCAAGCACCTGGTATTTCGTACCCGCTATCTGTTGCATGCGGCGTTTCACGGCATCGAAGTCAGACCCGGGCTTCAGCCGGAGCTCAAGCGCCGACAGCTGTCCCTCACGGTCGAAGAGCCTGCGGGCAAAGCTTATGCCCGTGAGAATATAATTCTTGTCGTACTTGCTCTGGTTGACGGCAAAGACGACACCTGTGGACAGCAGGGAGTCGACGACAAAGCCGTCCTCGGGGTTGCTCATGTCAAGCTGCCCCTGACGGCGCGGCGCATAAATGCGCAGATAGCCGTCCCAGCGCGCGCCGGTGCCAAGCTGTGAGGCCAGACGTATACCGGGCGTTCCATAGTCGAGGTTGGCCGTATGCAGCTCAAAGCGCCCGTCGCCATAGAGTATCTCGGTGATATGCGTCAGGTCGGGAAAATTGTCATCCACACCCATCACGTTGACCATGGCCTGACGGTCTTTGAACACGGCCAGCGCCATATCCTGCAACGTCTCAGTCGCCACCTCAACCTCAGGCTGACGGCGGATTTGCGTCAGAATGGGGTCGTTGGCCGGAGCGGTCTTGCCCCTCACAGGCACCACCTTCAGCTGCGGGTCAAAATTGGTGAAAAATCCGGCCACCAGGTCCTGAAAGCCGTTGAAAACAGAAAGCACGACGACAAGCGCCGTCGTTGCCACGGCCACGCCGACGACAGATATCAGGGAGATAATGTTGATGGCGTGCGTCTTCTTCTTTGAAAACAGATAGCGACGCGCAATGAAGAAGGGAAAGTTCATTACAATGTCAAATATTTAAGATGAAATCAGACACGGCTGCCCCCGCGGCTATCCTTTCTTGAGCAGTTCATCGATATGGTCGATGTAGTCGAGGCTGTCGTCGATGAAGAAGCGCAGCTCCGGGATGATACGCAGCTGATTGTGCACCCTGCGGCCCAGCTCATAGCGGATGCTCTTCTCGTTGGCACGGATGTTGGCGATGAGCTCCTCCGACTTCTCAGAGGGGAAGATGCTGAGGTAAGCCGTGCAGATGCTGAGGTCGGGGCTGATGCGCACACGGGTCACGCTGACCAGTATGCCACGCGTGCTGCGGGTCTGACTCTGGAATATCTCGGCAAGCTCCTTCTGGAGCAGCCGCGAGATGCGGTTTTGTCTTGTTTCTTGCATAATGGTAGTGTTTTATGGAGGCGTTCTCAGCCGCGCAGCCCTAAGGGCGACGGCTGAGGCCTCAGTTTGGTTACTTAGTCGACAGGACTCAGCTCTACATGCTCCACGTCAACGTCCTTGTGGAGGAAGACCGTGGCGCTCTTCTTGAATTTGTCAGGGTTCTCGGTGGTGTAATACTTCACCGTGCCGCCCTTAGTGAGGCGCCTGTTCATGTCGTCGTGGCGACGCAGATAGTCGCGGAGGCTCGTGGCCACGTATTCACCCTGAGGTACGATGCGCACGCCGGGCTGCGTATATTTCAATATCTTCGGCATAAGCAATGGGAAATGCGTACAACCGAGAATGATGGTGTCGATGTCTGGGTCCTTTTTCATGAGCTGGTCAATACGCTTCTTGACAAAGTAGTCAGCGCCCGGCGAGTCGGCCTCATCGTACTCGACGAGCGGCACCCAGAACGGGCAGGCCTGGCCCGTAACCTTAATGTCGGGCCACAGCTTGGCTATCTCCAGCTCGTAGCTCCGGCTTTTCACCGTACCCTCGGTGGCCAGCAGGCCGACATGATTGTTGCGGGTGAGGCGGCCGATAATCTCAGCCGTAGGACGGATGACACCCAACACGCGCCGGTTAGGGTCCCACTGCGCCAGATCGTTCTGCTGAATGGAGCGCAGCGCCTTGGCCGACGCGGTGTTGCAGCCAAGGATGACGAGCTGGCAACCCATCTCAAAGAGTTTCAATACAGCCTCGCGCGTGAACTCATAGACTACGTCGAACGAGCGCGGGCCGTATGGCGCGCGGGCGTTGTCGCCAAGGTAGATGAAATCATACTGCGGCAGCAGCTGGCGTATGCCATGCAGGATGGTGAGGCCGCCGTAGCCGCTGTCAAAGACACCGATAGGCCCCGGAGCCTGCGGCAATTGGGGTGAATGTGATTCTGGCATAATAAAGAGACTTTAAAGAGCCGCTGAACGGCAGCGGCAAGCTGCCTACTGTGCGGCGCGCAGCACGGCATCGGTGACGTCCATGCCAAGGGCAGGGTTGAGCCAGGGCGCGGCGTTGTTGTCAGTGTTGAGGACGAAAGCCAGTCCAAGGCGCAGGCCTACCTGGCCGATGGCGGCGTCAATCTTCTTGCGGACGGGTGCCAGTGCATCGGCCTCAGCCTGCTTGAGCAACTGGAGAGCCTTCTCCTTAAAGGCAAGGTTCTTTTCCATGAGTTCCTGCAACTCGGCCTGCCGCTTCTGGAGAATTGTCGGTGCCAGGCTGCGCTGGTCCTGCAGGAAGAACTCATACTTTGTGTTGAACTCATCCTCGACCCGCTTCATCTCAGCGTCGTAGTTTTCCTTCAGACTCTTAAGATTGCGGCAGGCAATGGCATAGTCGGGCAGGCGATGCATCACGGTGTCGTAGCTCAGGTAACCGAACCGCAAGGCCTGCGCCTCGGCAGCCGACGCATGTGTCCCGCCATCCTGCCGGGTGTCAACGGACTGGGGCCGTGCCGGCTCTGAGAGAGGCTGTGAGACCGAAGGCTGCGGCATCTCGTCAACACTTTGGGCAAAGCCCACCACGGCCGGAGCCATGAGCGCAAGCGCGATAGTCAATCTTTTCATGTTGTGACGGATATATACCATAAAAGGTGAGACCCCGTTTTGGAGAGACCTCACCTGTCTCTCCACGTCAATGGAGAGTAATGGAAATCATGATTACTTCATCTTGGAAATCTCGGCCTGCACCTTCGAGGTCACGTCCTCGACGTTGGTGCCGGTATATACGGCTGCGCCGTCCTCAAAGATGAACGTATAGCCGCCAGCCTTGCCAACGTTGTTGATGGCGTTGCGCACCTTGGTAAGAACCGGCTGCATGAGCTCCTGCTGCTTCTTCTGCAGGGCCTGCTGGTTGTCCTGATAGGTCTGCTGGATTTTCTGGTAAAGCGTCTGCAGCTCCTGCTCCTTCTGCTTCTGGGCAGTGGCATTCATGGTGCTCTTGCCCTGCTCATAGGCGTCGCTCTGACGCTGCAGCTCGTCCTGCATGCTCTTTAGGTCGTTTTGATAGGTCTTCGACTGAGCCTCGAGCTCGCCGTTAATCTTGGCAATCTCGGGCAGGGCCTGCATGATGTTCTGGGTGTTGACAGTGCCGAACTTCTGTGCGAAAGTGGCTAAAGGAGCCATCAGCATCAACATTAAAACTAACTTCTTCATTGTCTTTAATTGATTTATTTGTTATTGATTTCTACCTTGTAAACGAACAGCGCAATATGCTTGTCGTCTTAAAAAATTCTATCTTCCGTACCCGAGCTTTGACAGCACCTCGTTCGAGATGTCTATCTTGGGCGAGCCAAAGATGATGGCGGTGTCGGAGGCGCGGTCAAGCACGAGACTGTAGCCGCGCAGCTCGGAGATTTCCTTCACGGCATTGTAAATTTCCTCCTGAATGGGCGACATGAGGCTCTCACGCTTCTTAAAGAGCTCTCCCTCCGGGCCAAAGTACTTCTGCTTCAGCTCGGCAGCCTCCTTTTCTTTCTGCATGATCTGCTCCTGCTTGGCCTTCTTCTGCTCCTGCGAGAGGAATACCACCTCGTTCTGGTAGTTCTTGTACATCGTCGAGGCCTCGGTATTGAGTGCCTCCACCTCGGCCTGCCACTTCTTGCTCACCTGGTTGAGCTGTTCGTTGGCACGCTCGTAAGCTGGGATGTTCTTCAACACATACTCCATATCGATGAGCGCGAACTTCTGCGCATGGGCTTTCGCCGGAGCGATGGCCATGAGACAGAGCGTCAACAGGCTGACTGCAAGAGCCTTGAAATATTGTCTTTTCATTGTTGTTGATTTTTAGAATTCTTGTCCAAGCACGAAGTGGAACTGTGAGCCACCCTTTGTGCCGTTGACATTGTCTTTATCGAAACCGTAGCCCCAGTCGATACCCATGAGGCCGACCATAGGCAGATAGATGCGCACGCCGAGACCGGCCGACCGCTTCATGTTGAACGGATTGAAGTTCTTCACGTCGGTCCAGGCATTACCGCCCTCAAGGAACGTGAGGCCATAAATGGTCGTATTGCCGAGGAGGAACGGATAACGCAGCTCGAGCGACATGCGGTCGTAGGCGTAGCCGTTGTAGGCCAGCGAGCCGTTCTCATAACCGCGGAGGCCAATCGTCTCCTCCGCATAGCCGGATGAATAGCCGCTCATGCCGTCACCGCCGACGTAATAGGTCTCAAACGGGCTCTTCTTATACTTGTTGTAATGGCCGAGGATACCAAGGTCGACGCGCGTCATCAGCACGAAGCATTTCTGTCCGCTCGTCAGTGCCGTGTAGGTCTTCGACTTGAAGCTCCACTTGTGATACTCAATCCAGCGGTACTTCTCCTGCTGCTCACGCACATAGGCAGGCGAGTAGGGATTGTTGGCAAGGTTCTTGTAGTCCTTTCCGTCCCACATTGACCATGGCGGGGTCAGGGTGACCGTGGCAGTAAACTCAGAGCCGCTGCGCGGGAAGAGCTGGTTGTCGGTCGACGTACGGTTGAGCGACAGGCTCAGGTTGAGGTTGTTGGCATTGCCGTTGGTCATCAGGAAGTACTGCCAGTTCTTCAGCATATAGCGCGTGAACGACAACTGGGCCGACAGCTGGAAATAGTCGTCAGGCCAGCGCAGGCGCTTGCCCCAGCCAAGCGAGAAGCCGAGCAGCTTGACGTACTTGTCGGGGTCGTAGTAGTTCTCGTAGTTGCTGTAGTTGTAGCCGTAGGAGTTGTAGCCGTAGAGGCTGTACATATAGTTGTTCTGCCAGGCCGTGTTGTAGTAGTTGCTGTTGATGTCGGTCTGCTTGGAGTAGAACACGCCGAATGAGAACTGGATGGGGCGCTTGCCGCCAAACCAGCTCGTGGAGTAGCTGGCGTTATAGCTCTGGTAATAGGTGCCGTTGGTCTGCACGCCGATGGAGAGCTTCTCGCCCTCGCCAATGGGCATGATGCCGCGGTGTTCCTTGTTCTTACGGAAAAGGTTGGCCATGGAGAAGTTGTTGAGTGTCAGACCCACGCGTCCGATGACACCTGTCTGGCCCCAACCGAGCGAGAACTCCACCTGGTCATTCGACTTCTGCTCGAGCATCCAGTTGATGTCGACCGTACCGTTCTCATAGTCGGGCTTGACGTCGGGGTTTATCTTCTCAGGGTCGAAGTGACCCATGGAGGCAATCTCACGGTAGCTTCGCATGAGCGATTCTTTGGAGAAGAGGTCGCCCGGCTTCGTGCGGAGCTCACGGCGCACCACTTCCTCATAGAGGCGTGTGTTGCCGTAGATGCGCACGTGGCTGAGGTGGGCCTGCGGACCCTCGGTGACACGCATCTCAAGGTCGACCGAGTCACCCTCGATGTTCTGCTCCACCGGCTCAATGTTGGAGAACACGTAACCGTTGTTGTAATAGAGGTTGCCGGCGGCATCGTCGTCTTCCTTGAGCCGCTTGTTGAGAAGCTTCTGGTTGTAGACGTCGCCCGGCTTCATGCCCAGCACCGCGCTGAGATAGTCGGACGAATACACCGTGTTGCCAATCCAATGGATGCCGCGGATATAGTATTTCTGACCCTCGCTGACCTTGATCCAGATATTCACGTGCTTTGGGTCGGCGTTCCAGACGCTGTCGCCGAGGATGGCGGCATCACGATAGCCCAGCTCGTAGTATTTCTCAATGAGCTTCTCCTTGTCGGCCTTCCAGCGCTCGGGCGTGAACTTCTTGGACTTGAGGAAAGTGGAGAGCTTGCCGGCCTCATGGGTCTTGGCAAAGGCGCCTTTCTTGAACAGGCCACCCTTGATGCGCGAGTCTTTCAGCTGCTCATTGCCCTCAATGGTGATGGTGCGCACCTTCATTTTGGACTTCTTGTCGATGTTGACATCCAGAATGACCTGGTTTTTCTTGCTCACATCGTCGCGCTGCGTGATTTCGATGTCGGCATTCTTGAAGCCCTTGTCATCAAAATACTTCTTTGCCAGTATCTTAGCGCGGTCTATCATGTTCGGGGTAATCTGGCCGCCCTTAAGGATGCCGAGTTTTTTCTCCATATCCTCCCGCTCTGACTTCTTCAGTCCGTAGTAATTGATTTGCGACACACGCGGTCTGGGACTGAGGGCGATATGCAGCCATATCTTGTCACCGACGATGGAGTCGGCCGAGATCTGCACGTTGGAGAACAGTCCGTGGTTCCAATAGCGCTTGACGGCATCCGTAATCTCGCTGCCCGGCACGGTGATGCGCTGCCCGACACTGAGGCCTGAGATGCCCGTGAGCATGTAATCCTCGTATCCGTCCATACCCGAGACATTGAACCCGCCAATGGTGAGGGTGCGCGGCGTACCGGCGTAAGTGATGTCGGGATGGACGATGACATCCTGCGCCGCGGCATGCAACGTGGCGAGCAGCGCAAGGATGGCGATGAATATTTTGATGTTGTTTTGCATCTTGTTTGAGTTTTATCTGGGCAGTTTAGCACTTGCTCTCAATCTGTGCCTCAGTCTTTCCGAAGCGACGCTGACGGTTTTGAAACGATGCGATGGCCTTGTGCAGGTCCTCCTCGCTGAAGTCGGGCCAATAGGTGTCGCAGAAATACAACTCTGTGTATGCGATCTGCCAAAGCAGGAAATTGCTGATGCGCAGCTCTCCGCCCGTACGGATGAGCAGGTCGGGATCGGGCATGAAAGAGGTCTGCATATGACTGGTGATGAGGTCCTCCGTGATGTCAGAAGTCTCTGAATGCTCCCCGCCGTGATGGCCGGGACAGGTCTTTTCCTCCACGATTTCCCTCACAGCATTGGTTATCTCCCAACGGGCCGAGTAGCTCAAGGCGACGACCATGGTCATCGCGTCGTTGTTGCGGGTATGCTCCTCTGTCTCATGAAGCTTGGCCCGCACCTCGCCGGGCAGCCGCCCGACATCACCGATGACACGGAAGCGCACGTTGTTCTTCATGAATATCTCATCCTCGAGCGAGGTCAGCACGAGTCCCATGAGCGCGTGTATCTCCGTCTCCGGCCGGTTCCAGTTTTCCGTGGAGAAGGTATAGAGCGTCAGATATTTCACGCCCAACCGCGTACACTCAGCGGTGATGCGGCGCACGGCCTCGACACCGGCCTGGTGGCCGTAGCTGCGGTCCTTGCCCCGCTCGGTGGCCCAGCGGCCGTTGCCGTCCATGATGATGGCAATGTGCCGGGGAATGCGTGTCATATCAAGTTGTACCATATTCGATTCGTTTATTCCTTGTTGCAAGTAGTGCACTTTGCCCAGAAGCAGTAGGTGAGACTGACCTGTAGGGCAGAATAGCAGTCGGTGTTCTTGAACAGTCCCGAACTCTTGATGCGGTAGGGGTCCTTGACACCGTCGAGCCAGTCGCTCTGCGTGAAGTGGACACCCCAGTCCAGACCGAGATTGACGCGCTCGGCCAGCTTGTATTTCACGCCCAGGCCGAAGGGCATCTGGAAGCCCACATGGCCCTTGTCGGGCGTCTTGACGTAGAGCATGCCCACACCACCGTAGATGAATGGCACCAGCCGCTTCGCGCCCCTATAGTCACGACCCGTGCCGTAGGGCATGAAGTTGTACTCAAACGCCAGGTTGAGGTCGTAGAGATTATTGCTGAACTCCCACGGCTGACTGTCATAGTCGGGATAGTAGGTCCTGACATCGGCCGACGACCCTTTCATCTTAGTCCATCCCACCGACAGCCGCACGGCCGTCCAGGGATTGATGACGCGCTTGGCCAGCAGTGTGGCCGCAGGCTGCAGGTCTCTTGTCGGCGTGCCGTTGAAGTCGCCGAGGTAACCGTCAAAGCCCGCCCCCGCACCTATCTCCATGCGGTACTCGCTGTCGTCCTGGGCATAAGATGCCAGGGCAACAACGGCAAGCAGGAGCAGAAAGCAGGCTTTCTTCATCATCGGATGGTCATTAACGGTTACACCTTATTATATATTGGTGCCGCCATCATTTTGTGAACACCTGCCGGTTGTCAGCCCATGCCAGGCGCGCCAGCTGAGCTGTCCACACGAGAGCGGAGCCAGACTTGGTGATGTAGAGGTGATGGTTGCTGTCGGTGCCTAACGCGAAGGGGGCTGCCGTGTAGCCAAATGCCTCGGGCAGGGCATAAGCCGTGCTGCTGCTCCATGTCAGGCCCTGGTCGGGACTGACATACACCTTTGTGAAGTCGCCTCCTGCGGCCAGCAGCTGGTCGCCATACAGCACCACCTGAAGGTTGGCGAGCGAGGGCAGCGTCTTGCGGTTGTACTCGTCGGCGGGATAGAAGCTCCACGGCTGGGCATCTGAGTTGTCAGCATCTTCCTCGACCTTGCTCCATATCACGGTCTTTCCGTCGCGGTTGCCGAGGAGCGTCAGGTTGTAGGTGTTGTCATTGACATGTGAGGTCTGCACCACGAAATTGGCACCGGTTGCGGGCAGATGGGCCGCATCGTCGTCGAGGGCGTCGGCCGTCCAGGTGGCGCCATTGTCGGTTGACTGGCTGATGCCGTTGGCCGTGAGCGCGTACATGCGCTTGTCGGTGGCTCCCAACAGCTGGGTGAGCCCGGCGGCCGTGGCTACGGTGTTCCAGTTCTCACCGTCGGCGGAGCTCAGCACCTTGCCCCCTGACAGGGTATAGAGCGTGGAGCCCTTGGCTATCATGTTCAAATAGGCGTCGGCATCGAGTGCCGTGGCAGAGGTGAGCGCCGTCCAACCCGTGCCGGTCTTGCGATAGCCCACCGTGGCATTATTGACCTGGCCAAAGAGGTACATCGTCGAACCGGCTTCGACGAGGCGGCGTGCTTCCACCGCCTGTAGCCCCGTATCAGCCGACTTCCAGGAAAACTCGTCGCCGGTCTGCTTGTGGACATTGACGTGGACGGTGTACTGCCGATAGGCCGTTCCCATCATATTGTACACGCGGATACGCACGGGATTGGTGAAGTCGATGGAGTCTGAGGAGCTGTAGTAGGCGAGGCTGTCGGCACCACTCTTCGCACGGAGGTTGAGCAGCAGCGTCCCACTGTTCTTCGACGTGATGGTAGCCAGCACATGGGCCGCATCAATACCCACGGGCAGTGAGTCTGTATTGTAGATGGTCTGACCCACCTGGTCAATATGAAAATGATAGCCGCTGCAGTCGAGCGTAGAGCTGTAGGTGCTGTCGGTAACGCCATCACTTGCCTTGGTGTGGTAAGTGATGTTGAGCGTGCCGAGCGTGAACGCCGTAACTGCCGTATCATCATAATATACGACCTCGTCAGATGTATCGCTCAGACACGAGGAGAGCAGGAGCATGCCCACCAGCAGGAGCAAGAGTGACGAATAGTTCTTTGTCATCGTGTGCCTATTACTATTTTAGCTGCAAATTTACAAAGAATGATTGAATTATGGACTAAATTTGTTGATTATTATGTAATTTATGCGCGGCACATGGCAAAATTAAGGTTGTTTTAGAGATGATGATTGAAGCCTAAAACAGCAGGCTCACACTCGTCATATGGAAAACAAAAAAAGACAAGACAATCACTTGCCCTGCCTTTTCTTCGATCGCCGCTGCAAGAAAGTTGCAACAGCAATCTGTCTTTACCTTAAAAAATCTATCAAACTACTAACCTAATGAAACTTAATGAATAGTCTTCTCACGAAGACATTGCAAAGATAGTACATTTCCGCGAACCACGCAAGCAATCAAGAGCATTTTTTGCTTTCGTTTTGATATTTTTTACTATTGGTGTCCGCTAAAACCTGAAAAGTGTGACCAAAATTAAGGCTGAATTCCT
>CABVDL010000091.1 GCA_902497035.1 uncultured Prevotella sp.
CGGGTTTTAGTGTAGTGGCCGGCCTAGTGCCGGCCACCATCCGCCGGTAAACCGTCCGTCGTAAACCGTCCGTCGTAAACCGGCAATACCGGCGGAGGGGGATATGTATCGCCATCCGGGGGTTAGGGCGGGGATAAACCCCGCCCCTACGAGGCCACCATCCGTCGTTAAACCGTCCGTCGTAAACCGGCAATACCGGCGGGGGTATCAAGTGGGGGGCCACATCGGCCGTCTTTATTCCTCCGTAGCCTCGTATGCGCCGACGGCACTGATGCACAAGGGGCCGCGCGCGTCGGTGAAGCGGATGCGGAGACCAGTGGTGGTAATGTCGGAGGAAAGGCGCAGCAGCCGCTTGAAGCCGATGGTGGTCATGGCGTCAGTGCAGGGGACGGCCGTCCATTGGCCGTTGTCAAGGTATTCCACCGCAAAGCTCTTGACGCGCTGGCCCAAGGGAATGTACTCCTGCAGCAGTACGCGGTTGAGCGTCGTGGCCCTGGCAAAGGCAAAGGTGAGCGTCCCAGAGGCGGTGCCGTCGGCCGTGGCCCAATAGCGGTCGTAAGCGTCGGCCGTGACGTTGGCGGCCGCGAAGCTCTTGCCGCGCACGTTGTCGGCCGTCACCTTTGCGTCCTTGAGCAGGTTGGTACGGAACGTCGATTGAATGATGCGATAGTAACCGGCAAGACTGGTGGAGTCGGCTTCGGAAATCTTTCCGTGGATATTGACGGGAACGTTGAGCAGGAACGTGGCGTTGCGGCCCACGCTCTTATAATAAAGGTCAACGAGCTGCTTGGGCGAGAGCACCTTGCTCTCGTTGGTGGTGCTCCAGAACCAGTCGGGGCGGCGGATGCTCACGTCGCATTCAGCAGGCACGAAGTGGTTGCCGTCGGCATCGCCTTGCGATAGCACGGTCTCGTAGTTCTCAACACCTGCCGCCACGGCGTGAGCGTCGTTGAGGAAAGCCCAGTCGGTCTCTCCGGCCTCACCGTTCTCGTTGCCCACCCAGCGGTTGCCGGGGCCGCCGTCGGTGTGGATGATGGCCTGCGGCTGCAGTTTGTTGACGAGGGCGAAGAGGCGGTCGAACTGATAGTAGTGCTGGCGGTCGATGGTGCGCGTCTCGCGTGCGCCGCCGTAGTAGCCGTCGCCTCCGTTGGCACCGTCAAACCAGATCTCGAAGAGGTTCTTGTAGTTGAGCAACAGCTCATTGAGCTGGTTGCGGTAGTATTCCACGTAGGCAGGCTGGCCGTAATTGGCCTGATGCCGGTCCCACGGCGAGAGATAGAGGCCGAGGCGCATGTTCAGCTTCCGGCATGCCGTGGCCAGCTCTCCCACCGCATTGCCGTAGCCCTGGCGGTAGGGCGAGCGGCGGATAGCGTAGTCGGTGAAATAAGAGGGCCACAGACAAAACCCGTCGTGATGCTTGGCGGTGAAGATGACGCCGCCCATTCCTCCGCCCTGCAGCGTACGCACCCATTGGCCGCAGTCGAGGGTATCGGGATTGAACACGCTCGGGTCGGCATCGCCGTAGCCCCATTCCTTGTTCTGGAAAGTGTTGGGACCAAAATGGATAAAGGCGTACGTGCCCATCTGCATCAGCTCCACCTGATGCTGGGTGGGGACGGGCAGAATGGCTACCGGGGCCTTCGACTGCGCCCACATAGCGACAGGCAGCAGGAGCATCGCACAAAAAGCGTAGGCTTTCCTCATAGGCAATGATATTTGATGGGGAAAATTTGGAAACAGTACGTACGGAAGTACAGAAGTTCAGAAGTACGGACTTCCGGACTTCTGGACTTCTTATACTTACTTTTTATTGCTCATAGAACGCAATCTTCTCAACGGTGCAATAGCCCCACTGGATATACGGCCAGCCCCAATAGTCAAGATTCGTAGCAATCGACACCTTGACATAGCGGGCCTTGACGGCACCGTAGAGCATGTAGGCGGTGTAGGTGTACCATCCTGCCGACACCGATGGACCACTGTGACCGGCGGAGCCGCCGAGTTCAGTCCAGTTGCTGCCGTCAGTGCTGACCTCAACGGTGTAGTCCTTGATGGCGTCGCCGGAAATGAGGAAGCCGGTAAGGTTGTGCTCCGCGCCGAGGTCGAGTGTGAAGCCTGCCGTCTCTTTCTTCTCCTTGAAGCCCCAGCCATCGGTAGAGAAGGCGTCGGCATCGAGGTCGTCGGCGGCGGTGCAGGTGAAGTCGTCGGCGGAGATTTCATGGCCCACGATTTCCGTAGCGTCGTCGTTGATCAGGCTCTTTGTGACGCTTACCACCACATAGACGGGCTTGTCAAGCTCAGCCTCCTTTCCGTTGGCTTTCACCACGGGCCTCAAGGGCAGGAGATAAGTGCCGAGGGCAAGGGTCTTTGCCTTGTCGTCGGGAGCCGACACCTTGATGGGGGTGGTGGCTGCGTCGGCCGTGCTGGCAATGTTGGTACTCTCAATGGTGAGCGCGCTCACCACGTCGTTGGGCAGGGCACTGTAAGAGGTGTTATGCTCGGCGTTGTAAGCGTCAACCAACGACATATCAGCCTTCAGCGTAACACTCATGTCAACACCCAACGAGACAACGGCCTTTGGCAGGAACTCGGCATTGATGCCGCCGAACACGCCCACCGGCGTATTGACGACGCCAGCCGAGGCCGAGGTCTTGTCGAAGCCGAGGAAGTCGTTGCCCGTCTTCACCACGAGATAGGCCACGCCCTGCTCCTGACTGCCCACGGCACCCTTGGCGGTGAGGTGGAGCGGAATGAGATAGGCGGGCTCGGTGAGCTTTGCGAAGTCGCTCTGCCTGACCGACACCTCCACGGAGTCGGTGGTGGTGTAGTTGCCGCCCTTGATGGTGGCCGTCTTCACCTCCAGGTTTTGCAGCACCTCCTCGGGCGCGGCGATGTAGCTGGTGCCATGAGCCTCGTTGTAACGGCTGATGTAGCTGGTGTCGGGCTCGGCGCTGACGGTGACGTCGCCGTCAACCGGCCGCTGGATTTGAGCGGGGAACGAGGCCTGGGCCGAGCCGATGTCGCCCACCGGCGTGTGGTAAATCATGCCCTCAAAATTCTTCTGTGTGGCCTTGGTGAGATAGACCAGGTCATCGGGGTTGCCCTCAACGTCGTAGCTGTCGTTGGAGCAGGCGGTGAAGCCCAGCCCTGCTACGAGGGCTAAGCCTGCGGCCATATATAGATTCTTGATATTCATTGTGTTTCGCCTTTACTGTGATACTTTGTTTTTGTCATCCTTGACGAACTTGATGTGATTGGCGGCATCGGGCGTGGCGATCAAGTTGCCGTTCTCATGGATATCGCGCTGTGACTTTGTCCAGTCCATGTCGTAGCCATTGCCAGTAACGTCGAGGATAGTGGTGCCGCTTGCCTGGTTCATCTTCCAGTAGGCCACGAGGCCGTTGGACTTCGGATCAACACCGGCGATGCCGCCCTTGATCTCGCTCACAGGCAGCACGCGGTTCCACACGCGCACCTCACAAATGCGGCCGTGGAAGAACTGGCCTGAGTTGTAGCCGCCCCACGACATGCCCATCTCAAAGCGCTGGAACTTCAACACCTTGCCGGGACTGGAGGCCTGCGCGTCCTTCACGCCGTCGACATACATCACGTAGTCGTTGCCGTCGTAGGTGCAGCTGACGAGATACCACTTGTTGTTGTCGAACAGAGTGGAAGAGAAGGCCCTGCCGCCGGGGAGAATCCACTGCAGGCAGTTGCGGGCGGTACCCGACTCGCCGAAGCGGAACATGTTAGCCTGTGCCTCATCTTTCTCCTCTATCGACAGCACACGCTGAATCTGGTTGTCCGCAGCGATACCCGTGCCGAGGCTGTAGGGATAGACCTTGAACTCGATGGTGTATTTGGGCAGGTCAACCTCCTTGCTGTCGTCGAAGATGAAGTTGCTCGAAGCCTGATAGTCGTTCTCCAGAGAGTAGAAGTTCAAGACGCGGCTCACGCGCAGGTAGATGGTGCGCGAGGCCTCTATCACGTCCTCACTGCCGCCCTTGGCGCTCCTGATGGTGACAGGAATCATATAGGTGCGGCCCTCCTTGAAGTTGTCGGTACTGGTCATCTCGACATTGGCTGCCGACGAGACGGCGGCTCCGGCCTTGATTTTCAGCGACGTGCCGCTGAGCTTCACGGCCCCTTCGGGAATGGCATAGTAGTTGGTGCCGTTCACCTTATTATATTGTGCCACGAGCGTGGTGTCGATGGCGATGGTCAGGTCGACGTCGCTGTCCACCTTCTTTGTTGACGACACGGTGATGGGGTAACTGGCGGGCGTGTCCTCAACGACGAACTTCTGCACCGGCGAGCTCTCAGTGCCCGTGATGAGCAGTCCGTTGCGGTCGTAGTTGAAGTCGTCGCCCTCGGCGCAGCCGGTCAGGGCAAGCGAGCTCACGGCAACTGCGGCCACGCTAATCATTTGAAATATCTTGTTCATCATAATTGTTCAATAATGGTTTTATTTATGCATTGCCGGATTCATAATCTGAATGGCGCGGCGGAAGGCGCTGTAGGGCTGATCGTCCCTTGAGTTGTCAGGTGTCCCGTCGGGATAATACTTGTGCTGGGTGGTGTTGGAATAGTTGTGGTCGATGTAGAACGCGCCGCATCCGCCCTTGTGCTTTCCGTTGCCCGGTTCCCAGAGGGCATAGGCCTCTATCTCGCCGCCGTCGTGCCGCTGGCCGAACGACTCGCAATAGACGGTCTTCTCATCAGGTCCGCTGGCACCCACGCCGGCTCCCTGGCCGCTGTAGGCCTGCTTGATAATCCAGTCGAGCTGCTCCTCGTTGACACCAGAGGGGTAGCCGCCGAAGTAGTCGATGATGACCAGCTTCTCGGGCCACTTGCCCTCCGAACCGAAGTATTTGTTGCACTCGTCAACGGCGATGCGCACGTTGCTGCCGCTCCATCCCTCGCAGTCGAAATCGACACCGTCGAGATTGTTGTTGACCACGGTGTCAACCACCCAGCGGGCGTAGGCGCGGATGGCGGCCTCCGACTGATCACGGCTCAGGTCGATGACGCTGTCCTGACGCACGGTAAGGGCCGAGTCGCGGTACCAGAAGCGGTGGTTGTAGTTGGAGGCATCGGCGTGGAACACAAAGCGCGTGCCTTTCTTCTCACGGGTCTCCACCATGTCGGCATAGGCCTCGGGCTGCGTGGCCTGGTCGGGCAGGCCCATCCAGAGGTTGACAATGTCGAGCGAGTCGGGCAGTCCCATGAACTTCTCACCCCACGACTTGGTCATCTTGGCGCCCGTTGAGCCCTCTGGTGGGGCCCAGGCGGCATAGTAGCAGTAGCTTATCTCGTGGGGGCTCTGCTTGAAAGCCCTCAGGTTGGCGTAATATTGGGCATCGTATGTGGTCAGCGTCTGCACGTCGACGGTCTGGGCATCGGTGTCGCAGCTGGTGAGCGACGATGCGGCGAGCGTGGCCAAGGCAGCCAGACCAATGAAATATGACAGTTTCATAATGATGATTTCGTTTTGTTTGGATAATGTTTAATGATTGGGGTTCTTGTCCCACCAGAGCTTTGTGCCGCCGTTGTCGGCGCCGCCAAGCAACTTCACGCCACCCTTGACGGCCTCGGCATTGGTGTCGTAGAGCGTGGAGGGATAGGGCATACGGCGTATGCCGAGGTTGGTGTTGATGGTGCCGCCGCTCATGTTGCGCACCACGGGCAGCACCTTTGGATAGCCGGTGCGGCGGTACTCGGCCCAGGCCTCGGGGCTGATGGGCCAGTTGGCAATCCACTTCTGCGTGATGATGCGCTCGAGGTTGGTCTCGAAACCGGCGTTGTCGTCCCACTTCACGGTGATGGTGCTGGGCTGGGCGAAGCTGTTGTTGTTGCCGGTATTGTCGGTGTAGGCGGCAGGCTGGTCGGTGTCGTCGTTGAGATAGGCCTCGGCACCGTCGGCGCCGCTCTCGGTGAAGGCCACCTTCACGCCGCTCTCATAGAAGCTCTTGGCCGTTCCGCCCATGTTCCAGCCGCGGAGGGCAGCCTCAGCACGGAGGAAATAGCTCTCTGAAGCCTTCATGATGTAGATGGGCGAGATGGCGGTGAGGTTGAGGTTGGAAATCTTCGAGCCGCGGTAGGCGTCCTTGTCTTTGTTGACGTCGGCACCCTGGCGCACGCCGTGGTAGCCGCCGTCGGCAGCCTCCTTGAAATACTTGCTCAGACGGGGGTCCTTGAGACCATTGAGATAGGAGTCCATGGTGGCGCTCATGCGCTCCTCACCCCAGGAGTAGGCCTGCTCATAGAGCGGGTTCATCAGCGAGATGGCCGTGCTGACAATCTTGGCGTCGTCGCCGGCATCCTCAAGGAAGCCCACGGCAGAGGCGGCCGACTTCTCGGCTTCCTGCTTGGCCAGGGCCGGGTCGGCATAGACCACGCGCAGGGCCAGACGCAGGCGCAGCGTGTTGGCGAGCTTGGTCCACTTCATGGCGTCGCCCTCATAGACATAGTCGTATTTCGACATAATCTTGGCACCCGACTGGGCATACGGGGTCAGCATGTCGATGGCACTGTCGAGCTCTTCGAAGAAACGCTTGTAGATGGTTTCCTGCGAGTCGAACTTGGCATTGACGTTGCCCTGCTTGAAAGTGGTGTAGGGAATGGGGCCATAGTAGTCGGTCACGCGGTGCATGGCCAGCACCTTGACCACGTCGCCCAAGGCCTTCACCTGCGGCTGGTTCATCTCCGTGGCGTTCTTTGCCAGGTTCTGCCAAGCCGGCATAATCTGGGTGAAGCACTGCTTGTACATGGAGTTGCCCCACTCCTGGGAGAAGGAGTAGCAGCCGTTGTGCACGCTGCTCTTCCAAGTGCCGGTAGCGCCGATGTAGCCGGAATACCAGTCGGCATTAAGTCCCTGGAAGTGCTGGTATGAGCCGGTCGAGCCGTAGCTGTCGTCCTGTACGCCGCCCGCCGTGAACGGAATCATGCGCACAATCATTTGAGAGAAGAAAGAGCCAGTCTTCAGGCCGTCCTTCTCTAACATCTCCTCAGTAGCCTCGTGAGGATTGGTGTTGATGTCCTCGAAGTTGTCCGTGCAGGCTGTGGCAGCCGTCAGCGTGAGCGCACCGAGGAACGTATATTTGATGATTGATTTCATAATGGTGTTGGTAATTTAGAACTTAACTTTTACGGAGAAGCCCATCGTGCGCAGGCTTGGCTGCATGAAGTAGTCGATGCCCTGGTTGTAGGTGCCGGTGCTGGCGGTCATCTCAGGGTCGAACGGTGCCTTGTTGTAGATCATCCACAGGTTGTGGGCCACGAAGCTCACGTTGAAGCCGTGGATCCACGGCACCCACCTGCTGACCGGCACGTCGTAGCCGAAGCTCAGCTCCTGCAGGCGCAGGTTGGTGGCGCTATATACATACTGCGAGGCAATGGTCGAGGTGGAGCTTGCCACGGTGGTGTAGTAGCTCTGCGGGTCGATCTTGAAGCCCTGCAGCACGACGCCTCCGTTGTCGCGCGCATCGGCCGAGGCCTGCGATGTGCCGTAGGCGTCCATGAGGCTCTGGGTGAGCGAGATTACGCGGCCACCGTTGCGGTAGGTGAACAGGAAGCCGAGATGGAAGCCCTTGTAGCCGAAGGAGTTGCCCCAGGAGAGGTTGTAGTTGGGCAGCGTGGTGCCGGCATACTTGTATTCGTTGGCCGTAGGCACTACGTTGTAGTTCTGCGTGTCGATGTAGTAGCCTCCGTGCTCGTCGGTCTTCAGCGTGCGCACGTAGAGGTCGCCGAGCGTTCCGCCCTCCGTGATGGTCTGGCGAATGCCGTTGAAGCCGCCGAGGTCCATCTGTCCGAGGCTGTAGGTCTCGCCGCTCTCCGGGTCCTTATAGTCGGTGATGAGCTTCTTCACCTTGTTGCGGTTGAGGGTCCAGGTCAAATAGGTCTCCCAATCGACGGGGCCGAGGGGCTGGTTGAAGCGCGCGGTCAGCTCAACGCCCTTGTTGTCGACGCGTCCGCCGTTGACCCACATGTTGGTGTAGCCTGAGGTCTCGGGCAGCTTGATGTTGAAGAACTGGTTGTAGGTGCGCGAGTGGTAGAGCGTGGCGTTGACGCGCAGCTTGTTGCGGAAGAACACGAGGTCGATACCTGCCTCCCACGACTTGGTGCGCTCGGCGGTAAGGTCGGCGTTCTTCTTAAAGGTCGACGTCGAGGGTCCTGCGTTGGTCACGGGATAGGTGGTCATGGTCAGGAACGGGTCGGTCGGGTCGTTACCCACCTCAGAGTAGCTGATGCGGGTCTTGAAGTAGTTGAGATAGTTGTCGCTCTTGATTTGCGGGAATATCTCTGTCCAAATGCCAGAGAGACCTGCGCTCCAGTAGAAGAAGCTCTTCTGCGCGCCGGCGAGCTTCGACGACCAGTCGTTGCGCGCGGTGACATCGAGGTAAGCCATCGAGCGGTAGCCGAGCTGCGCGCTGCCATAGAGGCCCATCTTGCGCGTCTCATAGCCGCTCTGGTTGTGCTTGGTGTTGGGGTCGGTGGTCAGCACGTTGCTCACGGTGAAGAGGTTTGGCACCTTTGCCAGCGGGCCTTCCCAGCCGTCCTTGTCAAGGTTGCGCTGGTCGTAGCTCGTACCTATGGTAGCCGTGATGTTCCAGCGTTCCTGGTCGAAGTACTTGTTGATGTTGGCGAAAGCCTCAGCATAGTACTGGCGCGTGTTCAGATGGGTCAGACCATAGAAGCCGGTGTCGCTGTGGGCAAACTGGTTGATGGTGCTGGCGGCATATTTCTTCTCATAGCGGTCGTCGTTGCGGTCGTACTTCACACGGCCGGTGAGGCTTATCCAGGGTGCGATGTCATACTTCAGCGAGGCGGTGAAGATATGGCGCTCCTTGTGGTTTACAAACTTGTCGCGCTCGGTTGTCCAGTAGGGGTTCTGCATGCTCATGCTCATGTCGCCCCACGGCCAGTACTGCACGGGGAAGTTGCGGTCGGCATCGTAGCGCTCAAAGTATTTCACGGCGTTGAAGTCGGCCCCTGGGGGGAAGAGATAGAGGGCATAGAGCGGGTTGAAATACTGGCCCTGCGAAATCATGTTCTGCTCCTTGACCGTGGAGAGCATATAGCTGAGGTCAAGGGTGAGCTTGTCGTTGAGGAACTTGCTGGTGTTGCGCACGCTCAGGTTGTAGCGGTCGTAGTCGTTGTTGTGGATGAGTCCCTGCGCGTTGTTGGAGCCCAACGAGAAATAAGTCTGATTGTTCTTCGTGCCGGTAGAGAGGGCCACGGAGTTGGAGAAGTTGGTCGAGGTCTGGAAGAAGTCCTCGGGATTGTAGTCAGACGGCTCGGCGAGCTTGCTGCCCCAGCTGTCGAAGCTGCCTGCCGACGTCTGGCCGTAGGTGTTCTGGAACTTCGGCATGACGAACGGATGGGAGAACTGGAAGCTGCCGGTATAGGTGACGTCGAGGCGCCCCTCCTTGCCCTTCTTCGTGGTGACAAGAATGACACCGTTGCTGGCCTCACTACCGTAGAGGGCAGCAGCCGAGGGACCGGAAAGCACCGAGATGGACTCGATGTCGTCGGGGTTGATGTTGGAAATGGCGTCACCCGTGGAGCCGGAGCCCTCATACATTGTAGTGGGCTGGTCGCCCTGCACGTCGGTCATTGGGATACCGTCGATCACGTAAAGCACGTTGTTGTTGCCGTTGATTGACTTCACACCGCGCATCACCACACGGGTGGCGCCGCCGATACCCGACGAGCTGGCGTTGATCTGCACGCCGGCCACCTTACCGTTGAGGGAGTTGACGAAGTTGGCGTCCCTGACCGTCGTCACGGCGTCGGCATTGAGCTGCTGCACATTGTACGACAGCGACTTGGCCTCTTTCTTGATGCCGAGGGCCGTGACCACCACCTCATTGAGCACCTTGTTGTCCTCCTCCATGGTAACATTAAGCTCGGCACCGCTGGCCTTCACGCTCTTGTCGGCAAATCCAACATACGAAAGCAGCAGCGGCTCGCCCTCCTGGGCATCCATACGGAAATTGCCGTCAACATCGGTCACGCCGATATTGCCGCTGTTCTGGCCCTTCACGCTCACGCCAACCAGAGGCTCGCCCGAGGCATCGACCACGTGGCCGGTGACCTTGATGGCCTTACCCTTGCGGCCCTGATGTGAAACGGGGGCGGTAGTGCGGCGGCCCTCCGACTGGCGCAGCACGATGTGGCGCTGGTTGATGTCATACGCCATGCCCGTGCCTTCCAGCATCCGGTTGAGGACGTTGGCCAGACTTTGCTTCTGATTGGAGAAGGTGACTTTCTTCTGCAGGTTGATCTTACCCTGTTCGTAGTCAACCGACATCTTGGTCTGCTGCTCGATGGCCTTAATGGTCTGCTGCACAGTGACCTGACGGGCCGGAAGCTGGATGACCTGCTTCTGTCCGTAGGTTACCGAAAGCGTCAACATCAAGGCGAAAGCAGTAGTCAAGCTTCTTTTGCCCAAAGGCAATTTGCTTTTCTTCATCTTGATAGTTTTTTATTGGTGTCCGCTAAATAGATATAACGACTTATGGAATCCTTTTGGTTTAAAGA
>CABVDL010000092.1 GCA_902497035.1 uncultured Prevotella sp.
GGCCTGGTGCCGGCCACCAGCCTCTTGGTAAGGCATTTTCCCCTTTTACTCCTAACTTCTCACTCCTAACTGCCTCGGGTCAGCCTGTTTTCAAGGGTTTTGGTCAGAAAAGAATACGACTGATTACACATGGGTGACGCATTGACAAAGTCATGAGCATTCTGAATAGTTCAGCTGCAATTTCACGGCCATTGTGGGTAGAAGTACAAGACAGATCGACGTCCGTCACCTTTCCTCCACCCAGCCGCTACAGCGCAACAGGGCCGTGACGGCGAAAGTGACGGCACAGGCCATCAGCACGAAAAGGAAGAACTGGCGGTAGCCCAAGGCCTCCTGCAAGGCGCCGGCCATGAGGCCGGGCAGCATGAGCGATAGCATCATCAGGGCCGACGACAGCGCATAATGGCTCGTGCGGAACTCACCACGGTTGTAATAGATGAGGAACAGCATGTAGGCCGTCAGGCCGAAGCCGTAGCCAAACTGCTCAAGCAGTACACAGCCGTTGACCACCAACAGGCTCTCCGGCAGCACATAGCTGAGGAAAAGGTACACAGCGTCGGGCAGCGTGTAGGCCATCACCATCGGCCACATCCATCGGCGTAGTCCGCCGTGGCTGGCCACAATGCCGCCGAACAGGCTGCCCAAGGCTGCCCCAATAACGCCCACCGTACCCTGCACAAAGCCCAGCTCTTGCGGCGACAGCCCCAGTCCGCCGTTATGCCCCGCATCGATGAGGAAAAGCGGAGTCATCTTCGACAGCAAGGCCTCGGGGAGACGGAAGAGGACGATGAACAACAAAGCCACGACGATGCCACGCTTGGCGAAGAAAGAGCGGAACGTAGCCACGAAGCCCCGCCAAATGGCACCAGCACCGGCGTAAGGCCGCTGTGCGTCGGCCCTGGCCTTAGGCAGAACATAATTGTGCCATAGCCACAGGGCGATGAACAGGCCTGTGAGGCCGTAGAACACCAGGCTCCACGAATAGCTGATGCTGCCGCGGAACACCACCTGGAGGTTGCCCGCCACCATGACGAGCAGCCCCTGGCCGAAGATGGTCGCAAGGCGGTCCGCCAGCTGGCGGATGCCCATGAACCAGGCCTGCTGGCGGTCGTTGAGAGCCAGCATGTAGAAACCGTCGGCCGCAACACAATGTGAGGCACCCGTGAAAGCCACTGTCCAAAAGAAAAACAGTGTCCCCTGCAGCCAGAACGAGGTGGGGATGGTAAAGGCAATGCCGCCAAAGGCAGCACCAAGCAGCAGTTCGGTGAGCACCACCCACCACCGCTTGGTCTTGACAAGGTCGATGAACGGACTCCAGACGGGCTTCAGTATCCAGGGCAGATACATCCACGACGTGTAGAACGTGATGGCCGTGTTGCTCAGGCCCATCTGCTTGTATAGCACCAGCGAGACCGACATCACGGCCACGAGGGGCAGACCGTCGGCGAAAGCCAGCGACGGCACCCATAGCCAGGGTAAGCGTTGTTTCTTTGTCATGCGATAGGGTATTAATGGTTACCACGCCGCCTCAACCGAGGCTCCCGGATAATAATGTCTGAGAATGGCATCGTAGCCGTAACCCCTGTCACCCATAACGGCGGCACCTATCTGGCAGAGTCCCACGCCATGACCCCAGCCCGCGCCCGTGAGGTGGAAGGCAGTGGGGATATCACCGTTGTCGGCCGCATATTCCTTGTCTATGACAAAGGCCGAGCTGTAGAGGTGGCTCTCGCTCAGGGCGCGGCGTATCTCCAGCTCCTTGCCGATGGTCATCGTGCGGCGTGTTCCGACAATCTTGAGCAGGCTCAGGCGGCCGCTCGTACCACGCTCCACAGGCACGAGGTCGACAATCAGTCCGAAGTCTATGCCGGTTTTTCTCAGGATGAGCGCCGCCAGCTGCTGCTGCGTGTAGTCGACATGCCAGCGGTAGAAGTCGGTCGTCTCCTGGTCGTAGTCGTTGAGCACCTGCCGCAGGATGCGCTTGTCGCGGGTGTTGCAGAAACTCTCGGGCTCAGTGCGTATCCATTTGTCCGCATTGGCCTCGACGGTGAGGTCGGGAATGGTCTCCGCCGCCGTGTCACCAATGCCTTTCAGATAAGGCTTTGGCGTGTCGTCCCAACAGTATTGAAACTCCTCCATTGCCCCGCCGCAGCACTTCGAGAACCGAGCGTCGCATATCTCTTCGCCATAGCGGAGTATCTGCCCGCGTGTCCGGCGGATGGCCTCGGACACATTGGCACTGGTCTCCATCGTGATGCCCTGGTAACGCTGGCAGTGGTCGTCGGCACAAACGTCAAACAGCGTGTGGTCCTGCCGGTCGTACCATCTCACGAGGCGGTTCTGCATGCCTCCCATTGCAGCTGCTTCCGGAGGGACGGCCTGCCCCCTACCCCGCTTCTCCATCTGCGCCAGCAGCCACGAGCGCGAGATGACGGCATGGGCCATGAGAAGCGGCAGGTTGGACGTGGCGCTCATCTCCGAAGAGATGACGCTCTCAAGATACTGTTCCACAGGCAGATAGTTGATGGCCAGCACCTTGCCACCGTTGGCCAACAGCCGAAGCGTGCCACGGAAAGTCTGCCGCTCCTTGCGCTCCCAATGGAAATTGACACCTATCGTGACATCCTCGAGCGTGAACGAAGAGTCATTGGCAAGAGGTTTGAACACCAGTTCGGTGTAGGCTTTTTCCTTCCAGCGGATAAGGCCGTTGGCAACATGGGCCGACTGTGCGCCCCATATCGGCGTCTGTCCGACCGCGTAGCGGCCGTTGAGCGTGAACCGGATTTCCTCGCCGCTGACAATGCCGACAGACACTTGCGGCTCAGACGTGTAATGATTAACAGGCATAACGAAGCGAAAAATGATGATATTTTGTGCAAAGATAGTTATTTTGCCCGCTAATTTACAAAGAATAATCAAAAACTTTTGTAATTTTGCGGTATGAACAAGAAAACGCTATTGAGCCTTACACTCGACGAATTGCAGGACGTGGCCCTGGAATTGGGCATGCCGAAATTCACGGGCAGCCAGATGGCCAAATGGATTTACGGGCAGCGCGTCACTTCCATCGAGGAGATGACCAATCTGTCGAAAGCCAACCGTGCCAGGCTCGCCGAGGCCTACGAGATTGGGGCAATGGCTCCCATCGACGCACAACGTTCCAAGGACGGCACCGTGAAGTATCTCTTCCCCGTGCGCACCACGCAGCCAGAAAAGGCCGGAACCAAGTTTGTCGAGACGGTCTTCATTCCCGAGGAGGGCGGCCATGCCACGCTCTGCGTCTCGTGTGAGGTGGGGTGCAAGATGAACTGCCTGTTTTGTCAGACGGGCAAGCAGGGGTTTGAGGGATACCTCACCGCAGCCGACATCCTCAACCAGATTTACAGCCTGCCCGAGGTCAACGAGCTGACCAACATCGTCTTCATGGGCCAGGGCGAGCCGATGGACAACCTCGACAACGTGCTGCGGGCCACCGAGATACTCACCGCCCCCTACGGCTGGGCGTGGAGTCCGAAGCGCATCACCGTGAGTTCCGTGGGACTGAAGGACAAGCTGCGCCGCTTCCTCGACGAGAGCAGCTGTCAGGTGGCCATCAGCCTCCATTCCCCGCTCCACGAGCAGCGTGCCGAGCTCATGCCGGCCGAGCGGGGCATGGCCATCAAGGACGTGGTGGAGCTGCTCCGCAACTACGACTTCGCCCACCAGCGCCGACTGACGTTCGAGTATATCGTCTTCGGCGGTGTCAACGACAGTGAGGCTCACGCCAAGGCCATCTGCCGCTTGCTCCGCGGCCTCGACTGCCACATCAACCTCATCCGTTTCCATCAGATACCCAACGTGCCGCTTCACGGCGCCAGCGAGCAGAAAATGGAAGCCTTCCGCGACTACCTCACCCAGCATGGTTTCTACACCACCATCCGCGCCAGCCGTGGAGAGGATATCTTCGCGGCCTGCGGACTGCTCAGCACCGACCGCAAGGTGCGCGGCAATATCGTGGAATAAAGTCTCAGGCAAAGAATCAGACAGTCAGTCATGAAGAAAACACACTGGACATCGACATTGCTCATCGCTTGGGTTGCGGTCTTGTGGCTTGCCTCGTGCAGCGACCGCCCGACGCTCATGCCCTCCTCCGGCGGCCGGCTGTTTGAAGTGCTGCTTGTAGGCAATGACAGCGGGGTCGTGAGAGACGTGCTGCAACAGGACATGCCGGGACTGCCGCAGAGCGAACCGCAGTTCGATGTGTCAGCAGTAGCAGCCGACAACTTCAAGAGCACACTGCGACTGTCACGGTGCATCGTCATAGTACACGTCGATTCGAAAATCTTCACCGAACCGGCGATACGCACTGAAAAAAACGTATGGGCAGAGCCACAGACCGTGATCCGCATCAGCGCGCCGTCGGCCGCACGGCTCCGCGACAGCATCACGGCCTTTGCGCCCCGGCTGCTGCTTGCCCTCAACAAGAGCGAGATGGGCAAGTCGCTCAGCATGATACGCAGCAAACGCAACATCAAGGCCGAGCGGCTCATCCAGAAGATGTTCGGCATCACGATGTGGGTGCCGGCCGACTTCGTAGCGTCGAAGCAGGGGAACGACTTCGTGTGGCTGAGCAACAATTCGCCCACGGTGATGAAAAACATCGTAGTGTATCGTGACTGGAACCGGTTCAGGACGGCCGACGGCAAACTGAACTATTACGACAACCCCATCAGACATTTCACCGATGCCCGCAACTACTGGCTCGGCCGCAACATCAAGGGAGAGACCGACACCATGCACATGTCAACCGTCGGAGAAAGCGTGACAACCACGTTGTTGAAGAAGCGCCCCGACACCCCCTGGCTCTACCGTGGCCTTTGGGAGATGACAGGCGACGACATGGGCGGACCTTTCGTCAGCCTTGCCATACCGCTGAAAGACAGAAGCGTAAAGGGCGACTACAACTGTGAGAATGCGGTGGTCGAGGGCTTCGTCTTCGCACCGGGCAGGAAGAAGCGCAACGCCATGCGTGAGCTGGAGGCGCTGTTCTATACCATCAAGGAAAAGAATACATCAATTAAAAACTAAATAAGCAAGATATGGACAATAGGAAAATACGCGTGGCCATCACCCACGGCGACACCAACGGCATAGGCTACGAGCTGATATTCAAGGCTTTCGAAGACCCTATGATTTTCGACTTCTGCACCCCCATCATCTACGGTTCGCCCAAGATTGCAGCCTATCACTGCAACGCATTAGGCATTGACGGCAACACGTTCAGCATCATCAACAGTGCCGACGAGGCCCAGGACGGCAAGCTCAACCTGCTGCCGTGCTTCGACGAGGAGGTGAAGGTGGAGCTTGGCGCACCGTCGCAGGATGCCAGCCGCGCCGCCATCAAGAGCATCGACCGTGCCATTACCGACTACAAGGACAACCTCTTCGACGTACTTGTCACCAGCCCGATAGACAAGAACAACATGCATGTCGACGGGTTCGACTTCCCCTGCAATGAGCGGTTTATCGAGAGCTGTATCGGCGACGGGAAGAAAGGCCTCGACATTCTCATCAACTCCACCATGCGCATGGCCTTTGCCACGGGCGACATTGCGCTCAGGGATGTGCCGGCCGCCATCACCAAGGAGGGACTGGTGGAGAAGCTCGCCCTGCTCTATGCCACCCTGCGCCGCGACTTCCAGATAGAGAGTCCGCGCATCGCCGTGCTGGCCCTCAACCCCAACGACAGCGATGCCCATCCGGGCAAGGAGGAGCAGGAAGCCATCTGCCCGGCCATCCAGCAGCTGGCCGATGCCGGTGCCTGCGTGTTCGGTCCCTACCAGCCCGAATCATTTTTCGGAAATGGAGAGTTCACGGCTTTCGACGCCATTCTCGCCATGTACCACGACCAGGGTGCCGCACCGCTGAAAGCCGTCGACCCGGACAACAACATCCACTACCTCGGCGGCCTGCCGCTCATCAGCACCTCCAGCGACCTCACGCCGCGCTACGACATTGCCGGGCAGGGCAAGGCCAGTGCCGACAGCTTCCGCTACGCCATCTATCAGGCCATTGACAGCTTCCGTGCCCGCAACAACTTCGACGCACCCTACGCCAACCCGCTGCCCAAGCTCTACCGGGAGAAGAAGGACGAGAGCGAGAAGGTGCGTTTCTCTATTCCGAAAAAGCACGAGGGCAGTGCCAAGGGACCCAGGACGTTCAACGGCAACAAAGACGGGAAAAAGGCCCAATAGCCTGCCGCCGTCCACCCTCTCCACGACAATGTAAGGACATCACCTCCACAGCCTATTCCCACTACCGTGAGCAAGAAATATCAAAATGGCTTCTTCGTTTTTGGGCTGACCGTGCTTGTCATCATGCTCACCCAGCTCGACTATGCCCAGGTATGGGCAGGGCTGAGGCATGCGGGATACTGGTTCTTTGCCGTCGTCGCCCTCTGGGCTGTACTCTACGTGCTCAACACCTGTTCCTGGTACCTTATTATAAAAGGTGTGTGCCAGCAGTCGGCCGGCGTGCCCGGCCAGCCCCGGGTCAACCCGCGCCACCCTGTCCCGGTGGCGTGGCTGTACAAGGTCACCGTATCGGGCTTCGCGCTCAACTACGCCACACCCGGCGGCTTAATGGGCGGCGAGCCTTACCGCATCATGGCCCTGGCACCGCACATCGGCACCGAGCGCGCCACGTCGTCGGTCATCCTCTACGTCATGACCCACATCTTCAGTCATTTCTGGTTCTGGACACTGAGCATCCTGCTGTTCATCCTCACCCACAGCGTCTCTTTTCTCTTAGGCCTGATGCTGGCCGCCATCGGTGTCTTCTGCCTGCTGGGCATCTGGTTTTTCATCACGGGCTACCGCAAGGGACTGGCCAACCGTATCATGGCCATGCTGCGCCACCTGCCACTCGTGAAGCGCTGGGCACGGCCCTTTGTGGAGCGCCACCGCGCCCAGCTCGACACCATTGACCAGCAGACGGCCGCACTCCACCGGCAGCGGCCGCTCAACTTCATCGGAGCCCTGCTGCTTGAGCTCGGCTGCCGCATCGCCTCGGCTCTCGAAATCTATTTTGTCCTGCTCGTCCTCATGCCGTCGCCCGACTATCTTGACTGCATTCTCATCCTCGCCTTCACCTCTCTTTTCGCCAACCTGCTCTTCTTCATCCCGCTGCAGCTGGGCGGCCGCGAGGGAGGCTTCCTCATGTCGGTAGCCGGCCTGGGCATGTCGGCCAGTGCCGGCATCTTCGTGGCTCTCATCGTGCGCATCCGTGAGCTCGTATGGACAGGCATCGGCCTGCTGCTCATCCGCATTGAACGGCGAACTCAGGAGAAATAAGCGTTATTTTCATGGCCGCCCCATCTTTTTCTGCCAAAATTGCAGACATCTCAAAAAAAATGTGTAATTTTGTCACCCAATGAATACAGCAGAGCTACAACGCATCAAACAGCGCTACAACATTGTTGGCAACAGCGAGGGGCTCAACCGCGCCCTGGACATCGCCCTGCAGGTGGCTCCCACCGACCTGAGCGTGCTCATCGTGGGCGAGAGCGGTGTGGGTAAGGAGATTATCCCCCGTGTCATTCACGACAACTCACCGCGCCGCCGCGAGAGATACTTTGCCATCAACTGTGGGTCCATCCCTGAAGGCACCATCGACAGCGAGCTTTTCGGTCACGAGAAAGGCTCCTATACGGGTGCCGTGGGCGAGGCCGACGGCTACTTTGGCGTGGCCAACAAGGGCACCATCTTCCTTGACGAGGTGGGTGAGCTGCCAATGGCCACACAGGCGCGTCTGCTGCGCGTTCTGGAGACGGGCGAGTATATCCGCGTCGGCGGCCAGGAGATACGCAAGACCGACGTGCGCATCGTTGCCGCCACCAACGTCAACATGCGCAAGGCCATCGCCGAGGGACGGTTCCGCGAGGACCTGTACTACCGCCTCAACACCATCCCTATTCAGATGCCGCCCCTGCGCGACCGCGGCAACGACATTCTGCTGCTGTTCCGCCTCTTCGCCATGCTCATGGGCGAGAAGTACCATTTGCCCAAGATTACGCTGACTGACGACGCCAAGCAGCTCATGCTGCACTACAAATGGCCCGGCAACGTCAGACAGCTGAAGAACATCACCGAGCAGATGTCTGTTTTGAGCGAGAAGCGTGAGATTGACGCGGAGACGCTCAAGCGGTTCATCCCCGACGACCCCGACTCCACCGAGCTGGCCACTATCAGCAAGCCCGGCCAGCACTCCTACGAGAGCGAGCGCGAGATACTCTACAAAATCCTCTATGAGCTGCGCGGCAATGTGGCCGACCTCCGTCGCGACATGAACAACCTGCGCAAGGAACTCGACACCGACCGCAAGCTGCGCGGTGCCGCCGGTTTCGAGGGTACCTATATTGGCGACGGCACGCAATTGCCCGCAATCGACCCTAACCGCCAGATTGCGGCCTACGGACAGACCGTCCCGCAGGATGCCGTGGCCGAGGAGATTAAGGACAACGACGAGCCCATGAGCCTCAACCTCAACGACTTGGGCAAGCAGATGGTAGAGAAGGCTCTCGAACGCAATAACGGCAACCGGAAGAAAGCCGCCCAGGAACTGGGCATTTCCGACCGCACGCTGTACAGAAGAATAAAGCAGTATGGCCTTGACCAATAAAAGATGGACTATGGCACTCGCCACGGCATGCCTCGTGCTGCTGTCGGCCTGCAGTGTGAAGTATGGCTTCAATGGGGCAAGCATCGACTACTCCAAGACGAAGACCATACAGATTGTCGACTTCCCCATCCGCAGCAGCTACGTGTGGGGACCCATGGGGCCGCTGTTCAACAACCAGCTGAAGGATGTGTTCGCCAACCACACCCGCCTGCAACAGGTGAGGCGCAACGGCGACCTCGTCATTCAGGGTGAGATCACGCAGTACTCGCAACGCAACAAGTCGGTGTCAAGCGAGGGCTATTCCGCACAGACCGAGCTGTCAATGACCGTCAACGTGAAGTTCACCAACAACGTCAACCACAAGGAGGACTTCGAGCGGTCATTCACGTCCACACAGACCTACGAGACCACACAGAGCCTTGCCAGCGTGCAAGAGGAGCTGGTCACACAGATGTGCAAGGACCTCACCGACCAGATTTTCAACGCCACCGTGGCCAACTGGTAAGCACCGGGACCCGACTGGAAAACCAATGACTGGCAGACATGGATGTAGCGCACTATATCAATCACCCTGAGGACATGGACCGCGAGACGCTTTACGACTTTCGCGGCCTCCTGGCGCTTTATCCTTACTATCAGACGGTCAGGCTGTTGCTGCTGCAAAACCTCTACCTGCTCCACGACCCCTCGTTCAATGAGGAGCTGCGCGACGCGGCACTCTATATCACGGACCGCAAGGTCATCTTCAACCTCGTGGAGTCGGCCCACTACCAGCTGCCGAAGCCGGAGAGGCGCGACAACGCCAACAGGCAGACGGCCGGCGGACAGGGCGACCGCACCATCTCGCTCATCGACAACTTCCTCCAGTCCATCCCTGAGGACGAGAGCGGTGGCGACAAGGAGAAAGACAAGAAACGCAAGCCGACACCCGCCGATGCCGCCATCGACTATGTGTCGTATCTGCTGGAGACCGAGAGCGAGGAGGAAAAAGAGCAAAACGAGCATGCGCCGCAGATGAAGGGCCAGAACCTCATCGACGACTTCATCAACAACGAGTCGGGAAAGAAAATCCAACTCAAAGACGAACCGGAATACACACCGGATATGGAGGAGACGGCCGAAGAGGAAAGCGACAGCAACGAGAGCTACTTCACCGGGACGCTGGCCAAGATTTACATCAAGCAAGGCCGATATGAGAAAGCTCTTGAAATCATTCAACGCCTCAACGCGAAGTACCCCAAGCAGAACACCTACGTCGCCGACCAATGCCGGTTCCTGGAAAAACTGATACTGAATAACAAAAACAATAAATAAATAAAAAACAAACATTATGTACATCTTGTTCATTACACTTATCTGCCTGGCATCGCTGCTGATGATTTTCATCGTGCTCATCCAGGAGTCAAAGGGAGGTGGGCTCGCCAGCAACTTCTCCTCTACCAACGCCATCATGGGCGTGCGCAAGACCACAGACTTCGTCGAGAAAGCCACATGGGGCCTGGCCGCTGCCATGGTAGTCTTCAGCATCGTCTGTGCCTACACAGCGCCCCAGGCCGTTACCGACGAGAGCGTACTGGAAAAGGCCGCTACTGAGACGCAGACCACCAACCCGACCAACACACAGGGCTTCGGTGCCGCACAGCCTGCCCAGCAGGCTGCTCCAGCAGCCAAGGGTGCCGCCCAGCAGAGTGTTCCGGCAGCCCCTGCACAGCCGGCCAAATAAAAAATTAGAAAAAAGTTGGGAGTTTATTTGGCGCAACCAAATAAATTCCTTAACTTTGCACTCGCTTTAGAAACAAAGCCATTAACACGGTGGGCGTAGTTCAGTTGGTTAGAGCGTCAGATTGTGGTTCTGAATGTCGTGGGTTCGAG
>CABVDL010000093.1 GCA_902497035.1 uncultured Prevotella sp.
GACCTAGTGCCGGCCACCAGCCGCCGGTATTGACGGGGCTGCCATACCAAGGGCTGCCATACCAAGGGCTGCCATACCAAGGGCTGGTGGCCGGCACCAGGCCGGCCACTACACTGCCACCAAGGGACATAAAGAACATAAAAGATTTTTTTGCAAATGCTTGCGCAATTCAAATATTATTGTTAACTTTGCATCGTTCAGTGGAATGAGGGGCTCCGAGAGAGTTCCTCATTTTTTTATAACAACATATATGATAGACAAGAACGTCGTAAAGAAATTAGTCGATGAGTGGCTTGAGGGCAAGGAGTACTTCCTGGTTGACCTCACCGTGAGCCCGGATGACAAGATTACCGTAGAGATTGACCATGCCGACGGCGTGTGGATTGAGGACTGCGCCAAGCTGAGCCAGTACATCGAGGACCACCTCAACCGCGATGAGGAGGACTATGAGCTGGAGGTGGGCTCGGCCGGTCTGGGCCAGCCGTTCAAGGTGGCCCGCCAGTATGAGATTTTTGTCGGCGAGCCAGTTGAGGTGCTCGATGCCGACGGCAAGAAGGTGCGCGGCATTCTGAAAAGTGTTGACGGCCGCAACTTCACCGTAGCGGTCAACGAGAAGGTGAAGGTGGAGGGCAAGAAGCGCCCCGTGAAGATGGATGTCGATCACCAGTTTAATATGGACAATGTAAAATACACGAAATATTTAATCAGTATCAAATAAAAGCTATGGCAGCAATAAAGAAAGACGACGAGCAGGTGAGCATGATAGGCTCATTCCGTGAGTTTCAGGATACAAAGCATATCGACCGCACCACGCTGGTGAGTGTGCTCGAGGAGAGTTTCCGCAATGTTTTGGCAAAGATTTACGGCACCGATGAGAACATCGACGTCATTGTCAACCCCGACAAGGGTGACTTCGAGATTTACCGCAACCGTGTGGTGGTCAACGACGGCGAGGTGGCCGACCAGAACAAGGAGATCAGCCTGAGCGAGGCCCGGAAGATTGAGGCCGACTATGAGGTCGGCGAGGAAGTGTCGGAGCGCGTCAACTTCGCCAAGTTCGGCCGCCGCGCCATCCTCACGCTCCGCCAGACGTTGGCCAGCAAGATTCTTGAGCTCGAGCACGACGCCCTCTACAACAAGTACAAGGATCGCGTGGGCCAGGTGATTGCCGCCGAGGTCTACCAGGTGTGGAAGCGCGAGGTGCTGCTCGTCGATGACGACAACAACGAGCTCGTGCTGCCCAAGAGCGAGCAGATACCTGCCGACCAGTACCGCAAGGGCGAGACCGTGAGGGCTGTCATTGAGCGTGTCGACAACGAGAACAACAACCCGAAGATTATCCTCTCGCGAACCAGTCCCACCTTCCTCCAGCGCCTGTTGGAGCAGGAGGTGCCTGAGATTGCCGACGGCCTCATTGCCATCAAGAAGATTGCGCGCATGCCCGGCGAGCGCGCCAAGGTGGCCGTGGAGAGCTACGACGACCGCATCGACCCCGTGGGGGCCTGCGTGGGCGTGCATGGCAGCCGCGTGCACGGCATCGTGAGGGAACTGTGCAACGAGAACATCGACGTGATCAACTGGACCGCCAACACCCGCCTGTTCATCCAGCGCGCGCTCAGCCCCGCCCAGGTCTCCGACATCAAGCTCGACGAGGAGAACAAGAAGGCCGACGTCTATCTGCAGCCCGACCAGGTGAGCCTCGCCATCGGGCGCGGCGGACTCAACATCAAGCTCGCCTCCATGCTCACCGAATACACCATCGACGTATATCGTGTGGTGGAAGACAATGGCAACGGCAACAGTGAGGACGACGACGTCTATCTCGACCAGTTCAACGACGAGATCGACCAGTGGATTATCGACGCCATCAAGGGCATCGGCCTGCAGACAGCCAAGGAGGTGCTCAACGCGCCCCGTGAGATGCTGGCCGAGAAGGCCGACCTCGAGGAGGAGACCGTTGATCATGTGCTTGAGGTGCTGAAGAAGGAGTTTGAATAATACATAGACAACACACATTATTATAATAAATAGGGAGGCCGGTGCCTGACGCCGCATGTCCGCCGTCGGCACCGCGCCCGAGGAAGAGTTTTATATGAGCATCAGATTAAACAAAGCATTACGTGAGTTGAACATAGGACTCCAAACGGCAGTTGGGTTCCTACAAAAGAGGCCTCAGTTAGGTGAGGTGAAGCCTGACCCGAGCTTCAAGCTGAGTGACGGCCAGTATCAGGCACTTGTCGAGGCATTCAAGCAGGATGCCGCCGTGCGTGAGAAGGCGGAGCAGCTTTTCAGGAAGCCTGTCAAGGAGAAGAAGCCGGCCCAAAGAAAGTCCGTGCAGAAGGCGCCGGATGCTTTGGGTGGCAGGCAGGTCTATACGCCTTTGGGCAAGATAGAGCTTGACAAGCATGGCAATCCGGTAAGGCCTGTTGTCGCTGATGCTCAGTCTGCCCAACGTGACCGGCAAACGGGGACCGCTGCCGTCGGTTCCCAGCAAGCGGCTCCTGCGCAGGGCGGGGCGGCCGCGCCGCAGTCGGCTCCGGAGACTGCACGGCCGGCTGAGGCCAAGCCAGCCGAGGCTGGCAAGCCCGCCGAGACAACGAAGCCTGCTGAGGCAACAAAGCCCGCTGAGACAGTTAAACCGGCCGAGGCAACAAAGCCCGCTGAGGCACCGAAGCCCGCCGAGCCTGCCAAGCCTGCCGAGGCAGCCAAGCCTGCTGAGACTGTGAAGTCCGCAGAGCCTGCCAAGCCCGCCGAGCCGGTGAGGCCTGCTGAGGGTGCAAAACCTGCCGCGGCAGTGGCCGCTCCCAGGGCAGCGAAGCCCGCAAGCCCCGCCTCGGGAACCAAACCCGCGGAAGCCGCAAAGCCCGCCCAGCCCGCATCGGAAAAGACATCCGACAACTCCGCGGACACGTCAGCCGCCACGACCTCACAGCCGGAGACAAAGATTTTCCGCACAAAGACCGAGTCGCGCATCGACAACACGCCAAAGGTGACCGTGCTGGGCAAGATTGACCTCAGCACCATCAACAGCAGCACGCGCCCGAAGAAGAAATCGAAGGCCGAGCTGCGCCGTGAGCGCGAGAACCGCCAGCAGAATGCCAATGGCGGCAACAACGCCAACCGCGGCAAGCGCCAGCGCATCAACTCCAACAAGGTGGATATCAATGCCGCCGCCAATGCCGCCGCCAACAAGAACGGTGGCGGAAAGAAGAAGAAAAACCGCAACCGCTCGCAGAAACCCTTGGAGGTGAACGAGGAGGACGTGGCACGCCAGGTAAAGGAGACGCTGGCACGCCTCACCAGCAAGACGCAGAACAAGCGTGGCGCAAAGTACCGCAAGGAGAAGCGCGAGGCCGTGCAGGAGAAGCTCGACGCCGAGGCACGCCAGGAGCGCAAGGAGAGCAAGACGCTGAAGCTCACCGAGTTTGTGACCGTGTCGGAGTTGGCCACGATGATGAACGTCTCTGTGACGCAGGTCATCTCCACGCTGATGAGCATCGGCATCATGGCGTCGATCAACCAGCGCCTCGATGCCGAGACCATCAACATGGTGGCCGAGGAGTTCGGCTTCAAGACCGAGTATGTCAGCGCCGAGGTGCAGGAGGCCGTCAGCGAGGACGAGGACGACGAGAGCGACCTCGTGCCGCGCGCTCCGATTGTGACCGTCATGGGCCACGTCGATCACGGCAAGACCTCGCTGCTCGACCACATCCGCAACACCAACGTCATCGCAGGCGAGGCCGGCGGCATCACGCAGCACATCGGCGCCTACAGCGTGACGCTGAAAAACGGGCGCAAGGTGACATTCCTCGATACGCCGGGCCACGAGGCCTTTACCGCCATGCGTGCCCGCGGCGCGCAGGTCACCGATATCGCCATCATCATCATCGCCGCCGACGACTCCGTGATGCCCACCACCAAGGAGGCCATCGCCCACTGCCAGGCGGCAGGCGTGCCGATGGTGTTCGCCATCAACAAGATAGACAAGCCGGGAGCCAATCCCGACAAGATACGCGAGGACCTGGCCAATATGAACCTGCTCGTGGAGGAGTGGGGCGGCAAGTACCAGTGCCAGGAGATCAGCGCCAAGAAGGGCATCGGCGTCGATGACCTGATGGACAAGGTGCTTCTCGAGGCCGACATGCTTGAGCTCAAGGCCAACCCCAACCGCAAGGCCACCGGAACGGTCATCGAGTCGTCACTCGACAAGGGCCGCGGCTACGTCTCTACGGTGCTCGTGAGCAACGGCACGCTGCATGTGGGCGACATCATGCTCGCCGGCACGTCGTGGGGCCGCGTCAAGGCCCTGTTCAACGAGCGCAACCAGCGCATCGACAACGTCAAGCCGGCCGAGCCGGCCATCGTGCTGGGCCTGAACGGCGCTCCTACCGCCGGCGACCAGTTCCACATCATCGACACCGAGCAGGAGGCCCGTGAGATAGCCAACAAGCGCGAGCAACTCCAGCGCGAGCAGGGCCTGCGCACGCAGAAGCGCCTTACCTTGGGCGACATCTCGCACCGCATCGCGCGCGGCGAGTTCCACGAGCTCAACATCATTGTCAAGGGCGACACCGACGGCTCGGTCGAGGCCCTGTCAGACAGCTTCCTCAAGCTCAGCACCGAGAAGGTGCAGGTCAACGTCATCAGCAAGGCCGTGGGCCAGATTTCGGAGAACGACGTCATGCTCGCCAGTGCCTCCGATGCCGTCATCGTCGGCTTCCAGGTGCGCCCGTCGGGTGAGGCCCGAAAGCTCGCCGACCGCGAGGGCGTTGAGATCAACACCTACTCCATCATCTACGACGCCATCGACGACATCAAGGCCGCCATGGTCGGCATGCTCGACAAGGTCAAGAAAGAGGTTGTCACGGGTGAGATTGAGGTCAAGCAGGTGTACAAGATTTCCAAGGTGGGAACCGTGGCCGGCGGCCTCGTCAACAGCGGCAAGGTGCACAGCAAGGACAAGGTGCATGTCGTGCGCGACGGCATCGTGGTGCACACCGCGCCCATCGCAGCCCTCAAGCGCTACATGGATGATGTCAAGGAGGTGGCCTCGGGTCTCGAGTGCGGTATCTCGCTCGTCAACTTCAACGACATTCAGACAGGAGACGTGCTGGAGACGTTCACCGAGATAGAGGTCGAGCAGAAGTTATAATACTTGGTAACAATTGTGACTGATAAATTCAGGTGGCACGTCGTTTGTTGTGTGTCACCTTGAATTGTTTTTATAAACTATGGAAATAAAGTTAGACAAAGAGAAGAACGCGTTTGTCAAGAAGGTCGCCGACCAGAAGTATGCCTATGGCTTCACCACCGACGTGAAGACCGACGTCATACCGCGCGGCCTCAATGAGGACATTGTGCGTCTGATATCCCATAAGAAGGGGGAGCCGGAATGGCTCCTCGACTTCCGACTCAAGGCGTTCCGCTATTGGCAGACGCTGCCCGTGCCCACATGGGGCCACGTGCATGTTCCGCCAATCGACTTCCAGGCGATATCGTATTACGCCGACCCGATGGCGAAGAAACCGGTCAACAAGGAGATTGACCCCGAGTTGGAGAAGACCTTCGACAAGCTCGGCATCCCCCTGGAGGAGCGGCTGGCGCTCAGCGGCACCGCCGTCGACGCCATCATGGACTCGGTGTCGGTGAAGACCACGTTCAAGAAACAGCTGGCCGAGAAGGGCATCATCTTCTCGTCGATCGGTGAGGCTGTCAAGCAGCACCCTGACCTCGTGCGGCAGTATCTGGGCAGCGTGGTGCCTTACCGCGACAACTTCACCGCGGCCCTCAACTCGGCGGTGTTCAGCGACGGCTCGTTCGTGTACATCCCCAAGGGCGTACGCTGCCCGATGGAGCTGAGCAGTTACTTCCGCATCAACGCCCGCAACACGGGACAGTTTGAGCGCACGCTCATCGTGGCCGACGACGACAGCTACGTGAGCTATCTCGAGGGCTGCACCGCTCCCATGCGCGACGAGAACCAGCTGCATGCCGCTGTGGTGGAGATTGTCGTGATGAACAATGCCGAGGTGAAATACTCCACCGTGCAGAACTGGTATCCGGGCGACGAGGAGGGCAAGGGAGGCGTGCTGAACCTCGTGACGAAGCGCGGCGACTGCAGGGGCGTCAACTCGAAGCTCTCGTGGACGCAGGTGGAGACCGGCTCGGCCGTCACCTGGAAATATCCGTCGTGCATCCTGCGCGGCGACAACTCGCAGGCCGAGTTCTACAGCGTTGCCGTGACCAACCACTTCCAGGAGGCCGACACGGGCACGAAGATGATACACATGGGAAAGAACACCAAATCGACCATCATCTCAAAGGGCATCTCGGCCGGACACTCGCAGAACTCCTACCGCGGTCTGGTGCGCGCCACGGCCAACGCCGACAACGCCCGCAACTACTCCTCGTGCGACTCGCTGCTCCTCGGCTCCGACTGCGGCGCCCACACCTTCCCCTACATGGACATCCACAACGACACCGCCATCGTGGAGCATGAGGCCACCACGTCGAAAATCTCCGAGGACCAGCTCTTCTACTGCAACCAGCGCGGCATTCCCATGGAGGACGCCGTCGGGCTCATCGTCAACGGATATGCCAAGGAAGTACTCAACAAGCTTCCCATGGAGTTCGCCGTGGAGGCTCAGAAACTCCTCAGCGTCTCGCTCGAAGGAACTGTTGGATAGCTTCTATAGCTTCTATAGTATCTATAGCATCTATAGCATCTATAGCTTCTATAGCATCTATAGCTTCTATAACCCCTTAAAAACAACTTAAAGTTATGTTAGTAGTAAAGAATCTCCACGCCACTATTGCTGGCAAGGAAATATTGAAAGGTATAGACCTCACGGTCAATGACGGCGAGATACACGCCATCATGGGTCCCAACGGCTCTGGCAAATCGACGCTGTCGGCCGTACTCACCGGCAACCCTCTCTATACCGTCACCGAGGGCGAGGCCTGGTTCAACGGCAAGGACCTGCTCGCCATGAAACCCGAGGACCGCGCCCGCGAGGGACTGTTTCTCTCGTTCCAGTACCCCGTCGAGATACCCGGCGTGTCGATGGTCAACTTCATGAAGGCCGCCGTCAACGCCAAGCGGGAGTACCAGGGACTTGAGCCGCTCAAGGCCGCCGACTTCATGAAGCTGATGAAGGAGAAGCGCGAGCTCGTCGAGCTCGACCCGAAACTGTCGCGCCGCAGCGTCAACGAGGGCTTCTCGGGCGGTGAGAAGAAGCGCAACGAGATCTTCCAGATGGCGATGCTCGACCCGCAGCTCAGCATCCTCGACGAGACCGACTCGGGACTTGACGTCGATGCCATGCGCATCGTGGCCGACGGCGTCAACAAGCTGTTCACGCCCAAGAAGTCAATCATCGTCATCACCCACTACGAACGGCTGCTCGACATGATCAAGCCCAGCGTGGTGCACGTGCTCTACAACGGCCGCATCGTGCGCACCGACGGGCCCGGACTGGCCAAGGACATTGAGCGGCGCGGCTACGACTGGATAAAGGAAGAGGCCGACAAAAAATTTGGAAAGTAAAGGCTACGACTATGGCAAGTGAACAACAATACATCGACCTCTACAGCCAGTCGCGCCAGCTCATCTGCGACCATTCGGCCGCCGTGCTCAACGGGCCGCGCGATGAGGCTTTCGAGGCCTTCCGCCGCCAGGGCTTCCCCTCGCGCAAGGTGGAGCGGTACAAATACACCGACATGCAGGCGCTCTTCGCGCCCGACTACGGTCTCAACCTCAATCGCATCGACATACCCGTCAATCCCTACAGCGTGTTCAGCTGCGACGTGCCCAATCTCAGCACCTCGCTCTACTTCGTCGTCAACGACACCTTCTACAAGCAGGCGCTGCCCAAGGCCTCACTGCCAGAGGGCGTCACGGTGATGAGCCTCAAGGATGCCGCAGAGCAGCAGCCGGAGCTCATCTCGCGCTACTACGCCAGGATTGCCACGCCGGCCGACGATGCCGTCACGGCTCTCAACACGATGCTCGCCCAGGACGGACTCTTCATCCATGTGGCTAAAAACGTCAGGGCTGACCGCGCCATACAGGTGGTCAACATCCTGCGCTCCGACGTCGACCTCATGGTCAACCGCCGCGTGCTCATCGTCATGGACGAGGGCGCGGAGGCCAGACTGCTGTTCTGCGACGACTCCGCCGACGACCGCCGCTTCCTCGGCACCCAGGTCATTGAGGCTTATGTGGGCGAGAACGCCAGCCTCGACCTCTACTGCCTTGAGGAGACCACGGCCAAGAACACGCGCGTGAGCAACGTGTATATTGACCAGCAGGCCAACAGCCGCGTCAACCACAATGTCATCACGCTGCACAACGGCGTGACGCGCAACATGCTCAACCTCACCTTCAAGGGCGAGGGCGCCGAGTGCTGGTGCAACGGCTGCGTCATCGCCGACAAGAGCGAGCATGTAGACAACAACACGCTCATTGACCATCAGGTGCCTCACTGCACGTCGCACGAGCTATACAAGTACGTGCTCGACAATCATGCCGTGGGCGCCTTCGCCGGTCGCGTGCTGGTGCGCCACGGCGCGCAGAAGACGGAGTCGGACGAGCGCAACCAGAACCTCGTGATGACCAAGACTGCCCGCATGTACACCCAGCCGATGCTCGAGATCTATGCCGACGACGTGAAATGCTCCCACGGCTCCACCGTGGGACAGCTCAACGACGCCGCGTTGTTCTACATGCAGCAGCGGGGCATCGACGAGCATGAGGCGAAGCTCCTGCTCGAGTTCGCGTTCATTGGTGAGGTTATCGACCAGATAAAGCTTGAGCCGCTGCGCGACCGGCTCCATCAGTTGGTGGAGAAGCGCTTCCGCGGTGAACTTGGCACGTGCGCCGGATGCAAGGTCTGCGGCCCGAGGCTGCAGGGAAAGTGATACTCACAGTTGTTTTTAAGAAGAATAAATGATGTACGATATCAATAAGGTGCGGGCCGACTTCCCGATACTCTCCCGTGAGGTTCACGGCAAGCCGCTGGTTTATCTCGACAATGCCGCAACGACGCAGAAGCCCATGAGCGTGCTCGACGCCATGCGCGACGAGTACCTCAACGCCAACGCCAACGTGCACCGCGGCGTGCATTACCTCAGCGTGAAGGCCACCGAACTGCATGAGGCCGCACGCGAGACCGTGCGCCAATTCATCAACGCCCGATCTACTGCGGAGGTCGTCTTCACGCGGGGCACCACCGAGGGACTCAACCTCGTGGCCGCCACTTTCAGTGAGGCCATGATGAAGCCGGGCGATGAGGTCATCGTCTCGGTCATGGAGCATCACTCCAACATCGTACCCTGGCAGCTTGCCGCCAACCGCAAGGGCATACGCCTGCGCGTCATTCCGATGAGCGACGACGGGCAGCTCGACATGCAGGCCTTTGAGCAGCTTTTCAGCGAGCGCACCAAAATCGTGAGCGTGACCCAGGTGAGCAACGTTCTCGGCACAGTCAACCCCGTGGCCGACATCATCCGCACGGCTCATGCCCACGGCGTGCCGGTGATGGTCGACGGCGCCCAGAGCACGCCCCACTTCAAGGTTGACATGCAGGCCCTCGACTGCGACTTCTTTGTCTTCAGCGGTCATAAGATGTACGGTCCCACGGGCATCGGCGTGCTGTATGGCAAGGAGGAGTGGCTCGACCGTCTGCCGCCGTATCAGGGTGGGGGCGAGATGATAGCGCATGTGAGCTTTGAGAAGACCACCTTTGAGAAACCGCCATTGAAGTTCGAGGCAGGCACGCCCGATTATATCGCCTCGCATGGTCTGGCAACGGCCATCGACTATATGACGCAGCTCGGCATGGACAATATCGAGGCACACGAGCGCGCACTCACGGAGTATGCGCTCGACCGACTGTCGCAAATCGAGGGTATGCATATCTACGGGCCAAAAGCCTCCTCCCCCAGTTCTCACTCAGGAGTTCCTCATGATGCTGTTGTTTCCTTCAATGTGGGAAACATCCATCACATGGACATGGGAACGCTGCTCGACCAGCTCGGCATTGCCGTGCGCACGGGGCATCACTGCGCCCAACCGCTGATGGACCGTCTTGGCGTCCTCGGCACGGTGCGCGCCTCTTTTGCCCTGTACAATACAAAGGAGGAGATAGACAGGCTGGCGGATGCCATAGAGAGGGTGGGAAAGATGTTTAGCCCCACCCCCTCTGACGCGCTTTAGGCGCGTCAGAGTACCCTCCCCCACCTGAGGGGAGGGCTTTAATTGCATAAGTGGAAATTTGGAGATAGTGTAGTGGCCGGCCTGGTGCCGGCCACCAACCCTTGGTAAAACCTTATTGCACACGTTATACCATATTCGAACCATTTCTCATCGGCGGTTGGT
>CABVDL010000094.1 GCA_902497035.1 uncultured Prevotella sp.
CATCAGAGGGGGTGGGGCTAAAGGGGTGGGGCTATGGATCGACATCAAAATACACCTGCATGCTTTTATACACGGGCTGCTTTATCAACTGGTCACGGACCTGATAAAGCAGCCCGTGCGTTTGCCGGAGGTTGCTGCCAAGCGGCAACTTCAGCACGATTTTCCTGATAAACAAATTCTTGATGCGGGCTATTGAGGGCTTGTCAGGGCCCAGGACGTAGTCTCCGAGCTGGCGGCGCAGCAGCGCACCCATTTCTTGCGCACCCATCTCAACGACGTTCTCCTGCTTGTGGCGGAGGTAGATATAAATAAGATGGAAGAACGGCGGATAATGGAAGAGCCGCCGTTCCTCAAGCAAATCGTCGAAGAACCCTATGTAGTCGTTGCGCACCACCTGGCCCAAGACAGGCAGACTGGCCTCGCGCGTCTGCAGGATGACCAGTCCCTGGCGGCCCCGGCGCCCGGCGCGTCCCGCTACCTGGCTCATCATCATAAACGCATGCTCGTAGGCACGGAAATCGGGAAAGTTGAGCATGGTGTCGGCATCGAGTATGCCCACCACCGCCACATTGTCGAAGTCGAGGCCCTTGCTGATCATCTGCGTGCCGATAAGCACGTTGGTTCGTCCTGCGCCAAAAGCCTCAATGATGCGCTCATAGGCATTGCGCGTGCGCGTAGTGTCAAGGTCCATGCGCGCCACACGGGCCTCGGGAAACTCATTGCGCACCAGGTCCTCTATCTTCTCCGTGCCGTAGCCGCGGTCGGAAAGGTGCTGGTTGCCGCAGCAGGGGCAGACGTCAGGCACGGGCATCGACCAGCCACAGTAGTGGCATGTGAGCAGGTTGAGCCGTTTATGAAAGGTGAGCGAGACGTCACAGTTGGGACATTTCGGTGTCCAACCGCACACGCCGCACGACAGCACGGGAGCGAAGCCGCGCCGGTTCTGGAACAGGATGACCTGTCGCCCCCCGCTGAGTGCCTCCCGCATGGCGGCCATCAGTCGGGGTGAGAATGGCCCGTTCATCATCTTACGGCGGCGCAGGTCCTTGATGTCGACCACCTCGATGGCGGGCAGTGCGATGTCTCTGTATCGGTGGCTGAGCGTGACGAGACCGTACTTGCCCGTCCGCGCGTTGTAATAGCTCTCCATCGACGGCGTGGCCGTACCGAGCAGCGTGCGCGCGCCATAATAGGAGGCCAGCACGATGGCCGCGCTGCGCGCATGGTAGCGTGGAGCCGGTTCCTGCTGCTTGAAGCTCGTCTCATGCTCCTCGTCGATGATGACCAGGCCCAACCGTTGGAAAGGCACAAAGAGGGCGCTGCGCGCACCAAGAATAATGTCGTAAGGGTGAGCAGAAAGTTGCTTTCGCCATATCTCCACCCTTTCGCTGTCGCTGTATTTAGAGTGATAGATGCCCAGGCGACTGCCGAAGACACACTGCAGGCGCTGCGTCATCTGCACGGTGAGCGCAATTTCGGGCAACAGGTAAAGCACCTGCTCGCCACGGTCGATGGCCTCCTGAATGAGGTGGATGTATATCTCGGTCTTGCCGCTCGACGTGACACCGTGGAGCAGCACGACATGCTTGCCGTTCCACTGCCTTTTGATGGCTTCCATGGCCGCGGCCTGAGCCTCGCTCAACGGCTGGATGCGATCGGGATGGGCAGAGAGCGTGGTGTTGAGTCGTCCCACCTCACGCTCGTAAGTCTTGAGGAAGCCCTGGTCGACCAGGCGCTTGACGATAGCGGATGTGCAATGGGCCTCGTTGAGCAGGGCCTCGCGGCTGACCTCACGTCCCTCCATCGAGAGAAAGGTGCGGAAAACCTCCAACTGGCGCGGCATGCGGCGCAACAGGCTGAAGGCCACGTCAAGCGCGGCCGGCGAGCGGAACCGCTCGCCGACGGTGACCAGCACCTCGGTCTTGGGCCGGTAGCCCGTCTCGGCCTTGAGTCCGGCGGGCAGCGCGGCTTTCATCACGTCGCCCACGGGCGACATGTAGTAGTCGGCAATCCACTGCCAGAGACGCAGCTGTGGAGCGAGAACGACGGGTGCGCCGTCAAGCACCGACAGCACGTCCTTTATCTGGTCGTCAGAGAGTTGCGGACGGTCGTTATGAATACGCACCACAAGCCCCGCATAGGTCTTGGTCTTGCCAAAAGGCACCAGCACGCGCTCCCCTATACGGCAACCCGCAATCAATGGGTCGGGCAACCGATAGGTAAACGTACCGTCCAAGGGTACGGGCAATATCACATCTACGTATGTCATAACAGATTAGGGCAGGGACATCACTTGCCCACGAAGTCTCCCAATCACTTCATTATTGTAACAAAACCCTCCCCTGGGTGGGGGAGGGTACGCTGATGCGCTGCTTAGGCGCATCAGAGGGGGTGGGGCTAAAAATAATAAGCCAACCCAATCTGCCACGCATTGTAGCGGGCATGCACATTCTTGCTTACCTTTGGCAGCACCTCGGAGGGCTTCATCTCGCCGGTCTTGCCACAAGCTATGTTGTAGTTGGCCGTGAGCTGCAGGTGGCTGAGTACCGTGAAGCCTGCGCCGACATTGACACTGAAGTTGGAGTCTTTCCACTTCCAGTTGATATTGTCCTTATCGCCGCCGACATTAAAGCCGAACTGCGGACCGGCAAATATGAAGACGTTGGCCGCACTGCCTATGCCGAAGGCATAGCGCAGGTTGATGGGGATGGCAATCTGCTTCTGCGTGAGGCTCTCGTCATAGTCGTCTCGAATCTGCTCATTGCCATAAGCCACTTGGACTTTGCCGGAACGCTGGTCGTAGAGCGCGGAGGCATCAAGGCCGAAGCCCGTGTCGAGAAGCGACAGCTTGACCGTAGGACCGATGAAAAAGCCCTGACGATTTTCAGAATTGACAACATCGCTGTTGAGACTCATGCTGGTCACGTCGAGACCTCCCTTGAGACCGAAGCGGATTTGCGCCGAGGCTGGCAGACAGCAGGCTACTGCCAGTACAAACATCAATACATAAACTTTCTTCATCTTCTTTTCTTTTGTTGAGGGAATGGATAATCCCACTTTAATCATAAATTAGTGTCTCTGCCGTCTCACCGTAATGCGTGCCGCACCGGAAGAACTGGCAGAACTGCCTTGGCTGGTTTTAGTTCTTGCAGCCCTTACTGTCTTCACGCCACGGCGGCGGTTCTGCTTATGCAGCGCACGCTGCTGCTTCGGGTCGAGTTTGGCAATGGAGTCGAGCGAGTCCTTGCGCGCCTGGTCGCCCCAGATATTCTTCTCGAAGTCGGTAATCTCCTTCTCTATGCGCAGCTGCTCCTTTGAGAGCTTCACAGAGTCGTTGCCAACCGTCTGGGCAAGCGTCTTGCCAAGCATGTTGGTGGTCTTGTATATCTTGCCCTTGTAGGCATTGAGCGTAAAGTAGTCGTCGATGCTCATCGTGGCGGCATTGTTGAGGTTGCTCGTCATAATGGTCTGCTTGGAGAGGAACGGGGCCAGGTCGTCATAGCGTATCCAGAACAGGGGATACTTCGTGACGCCGTCGCCGAAGTCGTCCTCACGGAACATCACGGGGCAAAGGGCCTGCACGCGGGTGTGGAAAGACGACGTGTTCTGGTCGTAGTAGGAGCTCTCCTTGATGTAGTAGGCCTTGACCTCCGCCGACGGGATGTCGCTGTCGTCGATATGCACGCCGCGGTCGGTGCGCTCATAGAAGATGTGATAGTCGTCGAGAAACTTCAACGGCTTGATGCGCAACGACTCGTCGAAACGCTCGCTACCGCTGTTGACATCGTAGCTGTAGGCTGCGATGCCGCCATGGTTGGGACCGGCCATGACGAGCTTGAAGATGTAAGTGAACAAGTTCATCTGCGTGCCGACCGGCTCTGTGGGATAGTAAAGCGGGGCGTTGGCGTCGTCGTTGAGGTCAATCTCACGATAGACGTCGCGCCGCCAGACCACGTCCTCGTCCATCCGCTGCTCGGTGGGGAAGGAGATTTGCGCCCTCACCGTCATATTGTTGCGGTTGCCGGTGGTCTGCGCTTTTTGCTGCTGCCGGGCCTTGGGCTGAGCCTCGGCAAAGCCGGCCGTCAGACAGGCGCACATAATCAGGAACAATATTTTTCTCATAGCTTTATTGTCTTGGCTTTAATGTCTTGCATTTCAAATTATCTGACTTTCACCTCCATGGCTCCGGGCAAGGTACGCGTGATGCCGTCGGGGCCGACAGCACGCACCTCTGTAATATAGAAGCGGCGGCCGCGAGAGAGGCGTCGGAACTGCTCACGCATGCGCTCGGTGAACGCGTTGCCCTGTGAGGCCATCTGCACGGCGTTGCCCATATTGTCGTAGAACACGGTGGAGAAGCCGGTGACATGGAACTGAATGTCGAGGATGCCGTCGTCGATAGCGGCACTCAGCGTCGAGGCACCCATGAGACCCGCCTTGGCGAGGTTGCCACCCTTGTAGCGGTCGGTGCCCAAGGCGATATACGGTGTCGGGTCGGGCAACTTGCGCACCTTGAACGTGAACGGCGGGAACGAGCGGGTCTTGTCGCCGTCGCGGGCAGTCACGCGGAACGTGACATCATGGCCAACCGCCGACGGCACGGCCACGTAGCGGCCTGCTCCCTTGGCTACGAGCCGTCCACCGCTCATGCTCACAGACACGCCGTTCTGCGGCACACCGGGAACGCTGACGCTCATCGGATTGCTGTAGCCCGCATAAAGCACGTTCATCAGGTCGGCGGCAATGGTGGCTCCGCCCGGAACAGGAATAACACTGTATTTCTGGAGGAAATTGCGGCGGAGCACGTCGCCCCGTGCGTTGCGCATGAGGATATAACCGCCGAACTGATGCTCGCCCACGCCCCCGGCGGTGAAACTGTACTGTCCGTTGCGGGTGTTGACACGCGCACCATTGACGTAGATTTCAGGCTGCTGCGTGGTATCAACGGCAGCCATGACAATGTTGGCCATGAAGCGCTCGCCGGGATAGAGCGTAGTCTTCTCAGGTACGACGAAAGCCTCGAGCTTGTTGACGCGTATATCTTTCATGTCAATGTTCGACACGAGCGTGTGCAGCACCTCGCCCTCGGCATAGCGCACGTCATTCTGCAATTTCGATAGCAACGTCACGGCAGCGGCCACCGGCATGTTCTCAAACATATACTCCTGCCAGTTTTTCCCGAGGTTGTTCTTGTGCCGGGGGACCTTGGTGGAGAGGTTGCTGGAGATGAGGGCCCGCTGGCGGGGGTCGGTGACAAAGGTGAGGATGCGCTCGCGATAGGAGTTGATGGCATCGTAGAGCTTGCGACCCTTTCCTGTGAGCGGCGCAAGCATTACAGTGCCGGCCGCATCGATGTTGTCGGTGTTGTCGATATTGCGGATGTCTCCCTTTGGGCCGTCAGCCTCCTTGACGATGGCCACTTTAAGGGCTTCGGCAAAGTTGTAGAGCGAGTCGCTCATCTCACGCACCTGCGTGGCTTTGGCAAACCACTCGCGCACTTTCTCGGGATTGGAGGCCATCTGGTCCCTGAACGTACCGTAGATAGCCTCATTCTCCGATGAGGCGTTGCGCGTGGTGCGGTCGAGGCTCTCCTGAACAACGGCAAAGCCCTGCAACACCTCGGTTGACACATTGAGCGCCAACATGGCCAGAAGAACGATGTACATCAGGTTGATCATCTTCTGGCGAGGAGAGACCGGTCTTTTCTTTATTGCCATTTATTCGTTGTCTTTAAGGGATGTGCCGGGGGCCGTGGCGCGCATGTTCACCGTCATGGCCTCAATCATGCGGGCATAGATCTTGTTGAGCTGTTCTATCTGCGCGGCCATCTTGCGGGTCTGTTCGTTAATCTGGTCGATGGTGCCCACCTGTTGACTTGCGCCCTTAAGCTGCATCTCGTAAATCTTGCTGATGCCGGTGAGCGTGCGGTTGAGGTTTTCCATCTCCTCGCTGTCGCGGGTGAGGCGTGTGCTTTGCTCGTTCACCTTCTTCAGCGTCTCGACCAGGGTCTTGAGCTCCTCCACATAGTTGCCCTGCGCCTCGTTTAAGGCCTCGGCCTCCTCCGCGCTCATCTGCGGCACGAAAGTGGGCTGCGGTGTAACGGCGGACTGAGAAGCGGCAGCGGACTGCGGTGCGGCTGTAGGTGCGGCACTGCCCTGCGGAGCCTCGCCGGAGGTTGCGCCCTCAACAGATGTTGCGCCCTCAACGGACGGGCTATTGACCGGAGCGGCAGATGCCGGTTGTCTGACAGAGGCTGCAGGCTGCGCGGGAGCGGGGGACTGCACAGCGGAAGCGGCAGGCTGTGCGGCTGGCTGTGCGGCAGGCTGTCCGCCTCCGGCAAAGATGATCGTGGGAGCGTCGCCCTGCGGTGTGGCGGGAGTGCCGTTATCCTTATCGGAAGAATAGGAAACGGTGCCATGCTCAAGGAACTCCTCGGTCAGGCGGGTGGGCATCTCGCGGCCGTCGGCGGTCTTGTCAAACGGACGGTCGAAAGCGGAGATGAAGAACACGAACACCTCGGTACCCATACCGATGAAAAGCATGATATTGGCACCGGGCAGGTGGGTCAGCTTGAACAAGGCGCCGAGGATGACAACGGAGGCGCCCCAGCTGTAAGCGTAGTTGAGGAAGGTCTGGCCTGCGACGGTGTCCATCCACTTCTGCAGGCGGTACACAAGATTATATTTACTGTAAACTGACATACGCGTTATCGACTAATGGGTGGGTTATTTCTTTCGTTTCTGCTTGGCTGTGGTGGTGTTGGCCAGCGAGCGCACGCAGCGGAAGCCGATGTAGGAGCGCGGCTGGTTCTGATACTCCCACGTGCGCCAGGCCGAGCGGATAAAGCTCTCGGGGTCCTTCCACGAGCCGCCCCTCACGCTCTTTTTCTTCAGACGGTAGGGATCCTCGCTGGCGGCATTGTAGCGCAGCTGTGGGTTGATGTCGTTCATGGCGTCGACACCGGCCTCGGTATAGACCGTACTAGTCCATTCGGCCACATTGCCCGCCATGTCGTAAAGGCCGTTGCTGTTGGGCGAGTAGCTGCTCACGCGGCTGGTAATGAGGTTGCCGTCCTTGGTGTAGTTGCCGCGGTCGGGCTTGAAGTTGGCGTAGAAGCATCCGTTGCCGCTCACCACGTCCTTGTTGTTCCAGGGGAACTCGTTCTGGTCCTTGCCCCTTGCGGCGAACTCCCATTCCGCCTCAGTCGGCAGACGGTAGCGCTGCACGTAGCGCGCCTCGGGGCCAAGTCCCTTGAGCAGGTAGTCGGTGCGCCAGGCGCAGAACGCATTGGCCTGCTCCCAGGTCACGCCCACGACGGGATAGTCGTTGTAGGCAGGATTGGAGAAATAGTTACGCAGATAGACCTCATTGTCGGCATTGGGGAAGTCGTTGACCCAGCACGTAGTGTCGGGATAGACATTGACGATGTAGGTGTTGAGGAAGTCCCACGGACCCGACAGCGGCCGGTTGATGGTTTGTCTGACAATATTGCCCTCGTCATCGACATAGGCGGTGTCCTTGCTGATCATCACCTGCTCGTTGGGGTCAACGGTATGGTCGGTGTTCAGGTCACGCTCATTGGGATTGAGGCGGTTGCGGCGCTTGGCGGCCGTGACATAGTCATAAATCTCATACCGATAGTTCAGCTGCTTGTAATCGAGCATCTTCTCGCCCGTCACGGGATTGGTGACATAGAGACTCTCGAAGGCGCGCTGCTCGTCCTCGTTGGGCTTGCGGGGCAGCCGCTTGTTCCAGTTGAGGTGGGGCTTCACGGGGTCGCCGTTCTTGTCCTCTGTAATCATGTAGGTCTCATCGCCGCCGTAGGACGGGTCAGCAAGGCGTGTGCGCAGGATGGAGTCGCGCACCCACATCACAAACTGCTTATACTGCGAGTTGGTGATTTCGTCCTGGTCCATCCAGAAGCCGTCAACGGAGATGTCACGGCGCGGCGTCTTCTTGCCCCACAGGCTGTCCTGGCCGTCGATGCCCATCTTCAGGAAGCCCCGGTTGACAAGCACCATGCCGTATGGCGTCGGCTCACTGAAAGCACGGCCGCCAACACCGACCACCTCACCGCCACGGCCAGAGGACGATGCCGACTTTGCACTGAAACAGCCGGTCAACGACAGCGTAAGCATAGCTGCCAACAAAAATGATATTCCTTTCTTCATATATAAGTCAAAAAAATGCGTCAAACCTTTCTCTCGTTAAGCTCGCATCAGAGTATCCTGACGCTCTTGTGCAGGTTGCGGCCCTTTTTCACCAGGTTGATGTCGTGCTGGTATCCGATAAACAGCTCATGGCTGCCATTGCCAGGATTGAGCCCGGAGGTGTAGAACTCGTAGCTGTAGCCAAGCACGATACCGTGGAAACTGCCACCGAGCAGCATCGTCACGGAGTTGGTGGGACTGTAGCCTAAGCCGGCATACATCATCTTCGCGTCGTTGTTGTAGACCAGCCGGCCGGTGATGTCGGCGCGATAGGCCACACCGTCAGTGCGTACAAGGCATGAGGGCTTTATTGTAAGAAACGGATTTCTCAACTTAATATTGCAGCCTGCGGTCAAATAATATGTGCGGTCAATCTGCAGCTCGTTGTTGTCACCCAACGTCACAAGCGGTGCCGTGAGGTGCTGCGCCGACAGCCCGGCATACCAGCTCTTGTGGGTGTAATAAAGACCGAAGCCCAAGTCAAGGGCGTTACCGGTGACCTGAGACGTGGAGAAGGCAGGATCATTGCTCTCCTCCAAGTCAAGCTTGCTGCCGTCGAAGTCCTCACTGAGAAAGCCGGCCTGAAGGCCGGCGCTCATCTGACCACCAAACATTTTGAACTTGTAGGAATACTGCAACGCCAACTTGTTGTGGGTGAAAAGGCCAAGCTTGTCATTCATAAACTGCAGGCCAACGCCATGATAAGCGCGCATTGCATAAAAAGGCATGTCGGCCGCGGCGTAAGCCGTCTGGGGATTGTGCTCAAAGCCTGCCATGTCAAGCGCGTAGGCGGCCGTTACATTGAGCTTCGACTGCTTACCCGTGGCTGCCGGATTGAACGAGGTCTCCATGTCAAAATAATGACTGAATGACGGGTCGTACTGTGCCATGGCCGGAATGCACGGACACACCAGCAACAGAAAAAGGATGACTCTGGCTTTTATCACATTATGATAACGCACAAGATGGTAGGATTATTGTATAAAAGAAATATGCGGAAACGCCAACCACGCAACGTTTCCGCATACCTTGTAGAGATTAATACTCATCCTCATTCCAAAGGAAATCCTCCTTCGAGGGATAGTCGGGCCAGAGATCCTCAATGCTCTCATAGACGTCACCCTCATCTTCTATCTCCTGTAGGTTCTCGATGACCTCGTCGGGGGCACCGGAACGAACCGCATAATCAATCAATTCTTCTTTAGTAGCAGGCCAGGGAGCATCTTCGAGCTTAGAGGCCAATTCAAGCGTCCAATACATAGTCTTAGTATTTTATGATTTGCAGTATGTCTTAAAAACGTGGCGCAAAAATAATAAAATTATTTTAGTCTGCAAACATTAGGCTTATTATATTATGGCTAAATAGTGAAATAAAACTTAAATCATAAGCGAAACGTCACATTATAATTCATTTTGGACAATGCAGGATTAAAAAAAACCACACCACAGTCGTAAATGTCAAAGGTGACGACAGCTTTGGGGTCAGCCGTCACCTGTCGCCAAAAACGTACGCAATGACTGCTGCCGTGAATGCCCTCGATGACCATGACACCGTCCGGGGCCAATAGAGACGCATACTTCCGGTAAAAAGAATGGTCATAGTCCTCATCAGCCTCCAAGCCCACCAAGTCAAGAATGACACCATCAGGACGGGCATGCGACGAAAGGAGCTCAGCCTTTTGACAGCCGGCACGTAGATAGTCAAGCTCAACCGACTTCAGGTTGTTGCTCACCCAATAGCGTCCCTGCCTGAAATTGGACAGGCGCATAAGAAACTGAAGCAACCGCAGCGAGGACCTACCTGAATGGTATTTCTCCGCAAGTTCCCCATAGGCATAATAAGGATAAGCCTCACGCACCACATCCGTAACAAAACGATAGGCAAACGGAGACTGAACCCCGAACCCATGCGATCGCGGCCAACGGGCAACATGATACACCAGACGCCTCAAATACTGCAATACATGCTCCATAACTCAAGCTACCATAAAACCAAAACTTCCTCCCCTCCGTTGTGTGCCGCGCCTTTCCAAGGCGCGGAAAGCCCGCCCCCCTAAACGGAAAAGCCCCGGGGCAGGCTAC
>CABVDL010000095.1 GCA_902497035.1 uncultured Prevotella sp.
GCATTGACGAAGTCAGGACGGCGGCAGCCAAAAAAATGGAATGAAGTCATCGGTAGTTCATTATTTTTGAGTATCTTTGTTGCCGTACAAATTCAAGGCACTTGGCAATGGCACACCTGTCCGCATATTTTCCCATCACCGACCCCACGCTCATCTTCTTCGTGGTGCTGCTGATTATCCTCTTTGCCCCCATCATCATGGGCAAACTGAGGATACCGCATATCATCGGCATGGTGCTGGCGGGCGTGGCCGTGGGCCAGTACGGGTTCAACATTCTCACGCGCGACGCGAGCTTTGAGCTGTTCGGGCGCGTGGGCCTGTATTACATCATGTTTCTGGCCTCGCTCGAGATGGACATGGAGGGCCTGCGGCGCAACAAGTGGCGCACGCTCGTCTTCGGCCTGCTCACGTTCATCCTGCCGTTCGTCATCACCTATATCATGGGAATCAGCCTGCTGGCCTACACGCCGTTTGCCGCCCTGCTGTTGGGCTGCATCATGTCGTCCAACACGCTGGTGTCCTACCCCATCGTGGCGCGCTACGGCCTACAGCAGAAGCCGAGCGTCATACTGAGCGTGGGCTCCACGATGCTAAGCCTGCTCATCGCCCTCATCGTGCTGGCCACACTCGTGGCCTCAGCCTCAGGCAATGCCACGGCCGGCTTCTGGCTGCTGTTCATCGGCAAGGCGCTGCTCTATGTGGCCATCATGCTCACCCTGGTGCCGCGCCTCACGCGCTGGTTTCTCAGACGCTACAGCGACGCCGTGATGCAGTTCATCTTCGTCATGGCCATCCTCTTCCTCAGCGCCGCCCTGGCCGAGGTGGTCGGACTGGAGGGCATCTTCGGCGCCTTCTTCGCCGGACTGGTGCTAAACCGCTACATCCCCCACGTCTCGCCGCTGATGAACCGCATCGAGTTCATCGGCAACGCCATCTTCATCCCCTATTTCCTCATCGGCGTAGGCATGCTCATCAACGTCCGCCTGCTCTTCGGCGGCGGCGCCATCCTGTGGGTGGTGGGCTGCATCGTGGTCTTCGGCACACTGGGCAAGGCCCTGGCCGCCTACACCGCCGCCGGCCTGTTCCGTCTGCCGCGCAGCTCTGGCCACATGATGTTCGGCCTCACCTCGGCCCACGCCGCCGGCGCCATCGCCATGGTCATCGTCGGCATGGGCATGCGCACGCCCGGCGGCAGTCCGCTCATCGACGAGAACATGCTCAACGGCATTGTCATCATGATCCTCTTCACCTGCATCATCTCCTCGCTGGTCACCGACTGGGCGGCACAGCGCATCACGCTCCGCGACAGGCTGATGCCGTCGGAGGACCGCACAGATGACGACGAGAAGATACTGGTGCCGGTGAAATACAAGGAATACGCCAACAGTCTGATAAGCATGGCCATCATGGCCCGCAACCCGAAGCTCCACCGCCCCATCGTAGCCCTCAACGTGGTGTATGACGACGACAACATGCGGCGCAACCAGAAAGAAGGCACGGACATCCTGCGGCAGGTGGAGCAGTATGCAGCCGCAGCCGACGTGCCCATACAGACACAGGTGCGCGTGGCGGCCAACATCGCCAACGGCATCAAGCATGCCTTCAAGGAGTTCCAGGCCTCGGAAATCCTCATCGGCATGCACATGCACGAGCAGGTGTCGCCGAAGTTCTGGGGACAGTTCCACCAGAGCCTGTTCAACGGCCTCAACCGGCAGATTTTCATGGCGCGCCTCTACCACCCGCTCAACACGCTGCGCCGCATCCAGGTGGCCGTGCCGTCGCGCGCGCAGTACGAGCCGGGCTTCTACCGATGGCTCGAGCGGCTGTCGCGCATCGCCGAGAACCTGGAATGCCGCGTGCAGTTCAACGGCCGCATGGACACGCTGCAGATGGTCAACCAGTTCGCGCAGAACCGCCACCCCAACGTGCGCGCCGTCTATGTGGAGATGCCCCACTGGAACGAGCTGCCCAAGCTGGCCTCAACCATCGCCGACGACCATCTGTTCGTCGTCGTCACGGCCCGAAAAGGCACCGTCAGCTACAAGACGGCCATGGAACGGTTGCCCGAGGAACTGACAAAATACTTCAACGGCAAGAACCTCGTCATCATCTTCCCCGACCAGTACGGCGATGACAAGTCGACCATGACGTTCGCACAGCCGCAGCACACCGAGGAGACGTCGGCCTACCACATCTTCGGCAACTGGCTCATGCGGCGCATCACATTACTGAGACGATATATAAATCACAAATCACATGATTGACATTCATAACATTACCAAATCATTCGGCAAGCTTCAGGTGCTGAAAGGCATCGACCTGCATATCGGCAAGGGCGAGGTGGTGAGCATCGTCGGCCCGTCGGGCGCGGGCAAGACCACGCTGCTCCAAATCATCGGCACGCTGGAGAAGCCCGACACGGGCACCATCGTCATCGACGGCACCGATGTCAGCGGCCTCTCGCAGACAAAGCTCTCCGACTTCCGCAACCGGCATATCGGCTTCGTGTTCCAGTTCCACCAGCTGCTGCCAGAGTTCACCGCCCTGGAGAACATCATGATTCCTGCCTTCATCGCCGGCAAGGGGCGCAAGGAGGCCAAGGCCCGCGCCGAGGAACTGCTGCAGTTCATGGGACTCAGCGAGCGCGCCGCCCACAAGCCCAGTGAGCTATCGGGCGGTGAGAAGCAGCGCGTGGCCGTGGCCCGCGCGCTGGTCAACAGTCCGTCGGTCATCCTGGCCGACGAGCCGTCGGGTAGCCTCGACTCTAAGAACAAGGCCGAGCTGCACCAGCTGTTCTTCGACCTGCGCGACCAGTTCGGACAGACCTTCGTCATCGTCACCCACGACGAGTCGCTGGCAGCCCTCACCGACCGCACCATCCACATGCAGGACGGCCTGCTCACCACCGAGACCCGACGCCAGCAGTCCGCCGCCCCCTCGTCGGGTGCCGCGACCGCTCCGTCAGCTCCCTCGTTGGGTGCCGCGCCTTTCCAAGGCGCGGAAGCCCCATCCACCCCAAATACCCCCACCATATGATCAAGCTTGGAGACTACAACACGCTGAAGGCACTGCGCCCGGCCACACGCCCCAACCCCCACGCCTTCGGGGGCGAGGAGACATTCGGAGTCTTCCTCGACGGCGGCAAGGAGGGCGAAATCCTCATGCCGCAGAAATACGTGCCGAAAGGCACGAAGCCCGGCGACGAGGTGCGCTGCTTCGTCTATCTCGACCAGGAGGAGCGCCCCATTGCCACCACAGAGACACCGCTGGCCAAGGTGGGCGACTTCGCCTACCTGAAATGCACGTGGGTCAACGAGTACGGCGCTTTCCTCGACTGGGGACTGATGAAGAACGTGTTCTGCCCTTTCCATGAGCAGAAGAAGAAAATGGAAATCGGAGAGCGCTACATCGTCTATCTCTATATCGACAAGGAGAGCTACCGCATCGCGGCCACGGCAAAAGTGGACCGCTGGCTTGAAGACCCCAACGAGACCGGCGGACTGAGACACGGACAGAAGGTGAGCCTGCTCGTCTGGCAGAAGACCGACCTCGGCTTCAAGGTCATCATCGACAACCGCTTCGGCGGCCTTGTCTATCAGGACCAGATCTTCCAGTACATCCACACCGGCGACCGGCTCGACGGCTACATCCAGAACATCAGGCCCGACGGGAAAGTCGATGTCACGCTGCAACCCACGGGACGTCGCATGACAACCGACTTCGCCGAGACGCTACTGCAATGGCTCAAGGACAACGGAGGCCACTGCGCCCTCGGCGACAAGAGCGATGCCGAGGACATCAAACGGCAGTTCCAGGTGAGCAAGAAAACATATAAGAGGGCCATTGGCGACCTCTACAAACGCCGCCTCATCACCATCGGAGAGACCGGCATAGACCTGGCCTGACCGTGGTGAGGACGGATTGAAAAATAATTTGATTAAGCCATGAAACAGACAACAGACGACAGGGAACGCAAAATCTCCGTGGAACAGACAACAGACGACAGGGAACGGAGGATATACCGGGTGACGCTCGGCGGCTCGGCCATCAACGTCTTCCTGCTGATATTCAAGTTCGTCGCCGGCATCGTTGGCGGCTCAGCTGCCATGATTGCCGATGCCGTCCACTCGCTGTCCGACTTCCTCACCGACATCGTGGTGCTGGCCTTTGTCAAACTCAGCAGCCGTCCCATCGACAAGGACCACGACTTCGGACACGGCAAGTACGAGACGCTCGCCACGGCCCTCATCGGTGTCGCACTGTTCGGCGTAGGTATCCTGCTGTGCTACAACGGAGTGACCAAGGTGTGGCAGAGCCTCAACGGCCATGCGCTGCAGCAGCCCGGCATCATCGCCCTCGTGGCGGCCCTGCTGAGCATCGCGCTCAAGGAGTGGGCCTACCAGTTCACCGCAAGGGTCGGCCGTGAGTGCGACTCCCCCGCCGTGGTGGCCAATGCCTGGCACCATCGGTCCGACGCGCTGTCGTCGATAGGCACTGCCGTGGGCATCGGCGGAGCCATCCTGCTGGGCAGCCGCTGGGCCATCCTCGACCCGCTGGCGGCCATCGCCGTGAGTTTCTTCATCATCAAGACGGCCTGGGAAATGATTGCAAAGGCCGTGCAGGAGCTGCTTGAGGTGAGCCTGCCAGACGACACGGAGAACAAGATTGTGCGGCTTGCCGAGGAGGAGCCGACAGTGAGCGAGGTGCACCATCTGCGCACGCGCCGCATCGGCAACCGCATCGCCATCGACATGCACCTCCGCATGCCATCCGACACGCCGCTTCACATTGCCCACGACCACGCCAGCAACATCGAGCATCGACTGCGCCAGGCATTCGGCCCCGACACCATCATCAACATCCACATGGAGCCGACGAAAGGATAAGGACACCGTCATCCATACCGGCGGACGGTAAACCGTAGGGGCGGGGTTTATCCCCGCCCTAACCCCATCGGCAAAACCATATGCCATCCACCGTAGGGGCGGGGTTTATCCCCGCCCTAACCCCATCGGCAAAACCATATGCCATCCACCGTAGGGGCGGGGTTTATCCCCGCCCTAACCCCATCGGCAAAACCATATGCCATCCACCGTAGGGGCGGGGTTTATCCCCGCCCTAACCCCATCGGCAAAACCATATGCCATCCACCGTAGGGGCGGGGTTTATCCCCGCCCTAACCCCATCGGCAAAACCATATGCCATCCACCGTAGGGGCGGGGTTTATCCCCGCCCTAACCCCATCGGCAAAACCATATGCCATCCGGCGGTTAGGGCGGGGATAAACCCGCCCCTACGTTTTGTTGGATCAGGGCGGGGATAAACCCCGCCCCTACGTTAGAACTCGGCGTTCTTCGGCGTACGCGGGAACGGGATGACATCGCGGATGTTCTGCATGCCCGTCACAAAGAGGATGAGACGCTCGAAGCCAAGACCGAAGCCGGCATGAGGGCAGGAACCGTATTTGCGGGTGTCAAGATACCAGCTGTAGGTCGATTCCTTCATGTGGCGGCGCTCAATCTCGTCAACCAACTTCTGATAATTCTCCTCGCGCACCGATCCGCCGATAATCTCGCCGATACGCGGGAACAGCACGTCAGTACCCTGCATGGTCTTGCCGTCAGGGTTCTTCTTCATGTAGAACGCCTTGATCTCGGTCGGATAGTCGGTCATGATGACCGGACGCTTGAAGTGATGCTCCACCAGATAGCGCTCATGCTCACTGGCCAGGTCCATACCCCATTCGGTGACGGGGAACTCGAACTTATGACCCTCCTCGGCAGCCTTCTTCAGGATGTTGTAGCCCTCGGTGTAGGGCAGGCGTACGAAGTCCTCCTTGACCACGCTCTCCAGGGTCTGGATGAGTGTCTTGTCAATCATCTTGTTGAGGAACTCAAGGTCATCCTTGCAGTTGTCCAAAGCCCACTGCACGCAGTACTTGATGAAGTCCTCCTCGAGGTCCATCAGCTCGTCCTTGTCCATGAAGGCCACCTCGGGCTCAATCATCCAGAACTCGGCCAGGTGGCGCGGCGTGTTGCTGTTCTCGGCGCGGAACGTGGGGCCGAATGTGTAGATGGCACCTAAGGCCGTGGCGCCCAGCTCGCCCTCAAGCTGTCCCGACACGGTGAGGTTGGTCTTCTTTCCAAAGAAGTCCTTGTCATACTCCACCTTTCCGCTCTTGGCCACACGGTCGAGGTCGAGCGTGGTCACCTGGAACATCTCGCCGGCGCCCTCAGCATCGCTCGCCGTGATGAGCGGCGTGTTGAAATAATAGAAGCCGTGGTCGTGGAAATACTTGTGGATGGCGATGGCCATGTTGTGGCGGATGCGGAACACGGCGCCAAACGTATTGGTGCGCAGGCGCATGTGGGCATACTGGCGCATGTACTCGAAGCTCTGTCCCTTTTTCTGCATGGGATAGTCGCTGGGGCACGTGCCATAGACCTCAAGCTCGGGGTCCTGTATCTCGACGCTCTGCCCCTTGCCCTGGCTCTCGACGAGCTTGCCTGTGGCGCGGATGCACGCGCCGGTGGTGATGCTCTTCAGCATGTCGGCATTCACCTTTTCGGGGTTGACGACAATCTGGATATTCTTGATGGTAGAGCCGTCGTTCAACGCAATGAAGTCAACGGCTTTGCTGGAACGATGGGAGCGTACCCATCCCTTGACCGTAATGGTCTGACCGAAATTGGTGCATGCGAGTGCATCAATGATTCTTGTCCTACTGCTCATTATTATAGATGTATAATAGATGATTTACTCAAACATACCGCTGCGGAGCATCTCCACCTCCTGCTCGGTGAGGAAGCGCCAGTCGCCCCGGCGCAGGTTCTTCTTAGTCAGTCCGGCAAACTGCACACGGTCGAGCTTCACCACGTGATAGCCGAGGTGCTCGAAGATACGGCGCACGATGCGGTTCTTTCCGCTGTGGATCTCGATGCCCACCTGGCTGTGGTCCTGCTCGTCGGCATACTCCACGGCATCGGCATGCACCTCACCGTCTTCCAGCTCAACGCCGTCGGCAATCTTCTGCAGGTCCTCCACCGTGACGTTCCTGTCGAGGAACACATGATAGACCTTCTTCTTCAGGAACTTAGGATGGGTGAGCTTGCTGGCCAGCTCGCCGTCGTTGGTAAGCAGCAGCACGCCGGTGGTGTTGCGGTCGAGACGGCCCACGGGATAGATGCGCTCGGGGCACGCGCCCTTGACGATGTCCATCACCGTCTTGCGCTGCTGCGGGTCGTCGCTCGTCGTGACACAGTCCTTGGGCTTGTTGAGCAGAATATACACCTTCTTCTCGATGGTCACCGGCTGGTTCTGGAACTTCACCTCGTCGGAGCGCTTCACCTTGGTGCCGAGCTCGGTCACCACCTCGCCGTTGACCGTCACCTCGCCCTTTGCGATGTAGTCGTCGGCCTCGCGGCGCGAGCACACGCCAGCATTGGCGAGATACTTGTTCAGGCGGATGGGCTCATCCGGGTCGATATGCTCCTCCTTATATTCTATACGCTTCTTGAAGCTATACTTGGCATTCGGGTCATAGCCCGGACGCTGTCCGTAAGGCTGACGGCCATAGCCCTGACGCTGATAGCCACCCTGCGGACGGGGCTGGTAACCACCCTGCGGACGGGGCTGATAGCCACCCTGCGGACGGGGCTGATAGCCACCCTGCTGACGAGGCTGATAGCCACCCTGCTGACGGGGCTGGTAGCCACCCTGCTGACGAGGCTGGTAGCCACCCTGCTGACGGGGCTGATAGCCACCCTGCTGACGGGGCTGGTAGCCACCCTGCTGACGGGGCTGATAGCCACCCTGCTGGGCATTGTAGCCCTTGCCATCCTGATTATAACTGTTGTAGCGGGGACGCGGCTGATAGCCACGATCCTGACCGCCGTTATAGCGGGGACGCGGCTGGTAACCGCCCTGACGCTGATAGCCGCGCTGCTGGGGACGCTCCTGGCCATTGCCCAGACCCGCACCAAAACCGGCGGGACGGAAGCCTCCCTCCTCTGACGACGCACTGCGGTCAGCGGAATAAGGACGCGGCGTGTGTATGCGAGGACGCTGCGTGCGGCCTGTACTTGGATGATAATCTTTCTGATATCCTCCCTGGTGTGTGTAGCCCTCACGGCTACTCTCTTGCTTAGGATCCTGTTGTGTTTCCTGGCTCTTGTTTTCTAACTCTTCTGCCATAATGGTTTCTTCTTTTTAAATGAAACTGAATACTACAATTAAATGATTGATATTGCAAGCCCTCTCGGCTTGGTTATGAATGAGACCGGCTTAAATGCCGGTATAGTTGTGCGGTGTGATTGCCAAAAGTTCCTGTCTGACGCTGTCGCTGACCTTGAGCGAGCGTATGAAGTCGTGGATGGTATCCTCGGTCATGGCGGTGTTGGTGCGCGTGAGCTGCTTCAAGGCCTCATAGGGATGGGGATAGCCCTCACGGCGCAGGATGGTCTGTATGGCCTCGGCCACGACGGCCCACGTGTTGTTCAGGTCATCCTCAATCTTCTCCCGGTGCAGGATGAGCTTTCGCAAGCCCTTGAGCGTACTCTCGATGGCGATGATGCTGTGCCCGAGCGGCACGCCGATGTTGCGCAGCACCGTGGAGTCGGTCAGGTCACGCTGCAGGCGGCTGACGGGCAGTTTCATCGAGAGGAACGTCAGCACGGCATTGGCCATGCCGAGGTTGCCCTCGCTGTTCTCGTAGTCGATGGGGTTTACCTTGTGGGGCATGGCACTGGAGCCCACCTCGCCGGCCTTGATTTTCTGCTTGAAATAGTCCATGGAGATATACATCCAGAAGTCGCGGTCAAGGTCGATGATGATGGTGTTGATGCGCCGGATGCCGTCGAAGATGGCAGCCAGATAGTCGTAATTGCTGATCTGCGTGGTCCACTGCTCCCGCTCCAGACCGAGCTTCTCGCTGACAAACTTGTTGGCGAAAGCCTTCCAGTCGTAGTCGGGATAGGCCACATGGTGTGCGTTGAAGTTGCCGGTGGCACCGCCGAACTTTGCCGTTATCCGACAGGCTTTCAGCGTGTTGAGCTGCTCGGTCAGGCGATAGACGTAAACCTCGATTTCCTTGCCCAGCCGTGTGGGCGACGCGGGCTGTCCGTGGGTCTTGGCGAGCATGGGCACGTCTTTCCATTCCTCCGCATAGGTCTGAAGCTGGGCGATGAGCTCCTCGACATGGGGATAGAACACGTTGTGGAGCGCCTCCTTGAGGGCCAACGGCACTGAGGTGTTGTTGATGTCCTGCGAGGTGAGGCCGAAATGGATGAACTCCTTGAAAGCTTCCATGCCGCCCATGGCGTCGAGCTGCTCCTTGATGAAGTATTCCACAGCCTTCACGTCGTGGTTGGTCACCTTCTCTATGTCTTTCACGCGCTGGGCGCCCTGCTCGTTGAAGTTGCGGTAACTGTCGCGCAAGGCCTCAAACCGGCTGTAGTCGAAATTCCTCAGCTGGGGCAACGGAAGCTCACAAAGGGCGATGAAATATTCTATCTCAACACGGATGCGATAGCGTATTAAGGCATACTCGGAAAAATAATCGGCTAACGCCTGTGTCTTGTTACGGTAACGGCCATCGATAGGCGATATGGCTGTCAATACATCGAGGTTCATATCAAATTGTTGTAATACGTATTATCTAATAACTTTCTTGCGCTGCAAAGTTACAAATTCTATCTGACAACTCAAGACGAGATGGGCAAATATGAGGGTTAAATAAAAATAAAAATCCCCGCAGTCCCGAAGGACCACGAGGAAACACCCCTGTGGGCGTTGACGGATTCGAACCGCCGACCCTCTGCTTGTAAGGCAGATGCTCTAAACCAACTGAGCTAAACGCCCGAAAAATTTTTCTTTAACCAATCCGAACCGACGTCAGATTTGCCATCAATCCGAACCGACGCAAGTCCCAATTGCGGGTGCAAAGGTACGGCATTTTTATCGACCCTCCAAATTTTTCCGCAATTTTTATTCCCTTACCCGAAAATTCCCTGCCCTACCCCCGGATGGATACGACAAGGCAGGCAGACCGCAGGCACAGCGGATAAATCTCGCGGAGGTGTGCATCACCGGTGGCAGTGTAGTGGCCGGCCTAGTGCCGGCCACCAGCCCTTGGAAAGACCTTTTACCC
>CABVDL010000096.1 GCA_902497035.1 uncultured Prevotella sp.
ATTTCGCTAATCACCAAATTTATAAGCACTTATAATTCATCGAACTCACGTTAAAATATTTTGTAAATTGCGGCCGATTTGCAAAACGACAGACCTTTAACAACTAAAAATACTCTGAATATGTCAACAAGAAGAGATTTCTTAAAGGAAATTACTGCTGCTGGACTGGCAGCCGCAGCCGCCCCGATTCTTACGCGTGCGGAGAATGCACACGTGACGGGTAACAATGCTACAGCCTCTAACCTCATGCCGGGTGCGGTTTCCCCATCCGCATCAGCTCTTTCCGCACCGGGGAGCCTGATTGTTCCCAAGAACAACGGGCTGCGCATCACGGGTACGTTTCTTGACGAGATATCTCACGACATTCCTCACCAGAATTGGGGATTGAAGGAGTGGGACCAGGATTTCCGCTACATGAAAGCCATGGGCATTGACACGGTCATCGTCATCCGTTGTGGCTATCGTAAGTTCATCACCTATCCGTCGGCCTACCTTATGAAAAAGCACAACTGCTATATGCCGTCGGTTGATCTCATTGAGATGTACCTTTCGCTTGCCGACAAGTACGGTATGAAATTCTACTTTGGCCTCTACGATTCGGGTCACTACTGGGAAACGGGCGATATGTCGTGGGAGATGGAAGACAATAAGTACGTAATAGAGGAAGTGTGGAAGCGCTACGGCCACCACAAGAGCTTCTACGGTTGGTACGTCAGCACCGAGATCAGCCGCAATACGAAGTGGGCTATACCGGCTTTCCATACTATGGGCAAGCAGTGCAAGGACGTTTCGGGACAGGATAAGCCAGTGTTCATATCGCCGTGGATTGACGGCAAGAAGGCAGTTGACGCAGCTTCGGACAAGCTCACCCGTGAGCAGAGTGTGAGCGTGGAGCAGCACGAGAAAGAGTGGAACGAGATATTCGACGGCATTCACGACGTGGTCAACGCCTGCGCTTTCCAGGACGGTCATATCGACTACGACGAGCTTGACGCTTTCTTCTCGGTCAACAAGAAGCTTGCCGACCGCTACGGTATGCAGTGCTGGACCAATGCCGAGAGCTTCGACCGCGACATGCCTATCCGTTTCCTGCCGATTAAGTTTGATAAACTGCGGCTGAAGTTGGAGGCCGCCAAACGCTGCCATTACGACAAGGCCATTACTTTCGAGTTCTCTCATTTCATGTCGCCGCAGTCTGCCTACATCCAGGCCGGCCATCTTTACGACCGCTACTGCGAATACATGGGCATCAATCCCAAACTGTAATTCATGCTCCGACATGTTTTTTACATTTCCAAGCAATGTATAGATTAGGATACGTATTTTTCCTGGCGATAGTCGCTGCATTGGGCGGACTGCTCTTTGGCTATGATACGGCAGTTATTTCAGGCACTATCGACCAGGTGGTGGCTCAATATCATCTCTCTGTCCAGATGGAGGGATGGTATGTGGGCTGCGCGCTCATTGGCAGCATCTTCGGCGTTGCCGTTGCCGGCATGATGAGCGACAAGCTCGGGCGCCGCCCGACGATGCTCATCTCCGCCGTGCTGTTCACAGCCTCTGCAGTGGGCTGCGCCCTCACGCCGTCGTTCGCTTTTCTTGTCGCGTCGCGCATTATCGGCGGAATCGGTATTGGTGTAGTGTCGATTGTCGCACCTATTTATATTAGCGAGATTTCCATCACGCGCTACCGTGGCCAGATGGTCTCGCTCTATCAGTTGGCTGTCACCGTGGGTTTCCTTGCCGCTTATTTCATCAACTATCTGCTGCTCAACAATGCCCATTCGGCGCATTACGCCTCGCCGATGCTCGAGCAGTTGATGGTCACCGAGGTATGGCGCGGCATGCTCGGCATGGAGACTTTGCCGGCTGCGTTTTTCTTCCTGGTCATTTTCTTTATCCCGGAGAGTCCGCGCTGGCTCCTTGTCAAAGGCCGTGATACCCGTGCAGCCAGCATTCTGAGCCGCATCTACACTACTTCCAATGCCGTTGCGGCCCAGGTGGCCGAGACGAAATCGACCATTGCCAACGAGGTGAGGTCGGAGTGGCGCGCCCTGCTGCGCCCCGGCATTCTCAAGGCTGTCATCATCGGTTCTGCCATTGCCATTCTGGGGCAGTTCATGGGGGTCAACGCCGTGCTTTACTATGGTCCGAGCATCTTCAAGGATGCAGGTTTCAGCGATCCGCTCTTTGCTCAAGTGCTGGTAGGCATCGTTAACACCCTCACCACGGTCATAGCCATGTTCATCATCGACCGTGTCGGGCGCAAGAAGCTCATCTACTATGGTGTCTCCTCAATGATTGTATGCCTGGTGGCCATTGCCGTCTATTTCCAGTGGCATGAGCAACTGGGCCTGAGCTATGTGTTCATGCTCGTGTTCTTCTTGCTCTACGTGTTTTCCACAGCCATCTCGATTTCTGCCGTAGTCTTCGTGCTGCTGTCGGAGATGTATCCCAACAATGTGCGTGGCCTTGCCATGTCGATAGCCGGCCTTGCCCTTTGGATTGGCACTTACCTCATCGGTCAGCTCACGCCCTGGATGCTCAGTTCGTTGTCGCCCGCCGGCACGTTCCTGCTCTTCGCCGTAATGTGTGTACCCTACGTGCTTATCATGTGGCGTTGCGTACCTGAGACCGCTGGCATGTCGTTAGAGGATATTGAGCGCTATTGGACGACAAAGAAATAATATAATAATGCGAAAGTATGATTTTGATTAACAGATAATGCCTGATATTTTACAAAAAAAGTTTGTTAAACCAATGAGGGTTAAATGACAATTCTTTGTTATTAATAAAGTGACTAATAATAGTTGCTTGAAAAATCTATAATTATGGCACAGCTCTTTAAAAGTTCAGAAAACGGAAACCGTAACGACAGCGCCAAGTTGCGCATTATAGGTTATTTCATACAAAACGGCAACGCTACAACCAACGATGTCGCCCATGTGGTCGACGTTAGTATGCCTACAGCGGCAAAGCTTATCAGTGAGTTATGCAGCGATGGCTATGTTAACGAATATGGCAAACTGGAGACTGAGGAAGGACGTCGCCCACAACTCTATGGCATCAATCCAACCTCGGGCTATTTTCTTGGGATAGATTTCGACAAGGATGTGGTCAACATCGCCCTCATCGATTTCTGTGGCCATCTTGTCGAGTTGGCACTTGACAAACATTTTGTCCAACATAATACGATGGAGAGCCTCGACGAGCTGTGTGGCCTTATCAACCAGTTTATCGATAATATAGAGATACCGAGGGAGAAAATCCTGATGATGAACGTAAACATCTCGGGGCGCGTCAATCCCGATACGGGCTACAGCTATAGCATGTTCAATTTCAGCGAGGAATCCTTGGCCAGCTTGTTCACCGAGCGTGTTGGCATTAAGACAACCATTGAGAACGACAGCCGTGCCATGGCTTTCGGAGAATATATCGCAGGAAATGTCAAGGGAGAGGAAAACGTGCTGTTCTTCAATGTCAGCTGGGGATTAGGCATGGGCATCATCCTTAACGGTGAGCTTTACAAGGGTAAGTCAGGGTTCGCCGGCGAGCTGGGTCATGTCCACGCCTTCGACAACGAGATTATTTGCCACTGCGGCAAGAAAGGATGTCTTGAGACCGAAGTATCAGGATCGGCATTCTACCGCATCGTGAAAGAACGATTGGCGGCGGGGGAGGCCTCCACGGTAAAGAAAGACGCTAATGGCGACTTTACACTTCAAGACCTTATCGAGGCCACCAATAACGAGGACTGGCTATGCATTGACGTCGTTGAGAGTATCGGCCAGAAGCTTGGACAGCACATTGCCGGGCTCATCAATATCTTCAATCCTGACCTTGTCGTCATTGGTGGCTCACTCTCGGCCGTGGGCGACTATCTTCTACAGGCCGTTCGCTCGTCAGTCATCAAATACTCGCTCAGTCTTATCTACAAGGATTCGAAAATAGTGCTGTCGAAGCTCAAGGACCGCGCAGGGGTCATTGGTGCCTGCATGATAGCCAGAAAAAACGCACTCAGGGAATAATCAGCAAATAGTTAAGCGCGTATTCAAGGCGCGTCCATTAATCACTTACACAATAATCAAACAATGAACAAAAAACTCATTTCTGCAATGTGTGGGTTGTTTGCTTGCGCAACAACTGCCATTGCTGCTCCAAATCCAACATTTATGGCTTCCGGTCTCACGGCTGCCAAGGTGCAGCATGGAGAGGATTGCGAGAATGACCCGCTCGTACAACAAGCCGACTTCAACAAGGTTGTACCTTTGCCAGCAACCATCAAGCTTGGCAAGGGCCTTTTTTCAATGACATCACAAACTGCCATCACCTATACAGCCAACGAGGATATGAGGCGTAATGCCGAGTTTCTTGCGCAATATGTGAAGGACGTGACCGGCATGACGCTCCCAGTCGGTACAAAGGGCAAGACCACCATCTCCCTTGTGCTTGCGCCTAAAGCCAAAGGCTTTGCCTCTCCCGAGGCCTATCGCCTTGCCATCACCAAAAAAAGCATCACCATCACAGCTGCCACACCGGCCGGCGTGTTCTATGGCATTCAGACCCTGCGCAAGGCCCTTCCGGGCATCCGTCATTGCGCCAATTGCAAGAAAGTGGCTCCTGAGGTGCAGTGGCCATTGGCTACCGTCACCGACAGTCCCCGTTTCGGCTACCGCGGCATGATGCTCGACTGCTCCCGTCACTTCTTCTCTGTGGCCGAGGTGAAACGCGTGCTCGATATTCTTGCCCTGCACAACCTCAACCGCTTCCACTGGCATCTCACCGACGACCAAGGCTGGCGTTTCGAAGTGCCGGGCTATCCCAAGCTCACTACTGTAGGCTCGAAGCGTGCTGCTACGGTGCTCGGCCGCAACTCTGAGCTCACCGACCGCACGCCCTACGGCCCTTATTTCTATACTGACGACCAGATACGTGACATCGTGAAATATGCCGCAGACCGTTATATCACCATTGTGCCAGAGGTAGACATGCCCGGCCATATGACGGCTGCTCTTGCCGCCTATCCTGAGCTCGGATGCACCGGCGGCCCCTACAAGGTGGGCCAGTACTGGGGTGTTTATCACGACATCCTTTGCGCTGGCAACCCAAAGACCTTCGAGTTCATCAAAGCCGTGCTTGACAAGGTATGTGACCTCTTCCCCTCGTCGCATTACATCAATATTGGAGGCGACGAGGCTCCGAAAGACCGCTGGGCAAAGTGCCCGAAAGACCAGGAGCTTATTCGCCAGCAGGGCTTGACCGGCAAGGACAAGCAGAGCAAGGAGGACGTACTGCAGGGCTATCTGGCCCGCCGTGTCGAGGCCTATCTGGCCACGAAAGGCCGCAGCATCATGGGTTGGGACGAGCTGCTCGGCTGCAATGTCGACACCTCTGCCACCATCCTCTCCTGGCGGGGCGCACAGCCCGGAGCTGAGGGCGCCAAGCTTGGCCACGATGTCGTGATGTCGCCAAACAGTAATTGTTATTTCGACTTTGACCAGGGCGAAGACCACTCCATTGAGCCTACCAACTGCTACGGTACGCTGCCCATAGAGAAAGTGTATGACTGGAACCCGGTACCCGACGGCCTACCGGAGGCTGCAGCCCGTCACATTATCGGCGTGCAGGCCAACGTCTGGAGCGAGTACATCACCCAGGACCATGTGCTGGAATACATGATATTGCCGCGTCTCGCCGCTCTGAGCGAGGTGCAGTGGATGCAGCAGGACAAGCGCTCGTGGGATGGCTTCGTGGCCCGCGAGACCAAGCTCCGCAACCTTTACGGCATTTATGGCTGGACCTATGCCCACCACATGTGGCCCAACGAGTTTCGTAAAGTGGCAAAGCAATATTGATTGAAGACCGTCCAACCTATATTCCTGTTATGGAGTATAGGTTGGATATTTATTTTTAGGGCCGACACAAGACCGGCCCTGCAGTGCATCATATCAAAACCTTTTCATCTGGTTAGTGTCTCATTCGGTTATGACTGACCCGCATTGGCGTACAGCTCAACGGACTTTACCTGCGCAGCAGGTCTTCGATTTGCCGTTTGGTCAGCGTGATATAGTTCAGCGTCCAGTTGTCAACCCCGTTGCTCTCATCCTCATAGAAGATGGCGAGCGACCCGTCGGGCAGCCGTTCCATCGTGGAGTAGGAGGCGGCTCCGGCCTGCAGGGTGTCTGCCACCGTCCAAGTCTGTCCCTCGTCATTGCTGATAAGCAGCTGAAGGCAGGCGCGCTGTAGCGTGGGAATGGTGGCGGGGATGGTGTGGAGCATCGTCTTTCGCCCCCGGTCGTAGTAGAGGATGTCGGCATTGCAAGCAGCCCCGTTGATTTGACTGTTGCGGTATTGTGTGCCCCAGTGTAGGTTGCGGCCTTGGGTAATGTTGAAGCCTCGGCTGCCTTTCTGTCTGACCGACACCATCAGTCTGCCGTCGTTAAGTTCAACAAGCTTTGACTCGTCGGCTCCCATATATGCCAGATGGCTGTCGAGCGTCCAGGTCTGGCCCTCATCATCGCTGTAGATGACGTACTCCTTTATCCGGCCGTCTTTCATGCGATAGTTGGCTGCAAACATCACGCGCCCGTCAGCGGTCAGGATACCCCGTCCGGATGTTACGAAGAAGCCGCTGGAACACAACTTGTTCTTTACGCTATCTACCTCATTGTTTAGATGATAGTCGGTGATGTTGACCGGCTTCGACCACGACCGTCCGTTGTCGTCGCTGTATATCATGGCCACGTCCTTCTGTCCGCTCCAGAAATTCTTGTCTCCGGCACACGATATGCAGATGATGCGCCCTTTCTGGGTGACTGCGAGGGCAGGGTCTCCAAAGCCGTTGCTGAAGCCTCCCGTACCCTTTCCCTCGGCTATTGTCACAGGGGCTGACCAGGTCCGGCCTCCGTCGGCCGAACGTCGTGCCACAAGGTCGATGCGGTGTGACCCGGCGTCTCCTAAATTGTCGTAGCGTTTGTCGTAAGCCACGATGACGGAGCCGTCCTTGGCCACCGCCATGGCCGGTATGCGATAGTAGTGGCTGCCGTAGGTGTCGGGCATGCCGAGGAAACGCTGCACCTCGTAGACGCGCTGCGCGTAGGACGGGTCGGCGTGGAGCGTATAGGTCTTTGAGCCAATCTCCATCTGCTCTATGGTAGCATCGAGACAGGTCCCTAATGTCGCTTTGGCTTTCACATCCACTGTTATATATAGGTAGAAAGGACTATTAGAGGTCAGTATGCCGGTAAGAGGTACTTTGAGCAGGCTGCTCTTGGGCGAAGACTGACCTGCAAGAGTGGGGTGGGCATCAGCGGGGAAGTTGGTTTGCAATGAGCGGTAAATCTTTACCGACGATATGTTGCGCCTTGTATCGCCTTTGAGCGTGACGGTGACTGACTGCAGCTGCTGTGGAGCGTCGGTGGCAGGAACGGTGATTTTGAGTAGTACGGAGTTTTTGTTGCCCCGGCCTGTTGTCTGGTATCCCTGTTCCACCTTGATTTTTGAAACGGGGAAGACCGGGTCAGAGACTTCTGAGGATGACGGATTATGAGACGCTGCACTGATAGTCGTGCATGAGGGCGAGAGCCACAACAAGGCCAAAAGTACGGATTGGATTACGGTTCGCATAAATATTATCTAATAGGATTATGCCTGCAAAGCTATTAAAATAAAACAAGACAACGGCAGTGTTTGCCCTTTTTATTCAATGATATTTTTCGTTCAATCCGTATTTTTTTGTCATTTTATGCTGTAGTCTGAATTATTTATCTTATCTTTGCGTGCAAATATACAATGGATGTAATTTGTAATTAATTTAAATTCGACATTATGAAAAAGTATGAATGCAACGTATGCGGTTGGGTTTATGACCCCGCAGTAGGAGACCCCGATAATGGTATTCAACCCGGAACGGCCTTTGAGGACCTGCCCGATGACTGGACCTGCCCTGAGTGCGGCGTGGGCAAGGAAGATTTCTCACCCGTGGAGGATTAAGTCATGGCAAAGAAACTGACGGACAAAGTGACGTGGGTGGGCAAAATCGACTGGGAGCTGAAGCACTTCCACGGCGACGAGCTCTCCACGCATTTCGGCTCAAGTTACAATGCCTATCTGCTGCGCGACAAGAAAAATGTGCTTATCGATACGGTGTGGACACCGTACGACCATGAGTTTGTGGCCCATCTTAAAGAGGAGATAGATCTGAACGACATCGACCTCATCGTGATGAACCACAATGAGAATGACCATAGTGGTGCTCTGCCCGCACTGATGGCCGAAATCCCTGACACGCCGATTTACTGCACGAAGAAGGGAGAGATGATTTTGCGCGGGCTTTACCACAAGGACTGGAACTTCGTCAACGTGAAGACGGGTGACACGCTCAATGTGGGTGACAACACCCTGCACTTCATCGAGGCTCCGATGTGCCATTGGCCCGACACTATGGTAACCTACGCCGATGATGAGCAGATATTGTTCTCCAACGATGTATTCGGCCAGCACTATGCCACAGAGAGCCTGTTCGACGACACCGTGAACCAGAGCGACATGTTCCGCGAAACGGAGAAATACTACGCCAACATCCTCAATATCTATAACCCCTTGGTGAGGAAAAAGGTGGATGAAATCGTAGCCATGAACCTGCCGCTGAAGTTCATTGCTCCGTCGCATGGCGTGGTGTGGCGCGACCGTATTGCCGATGTCATCAAGTGCTACCAGCAGTGGGACAGTGATTATCAGACCAACCAGATCACCATTATCTATGACACGATGTGGCTGGCTACACGCCATATGGCTGAGGCTATTGCCGAGGGCATCCAGCAGCAGGATCCCACGGTTCGGGTGATGCTGATGAACGCCGTCAAGGACGACAAGAACGATATTCTGCTTGAGGTGTTCCGCTCAAAGACCATCCTGGTGGGTTCTCCCACGGTCAACCAGGGTATTACCTTCGCCATCGCAGGTATTCTTGAACTCATTCACGGCATGCGCTTCAAGCATAAGAAAGCGGCAGCCTTTGGCTCCATTGGCTGGGGCGGCGGCGGTGAGAAGCGCATCCAGCAGCGTCTTGAGGAAGCAGGCTTCACCATCTGTGCCGACCCGCTGAAAGTGAAGTGGGCGCCTGATGCCGAAGCAGTGCGGCTTTGCCGCGACTGGGGCCGGAAGATTGCGGAATAATGTTGAAGTCCGGAAGTTCAGTCATTACTTTAATGACACCTGTTTGTCAGATTCTTAAGGATATGACAGGACTTCCGTTCTTCCGAACTTCTATACATACGGATATTTATTGACAAAGCTTATGAGAAAGTTTATTGTTGCCGCTTTGCTGACGCTGAGTGCGGCATGCAGTTTTGCCCAGGAGTCTAAGCCTGTTGAGGGCCGCAGCAATTTGGGTGCTATGATGTTTGTGGCTCCCAAGCCTGCCATTATGATTGCCACGTATGATGCGCACGACAATCCTGACGTGATGATGGCAGCTTGGGGCTGTCAGTGCGGGGGTGAAAAGGTAATGATTCATCTTTCCGACCATCAGACCACTGACAACCTGCGCTTGAAGAAAGCTTTCACCATGAGCTTTGCCACTAAGGCTACCGTTGCCGAGAGCGATTATTTCGGCGAGGTGAGTGCCCGTGAGGTGAAGGACAAGGTGGCGCGTGCAGGTTTTACCGCCCACAAGGCTCCCAACGTTGACGCGCCCATCATCGATCAGTATCCCGTTACGTTGGAGTGTGTGGTCGAGAGCTTTGAGGACGGCGTGCTTGTCGGCCGAGTGGTCAACACCAGCGCCACGAAAAACGTGCTTGATGCCGACGGCAATATCGACTGGGGCAAGCTCCAGCCCGTTGCCTTCGATCCTCTTAGTAACACCTATCGGGTCATTGGCGACGTGGTGGGCCATGCGTGGAAATCGGGCGATAAATTTAAATGATTTCCAGCCAGTGTCTTAATGTGCTTCTTTCTTACTTATACTTACTTATACTATGCGTCAATTCTTAATTCTAA
>CABVDL010000097.1 GCA_902497035.1 uncultured Prevotella sp.
TCTTGTGCCGGCCCTCAAATAATGACCCAACCGAATTAAAAATATGTCGAACATTTTTTCAGGGCCGGCACAAGACCGGCCCCTGCAGCAAAACCATTGGTTTTATCACCACATTTACGGACATGAACGCAAACAAATGCGATGGGCGGACTTCGATTATTCTTCGCAGGGCGTATATTTCGTTACCATCGTAACCAACGAACGCCGCAACTTGTTTGGTTATGTCCGTGATGGTGAAATGCGTTTGAATGCTGCCGGGCGGATGGTGTTGGAAGAATACTTATCCATCGAGACCAACGAAACGGGTGTTACTTGTATGGATGTCGTTGTGATGCCCAATCACATTCATTGCATGGTCTATTTGCCAAATGATAGTGGAAAGACGATTCCTGTTATAATGGAGCATTTCAAGTCACGCACAGTCAACCGTTATTGCGTCGGTGTGAAAGAAGATGGATGGGCACCCTACCATAATCATTTATGGCAACGAAGTTATTGGGATGACATCGTTCGCAATGAAAGACAGTTCGAGTTTATCCGCCGTTATATCCGTCTTAACCCCCAACGTTGGGATAAGGATGCCATCAATGCCGCCCACGGCCGTGAAACAGACGATATCAATTCATGTATCAAAAAGTTGCGGTAATGTGGGACGGAAAAATCTGGTCGCACATTTGGGTATATCTGCAGGGGCCGGTCTTGTGCCGGCCCTCAAATAATGACCCAACCGAATTAAAAATATGTCGAACATTATTTCAGGGCCGGCACAAGACCGGCCCCTGCAGCAAAACCATTGACCATAATAAAACATGTCTTGCTGGTGGCCGGCACCAGGCCGGCCACTACACTGTCACCGGCGGCATCCATTCCTGTCACCGGCGGCATCCATTCCTGTCATCGGCGGCATCCATTCCTGTCATCGGCGGCATCCATTCCTGTCACCGGCGGTGACGCATTGACGAAGTCAGCAGGCTTATTCCATGTGTCGTGATAGGTTGAGGCTTTATTTTTCCCGTTTCATTTTGTGCTTTCTCAATTATTCATTAACTTTGGGGAAACTTTCATTTTATGTAACAACCTTATACTAACAATTTCATTTATGTACCTATCAGTAAAAGTCCCATCCAAGGGGCGACGTTTTCGCTGGCCAATCCGGTTGATGGCAGGTACGGCAGTTTTTTTGTTGTCAACCTTGTCTGTAGGCGCAACGGAGGTGACCGATGGCCTTCTCAGGCGTGTCCTGCCTCATGGCAGTGACGCCTCGCGCTTCTCATGCGTCATTGACAGCTCACACGGCGACAAGGACTGGTTCACTGTCAGCTGCGACGGCGCTAAGGTTTCTGTAAAAGGTCCTAACAACGTGTCGTTGGCTGCGGGCATCAACTGGTTCCTCAACAAGGCCGGCATCGACATCTCATGGAACATGCCGACGGCGCAGTTGCCCGCTGCCTTGCCGGTCGTGGCGGAGGAGACGCACACCTCCAAGGTCGATTACCGTTACTATCTCAATTTCTGCACCCACAGCTACACCATGGCTTTCTGGGATTGGACGCGGTGGCAGCAGGAGATAGACTGGATGGCCCTGCACGGCATCAACCTGCCGCTCATCACGGAGGGCATGGAGTGCGTATGGCGCAAGGTGCTGATGGATGGCTACGGCTACGACTCGCTCGACAAGGTCAACAAGTTTGTCACGGGAGCGGCCTACTACGGATGGTTCTTCATGAACAACATGACGGAGTGGGGAGGCCCTCAGCCGCAAAGCTGGTACGACCAGCAGGAGAAGTTGGCCAAGAAAATCTTCACACGTCTGCGGGAATACGGCATCACGCCGGTCATACCGGGCTATGTGGGCATGGTGCCGGAGAAATTTCTGTCGTATGCCAGCAAGGACAGCGTTGAGGCGTGGAAGGCCACGGACATCGTTTCCAGCGGCTCGTGGGGCAACTTCACGCGGCCCTATTTCGTCAATGACACCACGCGGCTCAAGGAGTTTGCCGCCAAATACTACAAGGCTGTGGAGGATGTGTATGGCGCCGAGCTTTCTACCCATTATTATGCCATCGACCCGTTCCATGAGGGCAGCGTGCCGCGCGGTGTGAACGCGGCCGGCTCCGTCAAAGCCATGTGGAACGCCCTGCGCGCCTACGACGGCGAGGCTGTATGGGTGGCCCAGCACTGGCAGGGCAACCCTACCACCGACCTTACCCACAACGTGCCTGAAGGGAAGTTGCTCATTCTCGACCTGCACGGCGACTCTAACGGCGAGACTACGTTGGGCGGCAATGCCACCGATGCCAAGGGCGCAAGGCATCAGTGGGTATGGGGCATGACAAACAACTTTGGGGGCAACGTAGGCCTGTTTGGCCGCATGGGCCGCATCATGAGCAGCTTCTATGAGGCTGCCAAAAACTCGTCAGCCAACAATCTTGCCGGCATCGGCGCCTTGCCCGAGGGCATCGAGAACAATGACGTGCTGTTTGACATGCTTTATGCACTGCCTTGGACCTGCGACAAGCCTTATACCATCGACAGTTGGCTGCGGCACTACGTTTCGTCGCGATATGGCGTCACAGAGGCTGCCGACCCGGCCGCTTACCATACCCTGGTCAGTGCCTGGCAACGACTGGCCAACGGCATCTACAACTGCCCCAACAACGGGCAGCAGGGTACTACCGAGAGCGTGTTCATGATGAGGCCCGCCAACGTGCCGGGTACGGTGAGTACCTGGGCCGGGTCGTCATGGTACTGGGATATCGACGACCTGCGTACGGCGGCCTACGAGTTTCTCTCGGTGGCCGACAAGCTGAAAGGCAACGACAACTACCGCTACGACCTCGTTGACGTGATGCGGCAGGCACTTGCCGACCACGGCAAGGAGATGCTCGACAGCCTCTCGATGGCCTACGACGAGGGTGAGCGCTCGCGCCTGCAGCACAAGTTCCTCGGCATGATACTCGACCAGGACGCGCTTGTCGGCACGCGCAAGGAGTTCCGTCTCGGCACCTGGACGGAGATGGCCCGCGCGCTCGGCAACAACGACAGCGAGCGGGAGCTTTACGAGAAGAACGCGCGCATGCTGCTCACTACCTGGGGCGGAGAGCAGCAGTGCAACGGCGGCGGCCTGCACGACTATGCCAACCGGGAGTGGAACGGGCTGCTGTCATCGTATTACTACCCGCGCTGGAAAGCCTACTTCGACAACGGTAGTCAGGCGCAGAACTGGTTTGCTGACTATGAGTGGCCTTTCGCCACTGGTGCCACCGGCAAGGCCAACATGGGGTGCCTGCCCGCCGATGCCCCCTACGCCTACGGCACGTTCAAGTCGGAAGCCAACGGTGATGAGGTGGAGCAGGCCAGAATGGTCTATAACAAGTATTTCAGCAACTTCAAGCCGTCGATATGAGCGGTGGCCGATGTTGATACGACCCGTACCTTTCTGCTAACCAATGCCTCGGCCTGGTACAACGACAGCGCGACGCATACTTCCTTCGACACGACGACCGGCATCCGGCAGCTTTCTGCCGACGGCCAGTCTGATGAGGCTTATTCCATCAGTGTCATGCGCGTGGCAAAAAGCAGTAGGGGCATGGTGTTGAGGCGCATGGGAAAGAAATGGGTGAAGGTGATGCCCAACGCAAAATGATGCCGGACATTGGTTCTCTGATCGGATCATCGGTATATCTGCAGGGGCCGGTCTTGTGCCGGCCCTCAAATAATGACCCAACCGAATTAAAAATATGTCGAACATTTTTTCAGGGCCGGCACAAGACCGGCCCCTGCAGCAAAACCATTGGTTTTATCACCACATTTACGGACATGAACGCAAACAAATGCGATGGGCGGACTTCGATTATTCTTCGCAGGGCGTATATTTCGTTACCATCGTAACCAACGAACGCCGCAACTTGTTTGGTTATGTCCGTGATGGTGAAATGCGTTTGAATGCTGCCGGGCGGATGGTGTTGGAAGAATACTTATCCATCGAGACCAACGAAACGGGTGTTACTTGTATGGATGTCGTTGTGATGCCCAATCACATTCATTGCATGGTCTATTTGCCAAATGATAGTGGAAAGACGATTCCTGTTATAATGGAGCATTTCAAGTCACGCACAGTCAACCGTTATTGCGTCGGTGTGAAAGAAGATGGATGGGCACCCTACCATAATCATTTATGGCAACGAAGTTATTGGGATGACATCGTTCGCAATGAAAGACAGTTCGAGTTTATCCGCCGTTATATCCGTCTTAACCCCCAACGTTGGGATAAGGATGCCATCAATGCCGCCCACGGCCGTGAAACAGACGATATCAATTCATGTATCAAAAAGTTGCGGTAATGTGGGACGGAAAAATCTGGTCGCACATTTGGGTATATCTGCAGGGGCCGGTCTTGTGCCGGCCCTCAAATAATGACCCAACCGAATTAAAAATATGTCGAACATTATTTCAGGGCCGGCACAAGACCGGCCCCTGCAGCAAAACCATTGACCATAATAAAACATTGACGAAGTCAGTCAAGGCGGGGATGCCTCGCCTATATTCTCTCCACCTGCTTCACGCCTTTCACGGTCTGCAGCTTTTTGATAAGTGAGTTGAGGCGGGTGGTGTCCTCAATCTGTATGGTAAGGTTGCCCGAGAAGAGGCCGTCGTGCGAGTCGATGTTGATGGAGCGCATGACGATTCTCTCGTCCTTGGAGATGATGTTCGTGATGTTGGACACGATGCCGATGTCGTCGTTGCCGACAATGCGCAGTGTGATGGCGTACTTCGACTGTCCCTTTCCGCTCCAGCGTGCCTTGACGATGCGGTAGCCGAAGCGCCGTCTCATCTCCGGGGCGTTGGGGCAGTCGGTGCGGTGTATCTTGATGCCGCCGCCCGCCGTGACGAAACCGAAGATGGGGTCACCGTAGATGGGGTGGCAGCATTGCGCGAGCTGATAGTCGATGCCCTTGAGGTTGCGGTCGATGGTCAGCACGTCATCGTTGTCCTTGGTGATCTCGTCGTTGGGACTCTCAAACTCGAATTTCTCGGCCGACACCGTCTCATGCTCCTTGCTCGCGTTCTCCAGGTGGTCTTTCACGGCAAGGTATTGCGTGATGATGTCGTTGGGGTCGAGCTTCCCGTCGGCCACCTGACGGTAGAAGTCGCTCACCTCCTTGAAGCCCAGCTTCTTGATGAGGTGTCCCATGGTGCTCTCGTCCTGCTCAACATGCCGGTTGCGGAAACGGCGCTCTAACAGTTCCTTCGCATAGAGTCCGTCCTTGACCTGTGTCTCTTTCAGGGCCAGCCGTATCTTAGACTTGGCTTTCGGGGTGGTGGCGATGTTCAGCCAGTCGTGCTTCGGTGTCTGGCTGTTCTGGGTCAGCACCTCGACGGTGTCTCCCGAGTGCAGCTTCTCACGCATCGGCACGGCCTTGCCGTTGACGCGCCCGCCGACGCAGGTGTTGCCCACATGGGAGTGGATGCGGTAGGCGAAGTCGAGCACCGTGGCACCCGCCGGAAACTTGTAGAGGTCGCCCTTGGGTGTGAAGACGTAGATGTCGTCGGGCTGCAGCGACATTTTGAACTGGTCCATCACCTGCATGTTATCGCCGGCCTCGAGCGCGGCGCGGATATTGGCGAGCCACTCGTCCATCTGTCCGCCGCTCTTGATGCCCTTGTAGCGCCAGTGTGCGGCGAGGCCGTGCTCGGCGATGTCGTCCATGCGCTCGGTGCGTATCTGCACCTCCACCCATTTGTTCTCGGGTCCCAGCACGGTGATGTGGAGGCTCTCGTAGCCGTTTGACTTCGGCACCGACAGCCAGTCGCGCAGCCGCTTGGGGTTGGGCTGGTACATATCAGTGATGATGGAATACACCTGCCAGCACTGCTGTTTCTCCTTTTCCAGGGGCGAGTCGAGGATGATGCGTATGGCAAAGAGGTCATAGATGCCCTCGAAGCCGCACTTCTGCTTTTTCATCTTCTGCCAGATGGAGTGTATCGACTTCGTACGGCCCTTCATGTGGAACTTCAGTCCGGCCTGCTCCAGCCGCTCCTCGATGGGGCCGATGAACCGTGCGATATAGGCGTCGCGCGCCGTCTTCGTGGCGTTGAGCTTCTCCTTTATCATGTAGTAGGCGTCGTGCTCGAGGTATTTCAGCGACAGGTCCTCGAGCTCGCTCTTGAGCGTATAGAGGCCAAGCTTGTGGGCCAGCGGGGCATAGAGGTAGCTGGCCTCCTCCGACACTTCATGCTGAGCATCCTTGTTGGTAGTGTCGCGTATGAGACGCATGATGTTGACGCGGTCGGCAATCATAATGAGGATGACGCGCATGTCCTCGGCGAAGGTGAGCAGCAGGTTGCGGAAGTTGTCGCTCTCGATGACGGGGTTTTTGTCGTAGAGGTGCTGTATCTTGTCCAGTCCATGGACGATGTGCGCCACGCTCTCCCCGTATTTATCAGCAACTTCCTTGTCGTCAGTCACCTGGCAGGCGTAGAGCAGGGTGGCGATAACCGAGTCGCGTCGCAGCCCTATCTCGTCAACGCATATCTTTGCGGTCTGCAGGGCCGTGACGATGGGGTTGAGGCCGAAAGCGTCGCGATGCACCTTGCCATCGGCGATGGCCTTGCGAAGGTTGGTCTTCAACTTGCGTGCGTCTTCGGCCGAGAAGGCGTCGCCCACCTTGTCGATGAGGTAGCGCCGCAGTTCCCAGGTCAGTTGTATTTCCTCACGTGTGAATGTAAAAGCCTCGTCCATTTCTTATCCGTATACTTATTGTTGTCTCATTCTCTGCTGAGAGAATGGCGTGCCTACTTACTCAGGCACTTGTCCAGTTCGGCCTCGATGGCCTTGCGGTCGAGATTTTGGCCGATGAACACGATCTTCTGCATGCGGTCGCCGTATTTGTCGTCCCAGTCCTTCTTCACGTCCGGGTTCTTCTCAAGGAAGTCGTCCAGTTCGTCCTTGGGCATGGTGGCGTACCATTGTCCGGCGTTGGTGATGTTGAACTGCTTGCCGCTTTGCTCGAAGAGATAGCAGGTCTCCTGCTCGTCCTCAAAGTAGCACATGCCCTTGGCACGCACCACGCCCTTCGGCCATTTGGTTGAGACAAATTCGTCGAAGTCGCCTAACACCATTGGCTGTCTGCGCTTCCACACGAAAGTTTGAATGCCGTATTCGAGGGCCTCGCCGCTCTCTTCGTTCTCCAGCTCGTCGTCATCGTCCTGCATGGCCTCAATCCACCGGGCCGACGTGGCCACCTTGCCGAAGTCGAACAGACGGGTGTTGAGTATCTTCTCCAGGTCGATGTTGCCGTAGTCGCACTCCAGTATCTCGGCCTTCGGCTGTATGGCGCGGATGACGGCCTTCAGATGCTCCAGCTCGTCCTTTGAAATCTCCGATGCCTTGTTGAGGAGAATGATGTTGCAGAACTCAATCTGCTGGATGACGAGCGACGCGAGGTCTTCCTCGCCGATGTTGCTCTTCTGCAGGTCGTCGCCTAGTCCGAACTCGTCGCGCATGCGCAGGGCATCGACCACGGTGACGATGGCGTCGAGGCGTGCCACACCGTTCTTGAACAGGTTTTTCGGCATGAGCTGGGGATAAGTGGAGATGGTCTGCGCGATGGGCGCAGGCTCGCAGATGCCCGAGGCCTCGATGACGATATAGTCGAATTTGCCCGTGTTGATGATGTCGTTGAGCTGTTTGACGAGGTCGGCCTTGAGCGTGCAGCAGATGCAGCCGTTTTGCAAAGCCACCAGCGAGTCGTCGCCCTGACCCACGATGCCGCCCTGCTCAATGAGGCTGGCATCGATGTTCACCTCGCCGATGTCGTTGACAATGACGGCAAACTTGATGCCTTTCTCGTTTTTCAACACGCGGTTGAGCAGTGTCGTCTTGCCACTGCCGAGGTAACCTGTGAGCAGCAGTACTGGTGTTTCCTTGTTATCCATGATTGATTGTTTGTTATTATCGCTTGATTAAATGATGTATTGTCGTTATTGCAAAGTTACAAATATTGTACCATTATCGGGCTTTAACGTAGGATTTTTTACATAAACTCTTCCAAATTTACCCGCAGTCTTCACAGTTTAGTGAAAATGTGGTAACTTTGCAGCAAAATCGAGATGACGTATGAACTACTTTATTATTGTCAATGACGCGCAGCAGGGTCCTTACACGATTGACGAGCTGCGTCAGCGCCACATCACCGAGGAAACGCTTGTCTGGTGTGAGGGAATGACCGACTGGCAGCCGGCCTGGCAGGTGGATGACCTCAAGCCGCTGTTTGCCGGCGGGACGGCCTCCGGGCAGCCCACACCGCCGCCAGTGCCCCATACCACAGGCCACGCAGGCAACACTGATGCCGCCGCCACAACGGGGGCGCCCAACGGCAGTGATGCCATTGACAATCCTGCGCTGAATGGGCAGAACGGCAGCGGTGCGGCTGGCAAGCCTGCAAATGACGCCGCGAATCGGCCGAAGAGCAAAAAGAAGCTATACATCGTGCTTGGTGTTGTGGCCCTCGCCCTCTTTATCCTGGCGCTTACCAATCCCAGCCCGGCTGAGCACCGGCGCGCCATCGACGACAAGATTGGTGACGCCTCGTTCGACATCGACGACAACCATACCACACCGTTGGCCAGCAGCATCATGAGCATCTTCTCCTCTTTCGGAAAAGGCGTGGCCATTCAGATGCTGAAGGAGGTTGTGGATTCCGACCTCACTTATCACAACTACATCTTCTTCTCGACCACCACCGTCCACGTTGCCATGCTTCATGAGGATGTCCACACTTCAACGGGCTTCCTCGGCCATGTCAATGCCATCGACCTCACATCCATTCTGCCGGAAATCATCACAAAACAGATGACCGGCGGCCTGTTCGACTCCGACGGCAAGGATGCCGATCATTCAGCAGCCGGTGCCCCGGATGATGAGGAAACAGACGGCAGTGGCACTGAAAACGACGGCTCTGCCTCAGAGAGCGCCACCACGGAACAGCCGGCAGCCAATGCGCCGTCGGGTGAGCAGGTCTCAACCATTACCCGCGTAGTGAAGCAGAACGGCGTGACCATCGACTCGGCAACCAAGCATACCGCCATGCGCGTCGCCAACGAGATAGCAGGCAAGGTGAAGAAGGATATTCAGCAGCAGTCTGACAAGGAATCGTCTGATGAGGCCAACGGCATCATCGACGAAGTGCTGGGCTTTCTGAAGTCAATACTGTCAAGTTTGTAAAAAACTCCCAAAAAGTTTTGTCAGTTCAAGGATAATGCTTACCTTTGCACTCGCTATCGGTAAAACGCCGGTCAGCAAAGTAGGATAGGGGCATAGCCCAGTTGGTTTAGAGCGCTGCAGTCACATTGCAGAGGTCATCGGTTCGAGCCCGATTGTCCCTACTTGTATACCCGTCATTCAAGTTGAATGACGGGCTTTTAGGTTTCAGGGCGTAGCAGATAAAGTTTGTGGAGGTGTGAATCGTTTTTTCCTGACTTCATCACATCTTTGGCTGGATAAAGAGTCAGCATTGATTATCAATTAGTTATAAGAATGTTTCTGCAATTGATGGTGACGCATTTACGAATTAAGGAAAAAGAAAATCATGTACATGCTTACGCTCCCTAAGGAGCTCTGAGTCTCGACCTGCGGGGTAGCCTTGCGAGCAGGCTCGCCGGCTATCCCGCAGGTTGAGACTCACCCCTTACTGGGGTAAAAGCCTGTCCATGACGAAAATCGCTAAAGCGTAAAATTGCGCATAGCGCATAAAATAAAGCGGTCGAGAAGGCGTTTGAAAACCTTTGTGCCAGCGTCCTTGGAGTTGTACGTCACCGGCGGCAGTGTTGTA
>CABVDL010000098.1 GCA_902497035.1 uncultured Prevotella sp.
CCTGAGGCACGAAGGCTGTTTCTTCTTCGGCTCCGGCTTGCCGAAGCTTGCTTCGAAGCAAGGCGGAGCCGGAGAAGAAACAACGGGCGCAGCCCTTGCCTCACAGCAAGGGTTTTATGGGTCTTGGTCATTCCTTCCACCTGCCATCCCTCGCACCTTTATCTTGCCGCCTTGATAACTTAGAATGCAGAGAGGCGTTTGGTAGCGGGGTCATAGTAGTACTTCTCGCATTGGTCCTTAACAGGCGCAAAGTTATAAAGGATACCTATACGATAATTGGTAAGGCGCATATAATTCCACAGTTGCTGACGCTGTTCAGCTCCTATTTTTGTAATTGCCTTGCATTCTATAATAACATGATTGTCAACAAGAAAGTCCAATCTATGTTCGTGAGCTATCTGTCGTCCATGGAATTTGGCGAAGAACCTGAACTCGGCTTGATAAGGAATGCGCGCGTCCTCCAAGGCTATCTTTAAGGCATCCTGGTACATGTATTCATTCAGCCAAGGCCCCATTTCCCTATGTACCTCCTGACAGCATCCCAAAATAGGATACACATAGTGTTTAAGCATCGTCAGAAGTCCTTGTTCTATAGGTTCTTTCCCAATTTGTAATTCCATGATATGTGGTATTAGTTCTTCATATTAAAAAATAGTGTCATTTCGTTTTCAAGATTATCCTTTGTGCCAGCGCCAGCCTGTTTTTAAGGTTTTACTTGCTGTGAGGCAAGCCTGAGGCACGAAGGCTGTTTCTTCTTCGGCTCCGGCTTGCCGAAGCTTGCTTCGGGACAAGCCGGGGACGTAGAAGAAACAAGGGGCGGAGCCCTTGCCTCACAGCAAGAGTTTTATAGGTTTTGGTCTTAACTTATCGGTTGCTTATCCGTGGGGTGGGGCTACTTCTCTCTCGTTGCCTTGATGAAATAGCAGATCAAGCAGACATAGGCCAACAGTGAGGTCATCTCCGACATGGGGTTGGCCCACCACTGGTCGGCTACCGACAGCTCGATGCCGCCGAACTTCAGCAGGGCCGACACCACACCCATCAGGGCGCCGCCGGCGATAAAGCCGCTGGCAATGAGCGTCCCTTTCTCTCCGCGTGCTTTATTGGTCTCCCCGTTCTTTGAACGTGTGGTGACAAACCAGTTGATGGCGCCGCCGACGACGAGGGGAACATTCAGTTCGAGAGGGATAAACATGCCTAAGGCGAAGGCAAGCGCGGGAATGCGGCAGCGGTCAAGTACAATGGCAATCAGTGCGCCAATGCCGTAAAGTATCCATGGAGCGCCCACGCCGTTCATCAGAGGGTCAATGACGGCCGCCATGGCATTGGCCTGAGGGGCGGCGAGCTTGCCGCTTGCGAAACCGTAGGTCTTGTTGAGCACAATCATCACACCCACCACCGTGGCGGCACTGACAATCGTACCGAGAAACTTCCAGGTCTCCTGCCTGGCCGGTGTCGTACCGAGCCAGTAACCGATTTTAAGGTCGGTGATGAAGCTGCCCGCCATAGACAGTGCCGTGCAGACTACGCCGCCCATAATCAATGCGGCCACCATGCCTGCCGGACCGCGCAGGCCCACGGCAACCATCACGACAGAAGCCAGGATGAGCGTCATCAGCGTCATGCCCGACACAGGATTGGTGCCGACGATGGCGATGGCGTTGGCGGCCACCGTGGTGAAGAGAAACGCGATTACGGTGACGAGCAGAATGCCCACGACGGCAAACAGCAGATTGCCGTCCATCACACCGGTCAGGAAAAAGACAAACGTAGTGAGCAGCGTGACAACTGAGCCGATGGCGATAATCTTGAAAGGAATGTCGCGCTGCGTGCGCTTCACCTTCACCGTTTCGTCACCTTTGCCTTTCAGCTCACGCGAGGCCAGTCCCACCGCGCTCCTGATGATGCCCCAGCTCTTGACGATGCCGATGACGCCGGCCATGGCGATGCCACCGATGCCGATGCTGCGTGCGTATGACTTGAAGATTACCTCAGGACTCATCTGCCCGACCGTCTGCGTGATGGTCGGATCCCAGAGGTTGAGCACCTGGTCGTGGAACAGGAGGGCCATGCCCGGAACGATGAGCCACCACGCCACCAGTGAGCCGAGGCAGATATAGAGCGCGTATTTCAGACCGACGATATAGCCGAGACCAAGCACCGCGGCTCCGGTGTTGACCTTGAACACAAGCTTTGCCTTGTCGGCAAGCTCCTGTCCAAGACCGAGGACACGGCTCGTGAAGTTCTCGTTCCACCAGCCGAATGTCGAGACGATGAAGTCGTAGAGACCGCCCACCACACCGGCAATGAGCAGTGGCTTGGCCTGGTCGCCGCCTTTAGCGCCGGATACCAGCACCTGCGTGGTGGCCGTCGCCTCGGGGAAGGGGTACTTGCCGTGCATGTCGCTCACGAAATACTTGCGGAACGGAATGAGGAACAATATGCCTAACACGCCGCCTAAGGCCGAGGCCAGGAACATCTTGGCAAACGATGCCGACATGCCGGGGTATTTCGCCTCAAGGATGTAGATGGCGGGCAGCGTGAAGATGGCTCCCGCCACTACGGCGCCGGAGCAGGCTCCGATGCTCTGTATGATGACGTTCTCACCTAATGCCTTGTTGCGCTTGGTGGCGGTGGAAACGCCCACGGCGATGATGGCAATGGGGATGGCGGCCTCAAACACCTGCCCTACCTTCAGGCCGAGGTAGGCAGCTGCGGCCGAGAATACCATCGCCATGATGATGCCCCAAGTCACCGACCAGGCGTTGACTTCGGGATAGACCTTGTCCGGTTGCATGATGGGAGTGTACTCCTCACCGGGTTTCAGTTCGCGGAACGCGTTGTCCGGCAACTGCATTGTTTCTTTTTCTTTCTCTATCATAATTGGTTTGAATATTTATCTTACAGTGATATGCCAGCAGCCCTGGTGCACCTCATATTTGATGTAGCAGCGGTTGCGCTCGCGCAGGTCGCGCATCACTTCGGCCAGCACATATTTCAGCGTGTCGTTGCGCACCTCACGGCGGCGCTCGCCCGGTGCCTGTACCGTTTTGTAGCGGTTGTAGCACACGTCGAACGTCGTGCCGTATAGATGGCAACTGTTCTCCGTAGCGTTGCGGTTCTTCTTTCTAAGTGCTTCCACGTCTTTCTTCGACCGCATGATGCTGGTCACGATAATCTTGTGCAGGGGGATGCCTTTCACCTGAAGACTGTCGTAGAAGTTGCGCCCGATGTCCTGCAGCAGTACGGAGGCACGCGGCACCAGATAGGGGATGCTGTTGCGCAGGCGGTCGACATGAAAGTAGGGATTGGCACCGACATATACTAACAGTTTCTTGCTCTTCGACGCTTCGGTGCTGTCGGCCACTGGCTTGACACCCCATAGCCGGGCCGCCGTCAGCTGTACGTCGTTCTGGTCGGGAAAGGTGGCCTCATAGCCGGGCACGCTGTAGATGCGGCTCTTTCTCAGGCTGCCGTCACCGCGGAAGAACGTTGTGGCCATAGCGTCGCCCTCCACAGCCACGGGCTTTGCTGCTGCGGTGCGGTGAATGGCCGTGAGCGTGGCCGTCTCGTATTCGGAACGGGCCAGGGTGTCTTGCCGGTTTTCACCACGGCTTGCAGCCACAGAGGGAAACAGCAAACGCGTCAGGGCGAGAATGGCCGTGACGATAAAGAAATAAAGTATATATTGGCGTTTTGATATCTTCATCTTGACAGACGTTACCGTTTGGTTTGCAAAAATAACATAAAACAACCTAATGACAAAGGAATTCCCACAAATTTTGACATAAAGGGGCGCAACAGATAAAGTTTGTGGACTGTGCGTCAATGGTGGCAGTGGTGCTGTGCGTCAATGGTGGCAGTGGCGCTGTGCGTCAATGGTGGCAGTGGCGCTGTGTGTCAATGGTGACAGTGTAGTGGCCGGCCTGGTGCCGGCCACCAGCCGCAGGTGTCGTGTGGGGGTAGGACTTCAGCGCCGTCTGTCTTTGCTATTCCTGATCAAGATGTAAGCAGGATGACGGTTCCGCATCGGCGATACGTGGATGCGATGTGGGCTGGGCGAGAAAGTGTGGCGGTCGCCACAGTTATCCAGGGCGGTCGCCACAGTTATGCGGGGCGGTCGCCACAGATTGGTAAAACATTCGCCACAGTTTGTCGCTCAACCCATTTCGCAGTGTCGTTCAACCCATTTCGCAGTGACATTCAATCCATTTCGCAGTGACGTTTGACACATTCGGCTGTTTTAAGTGAATACAGGGTGACACCATGGTGAAGTCATGGTGAAGTCAAGAAAATTATCCGCAATCTTAAAGGCACGTGACCCTAAGACTGCGGATAATAATATATTGCGGACTTCTAAATCTTCACTTCTAATTAACCATGCATTATTTTACAACCAATTTGCAAATGCCACCTTTTCCATTTTGTTCAAATGTTGTTCTAACCACATATACGCCCGATGGCACATTCATACGCCAAGTTCCTTTAACCTTAGGATGAAGCACGTGCCAAATCTTGCCCGTGACATCAATCACCTCTATAGTTCGGATTGTCTTGCCCGACTCGTTGCTAACAACAAGGACATTATGCTCAGGCGACCAGGCCCTCACTTGGAGAGCTACACTGATATCATCAATATTTGTCGTACCTTTTCTATCCAATGTGTAGGTAATGTAGTTAGGCTTGGCTGCTGCTACCAGCATAGTGCCAGTTGCCATCAACGGGTCAACCTGTTGCGTTTTCGAGAATGTTATATTCTGAGCTCCATCTGCCATCTTGACAAAGAACGATTCTGTTGGCTTGATGACATCTGTTTGCTCACTTACCGAGGTTGTCGATGGCATTTCATAAATATTGTTGTCTCGCAATACCCATACCTTTTGTTCAGACAATGCGCTGGTGTTGTTGGCTAAGAAACGGCTCACACTGATAGATGCCGTATAGGGATTGCCCACAAGATAGAAATTATTATCCTTAGGCTCCACTGCTGAAGGTGTATATTTAATCTGCGCTAAAGACCCGTCAGCCATGTCGGGGTTAACTTTCAGACGGTAAAGACTGTCGCGTGCTGACAGCGTTATTGTCTGCAAGTCTGTCTTGCCGTCAGTGATGGCATAATAGCTGTACTGCGTGTCTGCTTTCGGCAAGCGAACCAGTGCTTTGCTTGTTCTAACCGATTCGTTATTTGGGAGGTAGCTGTCACCTGCCTTGACGGAGAAGCCTGCATTGTCTGTCTGACTTGCGGAACTATAAGACTTGTCAACCTTGTTGTACACATGCGACCACCCAGTGGAAGTCACGTCAACGCCCTCAGCAGGCAACAGGCTTTCAGGACTGTCCCATGCAGGATAAGTCGTGCCTCCCGTTGTCGTCTCCTCAGAATTGCTTTCACCCCATGACCGCTGGTAGAATGGATATTTTACTCTGCTGTTGTCAGTTGTATTGTAAGTGATATCTGTAAAAGCCTCCGTCTGTTGACGTCCCGTGGAGAAAGGCACATAGAAATCACCGGCAACGACGTCCTTCAGGGGAGCAGACAGGGTGTTCCAGACATTTACCGTCATCTCCATGTCAACCCAAGCCTTCTCATACTGCAGGTACTGCTGGCTTCGCATCTCGGCGCCCGGCTTGAAATATATTTGCTCACAAACATTGCCGTGGAAGTTCTGGCAGTCATAGATACCATCCGTCTCTGGCTTCTTGGCCTCCATCTCATAAGCAATGTCAACTTGTGCGGGCTGGGTCTTGTCGTTGGCAAGCGAGAGCGCCAGTCCGTTCACAGTCGAATAACTGATGAAGCCCAACGTCGGGTAGTAGCCAATGGCCAGCTTGGGTATAGTTACCTTTGTAAAGTACATCGGCACATAGGTGCTTTGGCGCGAGACATTCTTGTCAACAGTCCCGCCGGTCAGCGAAGCCGTTCCATAATCTGTATAATCATTCTTGTACAAATCCTTGGCCGTCGAACGCATCCAGTTGGCATCCTGGTTCCAGTTGCTGTTGACGGTTGGAGTCCACGTAAGATATTCCGGGACTACCTTCAAGCGGAAATAGGTTTGGCCGGGACAGTTGAGCACTGTCGCATCCGTGTTGTTGGTCGTGATAAACCGCAATTCCAACTCGTAGTAATAGCCCTCATGCAACTTACTCACATTATCTGCTGGAATATGGAAATCCAGAGTAGTCTTGTCATGGCTAAGATCGCTACTCAGCAGCTCACCCAAAGCTAACGTCCCGACTTGAGATGCAAGCGTCGGGTCGTTGGTGTCACTGAGAATAAGCTGCTTACTTGCCGTGCTGTTGTCATCACCCACAAACTTCAGATCTGCGGTTGTTGAGACAGACTGGTTTACGCTTCTTGACTGGATTGGAACACGAAGGCATCCGGAAGTCACTTTGTTCATGGCTTTCAGCTGGGGTAAGCCTACTCGAATTGTACGATAGGAGTATGACGAACTTGACGTTGAGGCAGGATAGATGACATTAGGCATACCTAACGCAAGATCCACACCTTGCTTGATGGAACGCACGGTAAACTCCATCGGATCAGAGCAGAACTCATAGGTGTAGTTGCCAATTGTAGCCGACGATTTCACAGGGATAGCCGATACCGTATAGGTACCGACCTTGAAAGGATAGCCAGAAAGGGATGTGCTGGCCGAAAGCAGCAGTTTGCCGGATGTATGCGCAGCATCGTAGATATTAGCTGCCAGAACATCCTTATACGTCTCGGTATAAACGTATGTAACAGGCTGATCGTATGAAGTGGCTTTCGGATATGCCGTGCGGAAAGCCTTTAAGGCCTCTGCCAAATTCTTCACATTGTTGAAATCACTCCTTGAACCGATATACCAGTCGAAAGGCTGCGAGGAAAACTTGATCGTGCCACCGTTCTCCACATCAGAAGTCGTGAGTGACGCGGCGATGCTATAGTCGGTAACCTCATCCTTGTCGCAAGCCACTTTTACCGAGGTCGAAATTGCGCCAGATCCGTTTGTGATGACTACATTTTGCTGAACCAAAGAAAACTCGCTACTATAGACGGAGCAGCCGTTCTGTGCGCTGCCCCATGTGTCAGGAGTAGTGTCGGCATCATCCGAGGGGAGGGCCAACTGCACATAATATTTCTTGTTGGGGTTCAGCGCAAAATAGCGGTTGCACAGTACAAGCAAGTATTCTCCATAGCTGTTGGTCTCAAATTGCTTGTTGCTGTTGTCCTCTGTTCCAAGTGTGGCGTCGGCATTGTAGCTGTCGGGAATGGTGACGGTGCCATATTTGTCTGCTCCGCTGCCGTAGAAGTTTGAGCCCGTGACGGCTGACTGGTCGTCGTTGCAGTAGAAACGATAGAACAACTTTCGGTGTGTGCCTGCAGTCTCAAGCAATGTGTTGTAATCGCCTGTAATCTTCAGCGTGACCTTCGTGTCAGCCGAGGCCGTCTCCCCTGCGGTATTTTCGTCAGGACAGATAGGCTTGTTTTGGGTGACGGTCAGCTTGGCGGTCTTATAGTATAGGTCAATATCATCAACTGCATAGTCGGCACCGTTGGTGCTTTTACATGAGTTCTGAATAGTTACGCGCACCCATGTGTAATTCTCGGCACCCAAATTACTGGCCAGTTTCAGGCGACCGAACACGTTATACCATTGACCACGGATAATGTCAGGGTTGGTTTGCTTGAGGTTGTTTGTTTCCTTGTCATCGGTATTCAACTTTGAGTCGCCCGATGCAATGACACCAAAGAGTTTTTTGTCCTGAACGTTGCCTTCCTCGTCCTTGTTAATACCGTAAATGTAGAACTTCACCTCAGGCCGTGTCTCTTGGTCATTCCAGCGAGAGGTCATGTCGGCAATCCATGCGCTGACAACCATCTCTGACCCGGAGCAGAGTGTGGCCTCAAACTCCTCATAGCCAATCTCGCGCGACTCGTCTGAAGCATCAACATAGAGAAACGATCCATAGCGGCTGTTGTCACGCTCATGAGTGCGGTCGAAAACTACCACTCCGCTTTTATCAACTCCGGAATTATTATTTCTATGGGCATAATACCAGGTATAACTCGACTTGGCGTTGTACCGGTCGTCATTTCCTGCTACGTCACGGGTAGAGACTATAGTTGAGCCATTGGTGAAATTGGCAGACTTGTAAATGCCATATTCGCCGTGTAAAGGAGAAAATTGAGGGTTACGGGAAATCCGGGAAGACTTTGATACGCCTTTATAGCTGTCTTTCATCCAGCTTTTGTCAATCAGTGTCGGATAGACATAGCCGTATGAACGACGGACAAAAACACTGGGCTTTGACGAGAGGTTGTCTGAGGGACTTGTGGGCATAGCCTCGGTCAGTGCATCGTTGTCATTGTCAAATGTAATGGTGGGTATGTGCGTATAATGGCTTTCCAAATATTCCGATGTGCGGTGGATGAGGTTGCTGTCGGCTATTTGCTGGGCAGTTTTCAAATAGTCGCTGCCAATGGTAAGCGTCCAGCAGGCGATGGGACAATAGCTTTTCCCATCATTGGCCAATGCAACAAGATACACCTTGTCACCTTTCTTAATCGTCGGTGCCGGTACTCCTGTATTACCGTTAAGATCGGCCCATGATGAATTATTAAGAGAGGGAGAGGCCAGTTTCACATCCCAACGATAATTAGCACCATTGGAAATCTGACGGTAATATTGCAGAGACGGGTCGTATTCGCGGAACGATATCTGAGTAGCGCGAACAGGTGTTGTGCTGGTGAAATCACTCTCAACAATTTTATGGTCGTCAGCTGTGGCAAAGACATGATGAGACATGTAGTTGTTCATTGGATAAAACCAGTAGTCTGACACGTCGGGCAACTTCAGTCGCAGATTGACTGTGGAGTTGTTGTCCTTAGCGCCGAATGAAACTTGCTTGTAATCCTCAAAAGTCTTGTCACTGCCATCTTCTGTGTTGAGCAAGGCTTTCTTGATGTTTTGGGCCAAAGTAGCCGTAGAATGGATGTGAAAGATGTAGCGGACAGAAAGCGTAGGCTCATGCTCGAATGGATCGGAGGCTTTTGTACTGTTATAATCCACATAGCGGCTTACATCACAGGCAATGGTCTGCCCTGCCCAGTTGGCGTTGTCCGACTCAGCGGGGGGATTGTAACCCACACCACACAGCTCAAGGCAAGGGCCATTTATATTGAGTCCACCGCCCAGGTCCATATTATACGCAAAAAGACCGGCCGACTCGCCAGCCTCATTGTTCATGGATGCAAGCACATTGGCACTGGAAGCGTATTTTACCACATTGGCAGCAGCCTTATCGGTGGTGTAGTCATACCATCTGTAATAGCCTAATGGTTCCAGGGTGCTGCCCCTGTATTGTCGCTGACTCCTGCTTTCAGAATAAAGATTCTGATATACGTTAAATGAGGCCATGGGCAAACGGAGGGCAATATATTTCTTGCCGTTTTTCGTATAGTTTGCCATGCTCGTGTTGACATAAACATCATACTCATATTCTGCCACCTGCTGCATTCCGTTCTTAAGCGGTCTCCCGCTCTCACCTACATAGTGCTTGAAAACAGGTGTCGCAGCCTGGGCCGGGGCCTGCACGGAGAGGAGCAGGGACACGGCGAGGAAGAGGGAGGAAAGATATTTAAACATAGTTGTTGCGAATTTACATTTTAATCGACTGTACGGGCGGGGTATTGCGGTTTCACCCGTAGGGGCGGGG
>CABVDL010000099.1 GCA_902497035.1 uncultured Prevotella sp.
AACACAAAAAGGCTGGATTCCAAGCGAGGAATTCAGCCTTAATTTTGGTCACACTTTTCAGGTTTTAGCGGACACCAATAATTAATATATTAGCTTGTGTGATTTCTGATATATCCCAGCAATGACTCTCGTGCCAGCCGGGTACTTTGTTTATCCAGACGGCAGGCAGCACAATGGGCCGCATGCCACATCATCTTATATTCGCGCCACATCCCGCGGTGACGCTCACTTTCCTGAACCCACCCTCTCAGGCGGTGCAGCTCCTCAGGAGAGCTGGTGCCTGCAAGAGCGGCATTGAAGAGATGGCAAAGCATCTCTGTTCCCATTAAACACATTGTATTTCCGTTATCATCTTTTTGCTTTATATTAGTTAAACACTTCTACAAGGCACATCCCCTATGCCAAACTTACGTTTTTGAACAAAAAAGCCGCATTTTAAGCAAAATCGTCAAGATTGCAAAGATTTTTCGACTTTTTCCATGCCATGCTCAGGCATAATGAAATAAACTGCGTAACTTTGCACTTAGAAAAATGGAAGGGCAAGCAATGAGGCAAATGGATACAAAGGATTACAAAGACGAAAGATTGTTAACGTCACACCTGCGCGACGGCATAGAGGAGGCGTATGCGTATCTGTTCGACACCTATTTCAAGGCATTGGTGGATTATGCCATCCGCCTTATCCACGACGAGGATAAGGCCATGGATATGGTGCAGACGGTATTCGTAAAACTCTATGACGGCCACAGCAGCCTTCCCGTGCAGATTTCGCTGCGCTACTATCTCTACAAGGCGGTGTACCACCAGTGTCTCAATGAGCTACGACACCAGCGCATTATGGCCGGCTATATGGAGGCCGGCGACTGTGAGTTTTATCTGAAGGAGGTGCTGCAGACCCCCGATGAGGAGATGACGCTCCAAGGCAAGGAGCTGGCCCATTACATTGAGGAAGCCGTCAGAACGTTACCCCAGCGTTGCCGTGAGGTCTATCTGCTGAAGTTTGCCGAGGGTCTGCATAATAAAGAGGTGGCCGAGCGCCTTGGCATCTCGGCCAAGACCGTCGAGGCGCAGACCACCAAAGCCCTCTCCCACCTGCGGAGCGAGCTCGCATGGCTTGCCGGCGCCTGACGGGCCACGCTATTTCCCCATCCTTGCCAGTTCCAGTGCCTTGAGGTAGACCGGATTGCGCTCGTTCATCACCCGCTGGAAATAGTCCTGGCCATAGATGTGGCTGGCGACGAGCGCTTTCAATTGCTGCTTGATATAGTCCTTGCTTTGCGCAAAGTCGGTATCGCTGCGCTGATACTGCAGCTCGTCACTCTTTTTTACAACCTCACCGAAGAGCGGCTCGGCATCGAAACGGCGGTCGAAATCGGCAAAATCCCTGTACGTTGCCAGCACGCCGGCCTTGTTGGCCTCTGCATATTGCCGTGCGATAAGCGTCTGCACGCCGCTGTAAGTAATCAGATTATACCATAATGACTTGCGGTGGAGCGTGTCGCCGGGTACGGCGTAGTCGGGCTTGATGCCCCAGTTGTCGTTGGTGTCGCCCTCCTTGTAAGGTTTCTGCAGGCAAAGGCCGCTGGGAGTGAAATAGCGCGCCACGGTGATGCGCAAGGCCGAGCCGTCGCTAAAGGGCAGCGTTTCCTGGATAAGTCCCTTGCCAAACGAGCGCTGCCCGATGAACGTAGCGCGCCGGTAGTCGCGCAGGGCGCCGCTGAACAGCTCGGCCGCCGACATTGTGCGGTTGCCGATGAGCACGTAGAGCCTGCCTTTCTCAAAGCAGCCGGGCGACGTGGTCTTGAACTCCTGCGTCGGAATATGGGCGCCACGGGCCGTGCAGACGAGCTTTCCGGCACCGAGCAACTCGCCGGCACATCTCACCGCCTCATCCACCAGTCCCCCGCCGTTCTGCTGCAGGTCGAGGATAAGGCTGCGCATGCCTGCCTTCTTCAATGAGCCGATGGCCTGCCGAAACTCATCGGGCGTGGTGTGGGAGAACATCGAGAGGGCGATATAGCCAGTATGCTTGTCGACCATGTAGGCGGCACGCACTGTCTTGGCAGGATTGTCGCCCTTGGCCGGGGTGTAACTGCTCATGCCGACGAGCATCTGTTCATTGGCCGCTGCCTCCTGGGGCGTGAGGTATTGGGAGAAGGGGTCGAGCTCATGCGCCATGCGCGCAATCTGCGCATCCACGTATGGCGCCTTGGCCACAGAATCGACATAACGGTCGGACACGGCATAAATCATCATCGCCATCTTCTCCTCGGGGGAATGCTGGGCCTGCGCCATGACAGGCGTCAGAAGCGACGCCATGGCAGCCACAGGCATCACGAGTGTCCGCATGGCGGCAAGCGTTGTTTGTTTCTTCATACTAATCTGGATCTTCTTACTAAATGGTCTCATTTATAATGAAGACACTTTGACTGTCTTATTCCCCTATCACAGGACAGTTAATGTTAATTAATCGCCGCGTCCGACCGTTAGGTGCGGCCTACTTGTTCATGTTCTTGATGACGCTCACCTCATCGTGGCTGTAAGGCGTGCCGTCGGGATAAAGCACATCGTGGAACCACTGCACTGGCTCGCTGCCGTCGGGATGGGGATCATTCCAGGCATAGCGCGTGTTGGTCTTGCCGGTGACGAAGCCCCAGTTGATGGCCATCACGTTATGTTTCTTGAGCATGGGCATGATGTTCATGAAATAACTGTTGCGGATGCGTGCCATGTACTCGGTGCAGGCAAGGGGCCTGTTGAGCAGCGACAGGTATTTCACCTCGGCCTCATGCTCAGCCGGGCCGTCATAGTTGTGGTAGGAGATGACATCGGAGTTATCCAGCTGGAAGGCATTCAGCGGACTGAATGAGTCGCTGTAGTTCCACACACCCGCCGTCAACGGCTGCGAGGGACTAACCTCGCGTGCCCATTCGAACACATTGCGCAGCAGCGGAAGCGAGCTCAGCCCGTAACCATTGTTGCCCGGCTCATTATAGAGGTCCCACATCAGCACGCGCCTGTCCTTGCCGAAAGTTTTGAGGACATCCTTGACATAGCTTTCGAGCTGCGGGTAAAGTCTGGCCGTATCGGCACGGAGTGCCTTCGAGGGATCCTGCACCCAGCCGCTGTTGTGAATGCCGGTCTTCGGCTCTGGCTGTTTGCCATAGGCCGATGCCTCGTTCCAGCAGTCGTCGAAGAAGACGAACAGCGGCCTGATGCCGTGGCTGTCGCACACTGTCAGGAAATCGTCCATGCGTTTCTTCATGCCCTTAGGATCGTTGGCATAGACCACACTGCTCAAGAACACGCGCATGGTCCTGAACCCGAGCTGCTGCGCCCAGCTCAGTTCCTTGTCGATGGCGGCATGGTCGTAGGTGTCCTTGCTCCACATCTCAATCTGGTTGATGGCACTGGCGGGGATATAGTCACAGCCCGACAGCCACGGATACTGCTTGTACCAGGCGTTGGCCCTCTCCGCACTCCAGCGGCCGGGCAAAGTCTGTGCATGAGCCGTACCGGCAAGTAGAAGGAAAAGCACCAGCAACGGGAAAAAGGAAATCTTCAGGTAATTCTTCATAGTTTTTCAATTATAATTAGATGGTTATTGATAAGTCTTGTTCCAAGAAAGTCTTGCCAAAAGGAACGGATGGTCAGGCGGCCACTTGCAAAAGTAGGTATTTGAGGAGAATAATCCCACTGCTCATTCGGAAAAATATGAAAGATTAACAAAAAAGAAAATTTATATACTTTTTGGGAATTGTTTCTATCATTTAATGTAACTTTGCACCATGAATGCAACTTACAAGCGCATGAAAAGGATAATAGTTGTCGTGGCACTGATGGCACAGCTACCGGCAATGGCTCAAAACTTCACTCTTGACGGGGTTATCAACAACAAGTCGTACGACGGGCTGTTCATGTACCTACGGCACATATCGGTGACCAACAACCGCGAGGCGGCGACCGTGGACAGTGCCATGATTAAGGACGGCCGGTTTCATTTCAGCCTGACCGCCACCGCGCCCTACATGGCCCGGCTCGCGCTGCCCGAGAAAGATTCCGTACACCATTTCCTATACGGGCTGCCCGAAACGGAATGTGTCGTTGAGCCAGACGCCAGGGTCACGCTGACCTTTGACGCGGCCGACCCCTACTCCACCACCCTCACCGGCGGACACATCAACGCCGACTACGACGCTACCGTGCTGGCCGCCAACCGCCTGTGCCGGCAACAGACCAGCCAGATGATGAGGCAACGGCAGGAGGACGAGCAGAAAGCCCCTTATACCGACGCGCAAAACGAGGCCTACTCGAAGAGGCTCACCGCCATCTACGCCGCCATGAAACCGGCCATGCTGGCATTTGTCAGGCACAACATCGGCAACGATGTCGGCGCCACAAGCCTTTTCGCCGGAGGACCCGACTACTTCGGCCAGGCCGTCTTCGACAGTCTGGCACAAAAAGTAAGACCCGTGCTGCTCGCCCACTACAAGGCTCGTATCGACAAGGAGAATGCCGAACTGGAGCAGGAGCTCAAAGCCCGCGACCACAACCGGCCAGGCATGCCTTATACCGACTTCATCACAAAGACCCACGACGGGCGCACCGTGAGACTGTCGGACTACCTCAAGCCGGGACGCATCCTGTTAGTGGACTTCTGGGCCTCGTGGTGCGTGCCTTGCCAGATGGAAATTCCGCATATCAAGGATTTGTACAAACAATGGCACGACAAGGGACTCGACATCATCAGCGTATCGCTCGACACCAAGCGGGCAGCCTGGCAAAAAGCCATCGACCGCAACAAGATGCCATGGCCGCAGCTTTCCACCCTTGAGGGCTTCAGCGCCGATGCCGCCAAGGCCTATGCAGTGAGTGCCATCCCCTTCGTCATCCTTATCGACCAGCAGGGACGGCTGGCACTGGTCAATATGCACGGTGACGTGCTCGACAAGAAAATAGCCGAGCTGCTGCAATAGCCCAAGGCACGCACCTTATTATTTTATATAGACACACTCCTTATATTATTGATGAAAGATACTGAACGCACATTCGTGCTGGCAGGACTGGTGGCTTTCTTTTTGCTCATCATGCATGCCCTGCCAAAGTTACATATTGGCACCACCGAGCTGCGGCGTGTCAACATTCTCAGTGACCTGATACCGGAAAAGGACGAGGATGCGGGCAGCATCATTCCCGCTCCCAAGGCTCCGAAAGCAGAGACTGTGGCCAGGACCCACTCGGGCAAGGCCGTCCACTTCAAGGAGGTCTGGCCAAAGGGTGTCGAGCCCATCACCGACTACTCCGGCGACGCGGCCGGAGGCATGCGGCATTTCTACGACGCGCTGAGCCGCGTGAAGACGATGAACCGCCCCGTGCGCATCGCCTATTTTGGCGACTCGTTTATTGAGAACGACATCATGACGGCCGACCTGCGTGAGCTCTTCCAGAAAGAGTTCGGCGGCAACGGCGTGGGATGGGTCGACCTGGCCAACCCCATCAACCGCAACAGCCGGCGCACCGTCACACAGCAGACGAGCGGCACACGTGAATATGCCATCGTGAGCAAACCTTTCGACAAGCAGCGACAGGGGCTTGCCGAGCGCTACTACAGCGTGGCCGAAGGCGCAAAAGTAGCCACCAACGCGGCCTCCGCGTTCAACCGCTTCCAGCCCCACTCCAAGACCTTTGAGGTGGCACGGCTCTTCTTCCGCACTGACGGCAGCGCGACCATCGGCGCCGCCATCGGCAAACAGCCTGCACTAACAAAGACTTTCGGCCCGTCGGGCAGCGTGCAGATGTATGAGACCAGGGGCAAGGGCAGCCAGCTCACCTACACATTCAGCGGCCTCAGCGGCACGTTCACCGGCTTCGGCATGGCCATGGAGTCGAACCGCGGTGTCATCCTCGACTGCCTCAGCATGCGCGGGTCCAACGGACTGACGCTGAAGGACATACCGCAGCGCACGCTCAACGACTTCCACCGCCTCCGGCCCTACGACCTCATCATCGTGCAGTTTGGCCTCAACGTGGCCGTGGCCGGCAATCAGCAGAGCATCATCAAGCTCTATGCCAGCAACATGCGCAAGGTCATCACCCACCTCAGGCAGTCGTTCCCCGACGCGAGCATCCTCGTGATGAGCACTCCCGACCACGACGGACGCTCTGAAAACGGCATAACGACGCTCAAGGAGGTGAAGTGGCTCGTGGCCTACCAGCAGCAGCTCGCCGCCGACTGCCACGTGGGCTGGTACAACTTCTTCAAGGCCATGGGCGGCGAGGGAGCCACCAAACGGCTCGTTGACCAGGACATGGCCAATAAGGACTATACCCACCTGAGCTACGGAGGCGGGCAGATAGTGGCCAAACGCGTCTATCCCTCGTTCAAGGCCGGACTGAATAATTATCTTCGTCGTAAAAAACTGGAGCAAGAATAACCATGCTGGAGCGTCTCATCAACATTCTCACATACGACCCGAAAAGCCCGCTCATCTTCTCGAGCGGCCTCTTCCTTTTCCTTTTCCTCGGGTTCTCATTCATCTACATGCTGCTGCAACGCCGCAGCAACCTGCGCATTCTGTTTGTCACCCTCTTCTCTTATTACTTCTATTATAAGAGCAGCGGCTTCTATTTCTTTCTGCTTGCGGTCATCACCACGAGTGACTATTTCATCGCCGAGGCCATCGGCCGCATCAAGGGCGACAGCGACATCAAGACGCGCAAGATGAAGTTGCTGATGCTGCTCAGCCTCTGCATCGACCTGGGCTTCCTCGGCTACTTCAAATACACCAACTTCTTCGCCGGACTGTTCGCTGACCTCATCGGCAAGAATTTCCAGCCGTGGGACATCTTCCTGCCCGTGGGCATCAGCTTCTTCACGTTCCAGAGCATGAGCTACGTCATCGACGTTTACCGCGGCAAGATCAAGCCCCTCGGCTCGCTCATGGACTACGCGTTCTATGTCTCGTTCTTCCCGCAGCTCGTCGCTGGCCCCATCGTGCGCGCCACCGACTTCGCCCCACAGATACGAAAGCCCGTCGTCATCACGCGCGAGATGTTTGCCCAGGGCGTGTATTTCATCATGATCGGACTGTTCAAGAAAGCCGTCATCAGCGACTACATCAGCCTCAACTTCGTTGACCGCATCTTCGACAACCCCACGCTCTACAGCGGTTTCGAGAACCTGCTCGGCGTATATGGCTACGCCATGCAAATCTATTGCGACTTCAGCGGCTACAGCGACATGGCCATCGGCATCGCGCTGCTGCTCGGCTTCCACTTCCCCATCAACTTCAACGCGCCCTACAAGAGCGACAGCATCACTGACTTCTGGCGGAGATGGCACATCTCGCTGTCGACTTGGATACGCGACTACATCTACATCTCACTCGGAGGCAACCGCAAGGGCAAGCGGCGGCAATACATCAACCTCGTCATCACGATGCTGCTCGGCGGACTCTGGCACGGCGCAAGCCTCAACTTCGTGGCGTGGGGAGGCATACACGGGCTTGGGCTCGTAGGCCACAAATACTTCTCACAGGAGGTGCTGCATCACGACCGCCACTACCATTCGCACGGCTGGAAGCGCGTCGCGGCCGTCATCCTGACCTTCCATTTCGTGTGCTTCACGTGGCTGTTCTTCCGCAACGCACACTTCTCAGGCGTGGGCGTGATGCTCGGCCAGATCTTCACCGACTTCCACGCCGAGCTTATTCCACAGGTGCTGGCGGGCTACAAATACGTGCTTCTCTTCATGCTGTTCGGCTATCTCACCCATTTCCTCCCCGACCGCTGGCAGGATGGCATCATCCGGCTTATGGGCAGGGGCAACGTCGTCACCGACGCCGTGCTGCTCACCATCGTCATCTTCATCGTCATTCAGGTGAAGAGCAGCACCATACAGCCGTTCATCTATTTCCAGTTCTAATTCCCGTCACGGCAATGCGACATCTCTCCCGCCTCTCCCGCTTCTTCCGCCTCCAGCTGCTGGCCATCCTGCTTCCGCTTGCCAGCTTCGGGCAGCAGACAAGGCCCAAGGCTGGCGACAGCTTCACCGCCGGCCCTGTCCCCGACCAAGTCTTTGCGCGGATGCAGGGCAAGTCATACCCCAAGGGCTGCCCTGTACGGCGGTCTGAGCTGCGCTATGTGCGCGTGCTTCACGTCGGCTTCGACGGCAAGGTCCACCACGGCGAGCTGGTCTGCAACAAGGCCATCGCCAACGACGTGGCGGCCGTGTTCCGCGAGCTTTACGCCCGGCGCTACCCCATTGAGCGCATCCGCCTCATCGACGACTACGGCGCAAGCGACGAGCAGTCAATGCGCGCCAACAACACCAGCTGCTTCTGCTACCGCGCCGTCAAGGGCAGCCGCAAGCTCTCGGCCCACGCCCGCGGCATGGCCATTGACATCAACCCGCTCTTCAACCCCTGTGTCAGGCGTCACAAGGGATTCGTCACCATACAGCCCGCCACCGCCGGACGCTACGCCGACCGCAAGGCTTCCTTCAGTCACAAGATTACGCCAGCCGACACGGCCTACCGTCTCTTCACTGCCCGTGGCTTCAAATGGGGCGGCAGCTGGCACTCGGTCAAGGACTACCAGCACTTCGAGAAATAGTACGGCACATTCGTCACGCGTCAGCGAAATCAGCGTAAGCGTAATGTGGATTCTCACGCGGATAACACAGATTTCACGGAAAGAGGCTTAGATGCCGAGGATATTCCTCACAATAAGCCAGACAAAAAAAGAAACGATATAAAACCAGACCACATATCTGTTGCCCACCGCTGCCTGCAGCCGGCTCTGCACCATTCCCTGGGGCAGAACGTCGGACAGGATGATGACCAACAGATAGGGAATGGCGTACAGGAAAAAGAAATTGTACCGGGCGGCTGCGACCACGTCGCCCTGCAACAGGGCATGCAATGCCCGCTGAAAACCACAGCCGGGGCATTGCAGACCTGTTATCAACTTAAACGGACAATGGAACGGCCAAAGGGCGGATGACGGGTCAACAAAAGCCAGGACAGCGCACACTGCCAGTGCAGTGACTACACCCAATGCCAATTTCCAGCCCTTAGTCATCCATTATGCGCTTAGTGCTGAAGCGCTGCAGCGCCAATCAATACAAAGATAATATAGATAACACCTATCACAGCGGCGATAATAGCCCACTTCTTGGCATTCTTCGAGGCTTCCAGTGCGGCTTCATACTGATTGGCATCAAACAGGCCGTTAACCTTGGCCGCATACACGATTGACACGATGCCGAACGGAAGGCAGCATAGTACTGTTGACAGGATTGCCCAGACGAGGTAATTGTCAGGACGGTGATTAACCATTTCGTTATTCATAGTAGCTAATGTTATCCGCGTTTCTCCTACCGCGTAAGATTGTTGTCATTGGTCAATGAGAGGGAGAATCCGCCAGGTGAGACAGCTCTCATCACACCCGCTCGTTCGGCGGGCTTGGTTCTTTTCTGTTGCAAATTTAGATAAAATTCCCGAATTATAAGCCAGTCGAGATAAAAAACTTAATAGATTTCCTCCCCCCATGCGCTGATAGCAAGAAAAATCAAGGCCAGCATACGCTCAATGGATTGCCGAGTGCACGATGAA
>CABVDL010000100.1 GCA_902497035.1 uncultured Prevotella sp.
CTGGCTTTAATTAAAGCCACAGGGTTTGTCGGGTGCGCCGTGATGAAGTCAGGATATCCGTCCACCGTAGGGGCGGGGTTCATCCCCGCCCTAACCCCGCAGGATAACACGTGATTATTTCCCATGTTGTTGCCATCCGGGGGTTAGGGCGGGGATAAACCCCGCCCCTACATTTTATAACGCAATCATTGCTGATGCATCGCAGGGCGGGACGGTTCCACCGTATGGGCGGGGGTGTGGAGGGCTATCTCACCACGAACTTCCTGCCGCCGCGGATGTAGACACCGGCGGGAAGGCTGTTGGCGGAGGGCATGCGGACACCCATGAGGTTGTATACCGCCTCGCCGTCCGACGCACGGCGGACAGCGATGGCCTCGATGCCGCTGATCACGTTGGTGGAGCTGCCGCCCATGAAGTCGAACGAGATGGTGCCGTCGGCGTTCTGCACGATGTTGGTGATGGCCTTGCCCATGTGGCGGGTACCCGCGGCGTTGGCATTGTAGAGCGTGTCGGCGGGCAGCGTCGAGGCACTGAGCCCGTTGTTGACGTTGCCCTGGCCGTCGGTGTAGGGATAGAGGTCGCCGGCGATGGAGGCCAGGGTCTGGGTGCCGTCCTCATTGTCGGCATGGAAGAGGGTGCAGCGCTGGTGGTCGTTGAGGGTGACCGTCTGCGTGCCGTCGGAATAGCTGTAGTTGGCGTTGACCAGATTGTACTGCCATACGGTGGCGTCGAAATCCACGTGCGTGATCATCAGTCCCTTGCCGTAGAGCGAGCCGTCCCATCCCTGCTGCTGGCGGTTTTCCAGAAGATAGTACTCGTCCTTGTGGTTGTCGTTGTAGATGACGAAGGTCTGCCCGCCCTCCGCCACGGGCCTCATGTCCTTGACGGTGGTGGCAGTGCTCAGCTCGGTAGGCGTTCCCCATCCGCAGTACCATTTCTCATAGGCCGAATAGTAGGGCGGCTGGAACGACTCGTCGTTGTAGGAGCCCTGGTCCATGAGGTCGTAGGTGCCCATGCCGTATTGGCTGCCCTGCGTGTCGTACATGTCGGGCAGGCCCAGACAGTGGGAGAACTCATGGCAGATGGTGCCGATGCCATCGACGCGCTTCTTGTAGCCAAGGGGCGTATAGGAAAGCGTCATCTCGGGGCCGCAGGCGTAGGTGTTGACCGCGACATTGTCCGCTGTAGGATAGGAATGGCCGTAGTCGGAGCTGGCCAGATTGTATTCGTGGGGCCAGATGGTGCTCTCATCGCCTCCGGCAGCCTCACCCAGTCCGGCAAACAACACGAACACCTGATCGACGTACCCGTCGCCGTCCCAGTCGTAGTTTTTGAAGTCAACGTCCTTGTCGGCATTGGCCACGGCCTCGGCCACCATGGCGCCGGGGCGTGAGTCGTTGCTGTTGCCGCTGTGGGCGCCGTAGTAGGCCACCTCGTGGCGCAGCGTGTAGGGCCCGACGATGTCGAAGTCGAGGTTGAACTGGTTGTTGCTCTGCGCGAGGAAATAGTCCTTCACGCTGCCCTTGAAGCCCAGGCTCGTCGTGAAGCCCACCTCGTTGGCCAGACGGTTGTAGAAAGTCTTGTTGTGGCCAAAAGTGAATTTGGTGTCGGTGAACTGCACCAGAATGATGATGCCCTTCTTTGTGCCGGTGTAACCGTTGTTGGGCGCGCCGATGGTGACGCGGCGCGGCGCCTTTCTCTGGCCTGCGCGTGCCTTTTCGGCGATGGCGCGCCGGGCCCTGATGGTCTCGCCAATCTGCTTCGGGCTGAGCTCAAGATACACATTGGATGCGCTGTCCTTGCGGAAGCCGCGGCCTTGGGCGTCGGCCCAATAGCCATAGAACTCGTCGCCCCGCAGCTCGACGCGCACTTTGGAGCCGTCGGCGAGGGTGACGATACGCCACACGCCCGGCTTTGCGGGCACGGCGCCTGCGGCAAGTGAGAGGGAGAAGAAAACGGCTGCGGCCGCCAGTTTGCGTAAGATGTTGTTCATTATGTAAAAATGCTGTTGATGAGGTAGGGCCACGGAGGCCCCGATTAAAGACAATGGCTCCGGCAAGCCGGCCTATGCCGCCCTACCGGAGCCAGGAATGTATGGATATTACTTAAGCCTGAGCGACGCTGTGTTGTGCTTGAGCAAGTGCAGATGGCCCTTTGCTTGGATGTTGCGGTGGGCGCCGCGCATTGCCTTTGCGGCGCGCTTTGCCTTGGCAATGGCTTTGGCCAGGGCCTTGGCGCCGCTGTTCTCTACCTTGAACGTCTCTTTCTCCAGACCGTAGGCACCTTCGCCAACATAGTAGTAGAGTACGAACGTATAGAGGTTGTTCGCACTGTCGTAGGTAGAGGCGCCTCCGTTTGCGGCAAGAGCCTTGCCGTTGTCGGTGTCGGCACCGAAGTAGGTGACGATGTCCGAGGCCATCAGCATGCCGGGCAGACCCGACTCCGTTGACAGGCCGGTCTCCACGCCATCAACGACAATGTTGCCGTTAGCATCGACCGTGAACGAGAGCGCGTACTTGCTGTCCTCGGAGAGGAACGGCGTGAGCTTGAAGTGTGTCGGGTCGCTTTGGCTCTGCGACAGCACAGCCTCCTGCGTGGTTGTCTGCTGCAGCAGCAGGCCCCAGGCCGTCTTCGAGACGAGCGTGCTCATGTCCTCGGCACCAATGGTGAAGGTGCCGGAGGCGATGTCGGTGAACTGCTCGACGGTCTCCTTGCTCGACTTCAGTTTCTGTGCGACGGTGTAGGTGCCCACGGCATCGCCATTGGCATTGTAGGCCACCACGACGAGGGTGTAGTCGCCGCTGTCGGTGTAGGGCAGCTCAATGTCGCCGTCGGCCGTGGCCGATACCGACTTCACGCTGCCGTCCGTGATGCCCGTGGCCACCTTGTCAAGGTCGTCACTTGAAGAGGCGAGCGCACACTTCACTGAGGCCACGTCGCTGCCTAAGGTGAGGGTGAAGCGGGCATAGTCCTGACTCGACGCGTCGGTGAAGCGGCCCTTGTAGGCGGCAGCCACACTGTAGTCGGCGATGGTGTAGCCGGGCAGGGCAACGGCAAGCATGCCGTTGCCATTGCCAGTGAGCCATGCGCCGTCATTATATTTGGCCATAGAGAAGATCATCGACTTGGCGGGCATCGTGATGATGCCGTTCTTCAGCGTGCCGAACAGCTCGGGCTTGGCCTGCTTGATTTTCTCCAGCGTGTTGCCTTTCGACATGAAGTAGGCCACCAAGCTGGAAAAGGTGAACTGACCATAGTCTTTCCAGTTCATCTCCGAGTTGTAGGTCTCAAAATAGACGTGGTCGGGGTCGGTAGCATTGATCACCCAGTAGTAGTCCTTGCTGGTGTCGTAGTCGCCGTCATCGTTGTACGGATAAGCCTTGCCATAGACATTGACCATGCGGTACATGCCCTCATTGACGATGCTCTTCTGTATCTTCACGTCATACACCACATTCTCAAGGCCAAACCCTTGAGCAATCATGTCCTCGCGGTAGGAGCCTACCGACTTGTTCTCGGCGAAGTCAGCCCACTCCGTGGCGCCGGCCGTAAAGGTGTAGCTTGACAGGCCGTAGGTGTTGTCGATGTCGGCGCCGCTCACGGCGATGGTGCCGCCGGTATAGCTGCCGTACTTGGCGGCTGCGGGGTCGTAGGTGACCTTGATGTCGGCCGTCTTGCTGCCGTCGGCAAAGGTCACCGAGGCGGGCACGGTGTAGATGTTGCCCTCACCGGGGGTGAAAGTGAGGGGCACGGTGAGCTGGCCCACGCTGTCAACGCGGTGTAGCGTGATGTTGAAGCTGCCTGCGTTCTTGTCAATCTGGATGGTCGATGGCTCCGTGTTGCTGAAATAAACCTGGTTGGCCGGAACTGAGGCCCCCGTATAGTCAAAATCTGAGGAGCAGGCATTCAAGGCAGCGACCAGAATGCCCACGAGCGCCAGATATGAAAGTCTTATCAATTTTCTCATAGTTGTTGTCGTTAATACGGTGTTACTTTTCTACCCAAGGAGTATATTTGTCAGACGGGTCGGGGTTGTTCATGCCCACGAGCGCCTTGTTGTTGTTGGCCTCTGTGCGGATGAGCACGAGGTTCATCCAGGCGGGCCGGCCGTCGGTGTTGAGCCGTGCGAGCTCGTCGGCGCAGTTGGTGCCGGGATAGCCGCGGCGGACGCTGTAGTTCAGGCGCTTGATGTCGAAGAAGGTCTGGCCCTCGCCCCACAGCTCGACACGCTTCTGGAAGACAATCTCCTCAACCACGTCGTCCTTGTCGGTCTTCTTGGTGCTATAGTACGGGTCGCGGTAGTTCTTCATGAACTCGGTGAGCAGCTTTGCGCCCTTGGCGGCATCCTGATGGGCGGCGGCCTCAGCCTCGATGAAGTACATCTCCTCGACACGCATTATGGGGTAGGCCGACGCGGCGCCAGTCTGAGACTCGCTGGCATTGCCCTGGGCAGGACGGAACTTCAATGCGGCGTAGGCAGGTATCTTGTCCCAATCCTTGTATCCATTGATGAACTTGTTCTTGCCCTCCAAGGGTGAGCCCTCGGGAGCCACAAACTCCAGCTTGCGCCAGTCGGTGTCGCTCATGCGGTCGTACATACTTCGGTCAATCATGGTGTACATGCCGGTACCGCTGCCGGTGTAGCCGAAAGAGGTCTGGTTGCTCGACCATGACACCCAGTTGACGATGCCGGTCTTCACCACAGCGTCCTCAGAGGTCATCTTGGCTCCCCACATCCACTTCGAGGTGTCGTTGAAGCCGGTAGTGATGTTGGTGGCGTCGTTCTGGGTCATTGGAGCCACGGAGGCGCTGTTGATGGCCAGGCGGGCATACTTCTCGGCATTGGCATAGTCCTCGTTCCACATGTAGAGGCGGGCCTTCAGGCCATAGACGCAGGCCAGGTCGGGCAGTGTGTTGTCGGAGCGCGTGCTGAGGTTGACGATGTATTTCTCGGCGTTGTCAAGGTCGTTCTTGATGAAGTCGAACATCTGCTGGTGTGTGGCTCGTGGGTTGTTGGTGGCTTGCTCCTGGCTCATGTCGGGCGTGACGATGGGCACGGTCAGACCGCTGATGTCGTTGCCGTCGGCATTGGTACTGGTTGTCTTGTCGTTGGGCAGCCACTCATACATGCGGGCCATGTCGAGGTAGGCCAGCGCGCGGAAGGCCAGACCGGCGCCAAGGTCGCCGAGCTGCTCATTGGTGGCGTTGTCGGGATTGACGGAGCCAATCATGTTGTTGGCCGCCAGCACCAGCTCGTAATAGTAGTTGTTGATGTACTGGCCGTTCAGATAGCCGTCGCCCTGGTACTTGTCTTCTGCATAGTCGCTGAAATGCAATCCATAGCCCGTCTCTCCGCCAAACACCTTGTCCTGCGTCATCATGTCGCGGATATACATCATGGCTCCGTAGCCGAACACGGCGTGCCAGCTGTACGGATCATGGGCCAAAGTAGAATTAAGATGGTTGAGATAGGCCGGCATGGCCATGAGGAAGGCATCGGAAGCCGCTGACGACTGCTGGATTTGCTTCTCGGTAGCGACGGTGGTAGGCTCCGTCTCCTCCATGCATCCGGTGAGGGACGTCAGCGAGAAGACGGCTACACACAATCCAAAAAATGACTTATATATTTTCATTGTGCTCATAAGAATTTGATTTAGAATGTAAACGTAATGCCGCCGGAGATGGAGCGGATGGGCTTGTAATAGGCGTTGGAGGAGTCACCCGTGATGCTCTGGCGTGGGTCGAGACCGCGGCGCTTCGACCAGGTGTAGATGTTGTCGGCCACGACATAGAGGCGCACGCCGTCGATGGCAATCTTTCTGGTCCACTGCTTGGGCAGGGTGTAGCCCAAGGTGATGTTGGCCAGCGTGAGGTATGAGGCGCTGATCAGGAAGCGGTCGGAGCTGCCTGCCATGTAGTCGTCCTTGAACTGCCAGCGCGGAATGTCGGACGTGGTGTTGTCGGCCGACCAGGCGTTGAGCATGTCCTGATGGATGGCCTGTCCCCTGGAGCAGCTCATCAGGCCGGCGTAGGTGCCGTCATACACCTGGCCGCCGAGCTGGTACTGGAAGTCGGCCGAGAAGTCGATGCCCTTCCACGACAGGCTTGTGCCGAAGCCGCCGTAGGCGTCGGGCAGCATGTCGCCGCAGAGATAGTCGCTGGCGTCGTTGTACGAGGCGGTCTTCTCCTGGCTCACCACCTTGCGGTGTGTGGTGCCGGTGTAGGTGTTGCGGTCAACCACGTTGTTGTCGTTGTCGTAATACACGTCGTTGCCGTTGGCGTCCTTCTCAAACACATTCTTGTAGTAGAGGGCCTCGCCCGTCTTGGGGTCGGGGCCGGCGTAGCGCTTGGCGTAGTAGGTGGCCACCGACTCTCCCTCCTTGTAGAAGTAGCTGCCGCTGGAATAGCCCAGGCCGATGCCGTCCTGGTAGTTCTTCTTGCGACTGGGGGCCAGCTTGGTAATCTCGTTGTGGTTGGTGGTGAAGTTGGCATAGAGCGACCAGGTGAGTTCGTTGTTGCGGATGACATCGCCGCGCACGTCAATCTCGACACCGTTGTTCTTCATGTTACCCACATTGTCATAATAGCCGCTCCAGCCGAAGGATGGAGGCAGGGGCACCCACGACAGCATGTCCTTTGTGGTGTTGTTGTAGTATTCCACGGTGCCGCTCAGGCGTCCGTTCCAGAAGGAGAAATCGACGCCGGCGTTGAACTTGCCGTTCTTCTCCCACGAGATGTTGACGTTGCCGAGCGAGCTTGGGGTGAGGGATACGTTGTTGTTGGAGTTGCTGATGGAGAAGTAGCGTATGTAGCGGTAGGAGCCTATGCGGTCGTTGCCGTTCTCACCGTAGGAGGCCTTGAGCTTCAGCTCGTCCACCCAGGGGGCGTTGAACCATTTCTCCTTGTTGATGAGCCATCCGCCGCCGAGCGACCAGAATGTGCCCCACCAGTGGTTCTTGTCGAAGCGCGACGAGGCCTGGCGCATGACGGAGACCGAGCCGAAGTAGCGGTCGTTGTAGTTGTACATGGCGCGGCTCAGCCACGACTCAGTGTTGTAGTCGCTCTGTGACGACGATGCGCTGCCCATGACCACGGCTCCGGCAAGCTCCTTGTTATAGACGGAGAACTGGTTGGTCTTGTTGGCGTAGAGGTCGTAGCCGTAGGCGCGGTAGTACTCGTGGCCGAGCATCACCTCGATGTCGTGCAGGCCGAACGTGCGGTGCCAGTTGAGGCGCTGCTGGAAGTTGTAGGTCCAGGTGCGCTGATGCTCCTTGGTTACGTCTCCCTTTGTCTCTGCATACTGGCCGAAGAACGGGTTGACGGTGTTTGTGGAGCGTGCCTCGTCGAGATAGACGCTGTTGATGGAGGTGAAGGTGAGGCCGAAGGGAAGATAGATGTCAGCCTGTCCCGTACCGTCGAAGGTGTTGCCCTCGGTGTAGTTGGTGTTGAGCTTGTTGTCCGAGATAGGATTGGACTGGTTGATGTAGGGACGTGGGTTGGGCACCACCACGCCGTCACCATAGTCGTAGCGTACCAAGCGTGAGGCCTGGTCATAGATCTTGTTGCCCTTGGCGTCGCGGATGAACATGGGATAGATAGGGGCGATGTTGGTGAACGAGAAGGCGTTGCCGCTGCTGCCCGCGCTGCCGTCGTCGCCCAGCGCGTTCCGGTCGTAGTGGGCATAGGTCATGTTGCCGGTGAGCTTCAGCCAGGACTTCAGCTGGTAGTCGGCCTTCATGCGGCCGGTGAAGCGGGTGTAGTCGGAGGCGGCGGTGATGCCGTTGTTCTTCAGGTAGTTGGCCGACGCATAGAACGTGCCCTTGTCGGTGGCGCCGGTAGCGCTAACGGTGTACTCCTGGCGGAGGCTGTTGTTGTAGATCTCATCCTCCCAGTCGTCGGGGGTGAGATAATACTGCGTGCCGTTCATGGTGCTGATGCGGCCGAGCGTGGCGTTGGGGTTGAGCTTGCCGTTGGTGCCGATGAGCAACTGGCCCTCGGGCACGGTATAGACATTGTAGGCCAGGCCGTATGACTGGCTGTTGATCATGTTGTTGTTGACCCACTGCCATGCGGCGTTGGCATCGTAGCCAAGTTTGTTCTGCGCGTAGTTGTAGAGGCCCTTGTACCACATCTCGTAGTAGGCTGCGGGGTTGTTGATGGTCTTGTACTCAGGCACGGCCTTGGAGTTGGAGCCCCACTTGGCGTCGACGGTAATCTTTGCGCTCTGGCCTTTCTTTCCCGACTTCGTGGTGATGAGTATGACGCCGTTGCCGCCGCGCGCGCCGTAGAGTGCGGTAGAGGCGGCATCCTTTAGCACGGTCATGTTCTCTATGTCAACGGGGTTGATGGTGTTGAGGTCGCCGTCGAAAGGCGAGCCGTCAACCACGATGAGGGGGTTGTTGCCAGAGTTGATGGAGTTGATGCCGCGGATGCGGATGGTGGAAGTCGAGCCGGGCTGTCCGGTAGCGTTGTAGATCTGCACGCCCGCAGCCTTGCCCTTGAGGGCATCTACGGCGTTGGTCACCTGCACCTTGCCAATCTCGTCGCTGCCGACGATGGCGGCCGAGCCGGTGAACGAGCTTTTCTTCTGCGTACCGTAGGCCACGACCATCACCTCGTCGAGGGTCTTGTTGTCGGTGTCCATCACCACCTTCATGTTGCTGCCGGCCTTCACGGTCTGTGGCTTCATGCCGAGGTAGCTGATGGTGAGCCTTGCGCCCGCGGGGGCGTTGAGCTGGAAATGGCCATCAATATCGGTGACTGTGCCAGTGTTGGTGCCCTCCACCTTCACGGCAGCGCCCACGATGGGCTCGCCGTCCTGGCTGGAGGTTACGGTACCACTAACTTTCGTCTGGGCCAGTGCGCTTCCGACAAAGAGGAAGAGTCCGACCAAAAACATCATTAGTCTTTTTTCCATAAATTCTCTCTTATTAATTATTGTTTATTGTTTGAATTATTCTAACGCCGTATGCTTTCCCTTAGTTTCTGTCCGCCTCCCGGGGGGAGGCGGACAGGAGGCTTACATTAATTTTACTATCTCTCACGTTTTTTATACTTGAGGTTGCAAAATTAATTAATATTTGTAAACCATGCAAATAATTAGCGGATATTTTTTACGATTTGGTTACATTTTGGTGAAAAAGCAAGGAGAAATGATGCAAATACTAAGAAAATAAGGACAAAGTAAGATGTGAATGCTCCTTAATTCGTCAATGCGTCACCGGTGACAGTGTAGTGGCCGGCCTGGTGCCGGCCACCAGCCCTTGGAAAGACCTTTTACCCACGCCAGCGAGAGTTCCTCACGCAGATAACGCGGATCTGGCAGATGACAGTCTCTGTGAAATCAGCGAAATCAGCGTGAGCAAAAAAATGTGATTGCGCAGATGAGGACAGGCAAGCATCACCGGCGGACGGTGGCCG
>CABVDL010000101.1 GCA_902497035.1 uncultured Prevotella sp.
GGTGACGCACAGCTCTACAAACTTTATCTGCTGCGCCCATTTTGGTGAACTTCGGTACATGGCCCAAAGCACAGATAGAGCTGTATTATTACCACGACGGTATCATCAGGGCTTTCTGGAACGATTGCGAGCAGATTTAGGTGGTACGCATTATTTTATGCGCTCTGCGCAATTTTACGCTTTAGCGATTTTCGTCATGTACAGGCTTGCCCCATAGGGAGTGGGGCCGTAGCTTATGCTTGTGCCGGCTTGGGATATTTTATTCTTGTGTGGTAGATGGCCTTAAGGCGCTCTATCAGCACCTGCTTGGCCACGGCGATGTCGTAGAACGTAATCTTGCACTCCTTGAAGAAGCCGTTCTCAATCTGCAGGTCGATAAGCTTGTTCACCATCTCCGAGATATTCTCCTCGGTATAGTCCTTCAGCGCGTGTGAGGCGGCCTCGCAGGTGTCGGCCATCATCAGTATGGCCTGCTCGCGCGTCGAGGGGTTGGGGCCGGGGTAGGAGAAGGCCTCCTTGTCGATGACCTCGTTGGGGTGCGCGTTCTGGTACTTGATGTAGAAATATTTCGTCAGTCCTGTGCCGTGGTGGGTGAGGATGAAGTCGATGATGACCTGCGGCAAGTTGTTCTCCTCGGCAATCTTCACGCCGTTGGCCACATGGGCGATGATAATCTGCGCGCTTTCCTTTTCGGTGAGGTTGTCGTGCGGGTTGATGCCGCCCTGCTGGTTCTCGGTGAAGAATGCGGGGTTCTTCATTTTTCCGATGTCGTGATAGAGGGCGCCGGTACGCACGAGGGTAGCCTTTGCGCCGATGCGGTTGGCTATCTCCGACGCTAAGTTGCCCACGGTGATGGAATGCTGGAAGGTGCCGGGTGCCACCTCGCTCAGCTGTCGGAGCAGTCCCTTGTTGATGTCGGACAGTTCGATGAGCGTGATGACCGACGTGAAGCCGAACATCTTCTCCACGATAAACATCAACGGGTAGGCCAACAGCAGCAGTACGCCGTTGATGAGGAAGTGGTAGTACATGTGGATGTCGAACTCAAACTCCTGTCCGCTGTCCATGAGCTTCAGCGCGAGGTAGGTGATGCAGGTGGAGAGGGTGACGAGCAGAGCCGTCTGGAACACCTGCGAGCGTGACGACATCTCGCGCAGCGAGTAGATGGCCACCAGTCCCGCTACCGTCTGCACGACGATGAAGTCGAACTGATAGCGCAGCGCGCACGCCGAGACCAGCACCATCGTCATGTGGGTGATGAAGGCCGTGCGTGAGTCGAGGAAGATGCGCACGAAGATGGGAACCATCGCGAAGGGCAGCACATAGACCGAGAAGTTGAAGTAGCTGTTCTCCATCATCAGCGACACGAGGATGGGGAACAATGCGATGAACGAATAGAGCATCGTGACGCACCGCGGCTTGCTGAAGTAGTCGCGGCGGAAGAGCGAGAGATAGACGGTGAAGAGAAACACGAAGATAAACACGTACAGCCCGTAGCCCACCATGCGGTAGGTGATCTGCTTGCTGCTGTCCTGCCTCCGCTGCATCTCCCTTTCGAGCGAGTTGAGCACGCGGTAGGTGTATTCGTCCACCATGTCGCCTTGTCCGATGATGCGCTGTCCGGCCATCACCATGCCCGAGGCTGGTGATATGCCCGACAGCAGGTCGTTGCGTGCCGTGTTGGTGCGGTTGCGGTCGAGCAGCAGGTTGGGCACGATATAGTCGGTGAGGTTGAGGCGCTGCATGAGCGGGCGCTCCGGCGCGAGCTGCTCGTCGCTCATCAGCTGCTCATAGGCCGACATCGTGGAGTAGACAGCCTTCACAGGCACGCTCTCGGCGTCCTTGCCGAAGATGACCCTTATCTCTCGCGTGGTGTCGGTGGAGAGCGTGTTGTAGCTGGGCGTCTCCATGATACCAGCCTGGTAGAAGTGGTGTATGCGCTCGATGATGGCGGCCTCGAAGCCGGTGGGCAGCCATCCCCTCACCTTCTCCAGCTCGCGCCTGAGATTGCCGACCTCGGTCTGCTCTATGGTCTCGTCGTAGTTGTAATAAGGCTGGAAAAGGTGGAGCAGCGAGTCCTTTTCCTTAGCCAGGGCCTCCTCTGTCTTGTAGACGGGGAAGTCGTATTTGGCGATGATGGTGCCGTAATGCCACGGCTCGCCGATGTCATAGATAAACTGCTTGCTCTCGTTTCGTGGAAGAAACCAGACGATGACAAACGTCGTCAGCAGCACCAGGCCGAAGTGTGCTGCGAGGTTGCGCCAATAGTGTTCCGGGCGATGGCCGGACAGATGAAATATTCCCATTATACCGCTCTTTATCCTATTTAGCTGCGAAAATACGAAAAATATCCGTTAAAACAGAAAAAATATATTAATTTTGCAGCAAAATTCACTATTCATCATGTCTGAAAGAAAAGTGAGAGTGCGTTTTGCACCCAGTCCTACGGGACCTCTTCACATTGGCGGCGTACGTACGGCGCTGTATAATTATCTTTTTGCGCGCCAGCACGGTGGCGAATTGGTATTCCGCATTGAGGATACCGACAGCAATCGCTTTGTGCCTGGCGCCGAGGACTATATCCTTGAATCATTCCGCTGGCTTGGCATCAAGTTTGACGAGGGCGTGAGCTTCGGGGGCAGCTACGGCCCCTACCGTCAGAGCGAGCGCCGCAAAATCTACAAGAAATACGTGCAGCAGCTGCTCGACAGCGGCAAGGCATACATTGCCTTTGACACGCCCGAGGAGCTGGCCGCGAAGCGCGAGTCGGTGCCCAATTTCCAGTACGACGCCCATTCGCGCATGCAGATGCGCAACTCGCTGTCGCTGCCTAAGGAGGAGGTGGACCGCCTGCTCGAGGCGGACACGCAATACACCGTCCGCTTCAAGGTGGAGCCGGGCGAGGAGATACATGTCAACGATATGATACGCGGTGACGTGTGCGTCAAGAGCGACATCCTCGACGACAAGGTGCTTTACAAGAGCGCCGACGAGCTGCCCACCTATCATCTGGCCAATATCGTCGACGACCACCTCATGGAGATTACCCACGTCATCCGTGGCGAGGAGTGGCTGCCGAGCGCGCCGCTCCATGTATTGCTCTACCGTGCCTTTGGCTGGGAGGACACCATGCCGCGTTTTGCCCATCTGCCGCTGCTGCTCAAGCCCGAGGGCAAGGGCAAGCTGTCGAAGCGCGACGGCGACCGGCTCGGCTTCCCCGTGTTCCCGCTGGAGTGGCACGACCCCAAGACCGGCGAGGTGTCGAGCGGCTACCGCGAGAACGGCTATTTCCCCGAGGCCGTGGTCAACTTCCTGGCCCTGCTGGGCTGGAACCCCGGCACCGAGCAGGAGATATTCTCGCTCGACGAGCTGGTAAAAGTGTTCGACATCACGAAATGCTCGAAGAGCGGCGCGAAGTTCGACTATCAGAAAGGCATCTGGTTCAACCATGAGTACATCCTCCGCAAGAGCGACGAGGAGATAGCCAACCTCTTCGCGCCCATCGTGGCCAACAACGGTGTTGACGAGCCGATGGAGCGCATCACGCAGGTGGTGCACCTGATGAAGGACCGCGTGAGCTTCGTCAAGGAGCTGTGGCCGCTTTGCTCGTTCTTCTTCATCGCGCCGTCGGAGTACGATGCCAAGACGGTTAAGAAACGGTGGAAGGACTATTCGGCGCAGCAGATGACGGAACTCATCGGCGTGCTTGAGGGCATCACCGACTTCTCGGTGGCGGGGCAGGAAACCGTCGTCGAGCAGTGGGTAGCCGACAAGGGCTATAAGCTCGGCGACGTGATGAACGCCTGGCGCCTGGCGCTCGTGGGCATCGGCAAGGGACCGGGCATGTTCGACATCTCCGCGTTCCTCGGCAAGGACGAGACCATCCGCCGCATGAAGGCGGCCATTGCCGCACTTGGCTGAACATTGGGCACTGCCGCACGGCAGTGCCGGCTCACTTCCTGAAAACTATGTATTATATCTTTATCTTCCTTTATAATATCGGTGTATGGATAGCCACATTCTTCAGCAAGAAAGTGCGGACGATGTGGCGCGGGGAGCATGAGACCTGGCGCATACTCGAGAAGAAGGTCATCCCAGAGGCGGAGTATGTGTGGGTGCATGCCGCCTCGCTTGGCGAGTTTGAGCAGGGACGGCCCATCATCGAGCGCTTCCGCCGCGACTACCCACAGTACAAGATACTGCTGACGTTCTTCTCGCCCTCCGGTTATGAGGTGCGGAAGAACTATGCCGGCGCCGACATCGTCTGCTATCTGCCTATTGACACCATCGGCAACGCGCGCCGTTTCCTGCGCGCGGTGCGTCCCGTGATGGCCATCTTCATCAAGTATGAGTTCTGGTCCAACTACCTCCACGTGCTAAAGCACAGGCAGGTGCCGCTCTACAGCGTGTCGAGCATCTTCCGCCCCGGACAGGTGTTCTTCAGGTGGTACGGGCGCGGCTATGCGCGCGTGCTGAACTGTTTCACCCATTTCTTTGTGCAGAACGAGGAGAGCAAGCGGTTGCTCCACGGCATCGGCATCGACTGCGTGAGCGTGACGGGCGACACCCGCTTCGACCGCGTGTTGCAGATCAGGGAGGCCGGCAAGCGCCTGCCCGTCGTTGAGGCCTTTGTCGGCGACCGTCCCGGCCAGCGTGTGTTCGTGGCCGGCAGCTCGTGGCTGCCCGACGAGGAGATTTTCATCAAGTATTTCAATGAGCACCGCGACTGGAAGCTCATCATCGCCCCTCATGTCATTGACGAGAGCCATCTGCAGCAGATAGAGGGTCTGCTGCGCCGCAAGACCGTGCGCTACACGCAGACCACGCCGGAGCGTGCGCGCGACGCCGAGTGCCTGATCATCGAATGCTTCGGCTTGCTGTCGAGCATCTACCACTATGCCACGGTGACGTATGTGGGCGGCGGCTTCGGCGTCGGCATCCATAATGTGCTGGAGGCCGCCGTATGGGGCAAGCCCGTCATCTTCGGCCCCAACAATCAGCATTTTCAGGAGGCGCAGGGACTGAAGGCATCCGGCGGCGGCTTTGAAATCCGCAATGAGGAAGACTTCGCCCGGCTGATGCGTCAGTTTGACGACGACAGTGCCTTCCTCGACAAGAGCAGTCAGGCCGCAGGCGCCTACGTCAAGGGCCTTTGCGGTGCCACCGATGCCATCATGCGAGAGATCGGGCCCCACTCCCTCTGAAGTGCCTGTGGCACCTCAGAGTACCTGCCTCCCCACCCAGGGAGGTTTTTTTTGCTATCTGTTAATTTCCCCCTTGCCACGTTTATTTATTATTAAATCATATAGGTAATTTTGATATAGTCCTTATTTTTTTGTTCTTTTGCAGCGCGTTGAAAAAAATATACATTATAAAATGGTTATGAAAACAGAAAGAGAAAATTGTGCTACGATATTATTTTCTCGGCTGCGCAAAGGACAGGCCTTTAAGATTGCCTTTGTATTTATTGCGCTGCTCCTGACAAATATTTCGCCGATGTCTGCAGCCCTTAAAGGTGACAAGTTCGTTATTGACGGTGTCAGCTATCAAGTAATAGATGAAACGAACATGTACGTCTGTGCTTTGGGCATAGACTATTCCAACACAAAATCGGAGGTGGACATCCCCCAGACCGTAACGAACAAAGATGAGAAGTTTACCGTTACCCAGTTTGGAGGTTCGTGGGAAGAGAATTATCAGGTCAAGGTAATCAAGCTGCCATCCACAGTGACAACCATCAACTCCATGGCTATCAGTGGAAACAACAGCCTGACCGATTTCTATATTCCCTCCTCGGTGACCACCATCAACAAGGATTTTGGCTCTGTGGCTACCCATTTCCCAAAGTTCCATGTAGAAGGTTCTAATTTTTATGCTGACGCCAATGGAGTGCTGTACAGTGCCGACAAGACGGTGCTATATGCCGTGCCGTCGTCGGCAACAGTCACTGATGGTAAATACACCTTCCCCGATGGCGTGAAGTCCATTCTCAGTGAGGTGATTGCCGGCATGAGCGGACTGACGACGATTGGCATACCGGCATCGCTGGAGTATATCGCCAGCGGCGCATTCACCAACAGCAATAATAATATAGCAGCGGTGAATGTAGATGTTGGCAATACACACTTCAGCGTCGCTGACAATGGCGCACTCATCAAGCTCAATGCTTCCGGTAACGGAGCCGATACACTCGTCTATTATCCTAAAAACCATGCAGGCGAGACCTTTACAGTTCCGGACAACGTGACGGTGCTTTTGCCCAACTGTATCGCTTACAACAGCAATGTCACCACTGTCAACCTCAATAAGACCATCACCACAGCTACGGGTGCGCTGACCAGTCTTCACAATCTTACCACGCTCGGCATTTCCGCCTCCGTAACGAAACTCGACGGTTTTACGTCCGATTGTCCTAAGATTAGTGCCTATAACATTGACGAGGGCAACACCGTGTATGAATCGAAAGATGGTATCGTATTCACCAAAGACGGAAAGACATTGGTGCTCTATCCGCCAGCCAGGCCTGATACGGTTTATACTGTGCCGGAAGGAACGACGACAATTCCTGAGAACACCTTTAATAATTGCCCGTTGCATAAGCTGACGATAGCATCTACAGTTACGAGCCTGACCGGGGGCAGTATTGCTAATATGCCAAACCTGACAGAACTTGACTTCGCGCCAAATTCACAAATTACATCTCTGTGGTGGCAGATGATTATGTCCCTTCCTAAGCTTAAGAAGATCATTCTCCCCGCCTCAGTGACGGAAATGGACGAAAGGGCAATCCGCGACTGTCAGAGCCTGGAAGAGATTGTCGTGCCGGACGGATCTAAACTTAAAACACTCAACTCAGGTTGTCTTAGCGGTACTCCAGCCTTGAAGCATTTCACTTTCGAGGGTTCTTCTGTGCTGACGACTATCGGCAACGAGGTGTTCAGTGGTATGACCAGTCTGGAGTCCTTTACCATTCCAGCCACGGTGACAAGCATCGGCCGCAGTGCGTTCAAGGGCTGCACCAACCTGAAGAAGTTGACCTTCGCCAAAGGCTCACAAATCAAGACTTTAGGCAACGGTTGTTTTGCGGAGTGCGGCTTCGACTCCATTGCCCTGCCTGACCAGATAGACAGTATTGGCGCTGAGGCTTTCCGTAGTTGTACGCAGTTGAAGACGGTACATCTGTCTTCGACGCTGAGAGCCATCAATCCAACGGCTTTCAAATGGTGCACGGGCATCACGTCTTATACCGTTGACGAGAGCAATCCTTACTTCTCTTCCACACACGGCATGCTCTGCGATAAGGCGAAGACTACGTTGATGCTCTTCCCTGCAGGACTGGCAAACGATGAGGCTACGGTCATCCCGCCTTCCATCACTGCCATCGGCGACCATGCCTTCTATGACTGCACCAACCTCACTAATGCCGTCATCCCGCAGAAGGTGACGAAGATTGGCGCGCGCGCCTTCGGTCTCGACAACAGTCTGAATAGCATCACCCTTCTCTGCGACAACGTTATAGCCCCGGAGAACGTGGAAACATCAACCAACACCATGAGCTTTGATGATGGCTCATTGGGAGGTGAGACGACGAATATGTTCAACAATATCACCCTGTACGTTCGCAAGGACCTGGAGAGCGCTTACCAGAACAGCAGCTTCTGGAAGAAATTCAAGGCCATCAAGACATCTTTCACCGTGCAGCATCCCGGTGGCAGCTCTGACGAGACCGATGAGTTTTTGCCATTGTCGCAGAAAGGTCTTCTGCTCATCAGCACCAAGAGCAAGACCCCTGTCTATGTGGCCCCGCAGGAGGTAGTCAACAGTGGCGATGAGGCTGAAAGCAGCTATAAGCGTAATGTGAACATGATTGACAACTATGCCTTTGAGAACTGCGACGGCATCAAGGAGGTTGTACTGAAGAATAATATCTATTCCATCGGTGCCCTGGCGTTCTATACGAAGTTGAAGTCGACGACTGCTAATGGCACTACCACATACAGTCCTGACGCAACAAGCATTCAGGATGTCGTCTTCTGCGGCAGCAAGGCGCCGGAGGTGATGATGAGCGATTATTATGAATTGGATAAGGCCGGCGACTACTATGCCTTCTCCAAGGACCAGAAGATATATGTCAAGAAGAGCGTGGTCGGAGAATACAAAACGGCTATGGCTCATTTCGATAGTCAGATTGACTACAAAATCCCCGGACTGAGCATCAGCAACACCTATGGCACTTTCTGCCGTGAGTTTGACACCGACCTTTCCGACTTCTATAAGACGAACAAGAATGCCAATGTGGCGGCTTTCGTTGCCGGTTATGCACACGAGGGTACTGACGAGGATGGTAATGCTGTGAGCCTGGTGCACATGACAAGTATTGATGAGAACGGCGGCTATACCGCCGACGGTGAGAATACCTACGGCTATATTCCTGCCAACACTGGCGTGATGCTGAAGGTTCTCGACGCTGGCTTGAAGGCGACACCGGACAGCTTCTACTACACCATTGGCGAGCATGACGACACGAACTATACCATCAAGGATAATCTGATGACGGGCGTGCTGACTCCCAATACAACGGTAAGTGCCTCTGAGACCTCGCCTGTGTATGTCGTGTCAAAGTCGTCCGGGAAACTTGCCAAGATGACGAAGGACATTACGAACTTCCCTGTTCACCGTGCTTATCTGAGATTGCCGGCTTCAGCAACTGCAAAGGCGGGCGTGCGTCTGGTCTTCGACGACAGCAGCGTAGTGACAGCCATTGACGCCGTTAATGCAGAGAAGAAGGCAGATGACGGTAAATGGTATGACCTCAACGGAATGGTGGTACCCAACCCACTACACGGCGTCTTCATTCATAACAACAAAAAGGTTATTAAACAATAATTCAGATTTTTATGAAACGCGATTATCAGAAACCACAGATAGAAGTTAAGATGGTTGTCGACGAGCCGGTCATGATAAGTACGTCGGCAGAGATTGACTCTTCTAAACAAGACAACATAGACCCCAATGACATCGGGGCGAAGAAAAACGCATTCAGCGACTTCTCTGACATTTCGTCATCGTCGTCGTCATCGTCATCGTCATCGTCGTCCGCGGTGGCCGGAAATTAGTGATGAGATAAGCTGCAAATGAACAGCCCCAACGGCCCCTGCAGCGCGCTACATGGTTCCACTTGGATATTCGTCGCCGCTGTCGGTGGTCTGTGTCCCAACGGCCCCTGCAGCGCGCGTTCCACCGTAGGGGCGGGGTTCATCCCCGCCCTAACCCCGCAGGATAACACGT
>CABVDL010000102.1 GCA_902497035.1 uncultured Prevotella sp.
TGTATTTCAACACTATAAAGTTACAACAAATTTCGCTAATCACCAAATTTATAAGAACTTATAATTCATCGAACTCACGTTAAATTACAAGAATTAGTAAACAATGACTTTGCTTTTGGAGAGGAATTGCAATATAAAACTGAATTAAAGTATACAAAGAGAGGGCTTTACATATCGCTTTTTGCATTGTTTATTTCTATCGCATCGCCATTTTGGATGACTTGTTATAATAACAGGTATGCAGTTACAACCATTGATTCTTCTCAGATTAGCAAGATTGTTTATGCAATAAAGAAACTTGATAATAGTGTATGTGCTAATGGACAATTGAAAGAAAATCAGAATGTTGTAAATGACACATTGGTGATACAGAGAACTAGGCATATGAGATTAGAACCAATAGAACATAAAGACAAAGTTGTTGATGACACAAATAATGCAAAATAACGTTGTTCGACTTGTTATATGTAATATCCAGAAAAACCAGCATCTCTATTTATACTACTTGCCAAATAGTAAAAATATGGAGAAGAGGATGCACTACCATATGTTTTTTTCAAATAGGAAGTAGATAATAAATAATCTACTCAAAAGATTCTTTTTGTCCCTCGGCTATTTTTGACTATCTCAGGGGACAAATGGGGGACAAAACGGACGAAAAACTGCAAATGTCGAAGTTAAAATTCAAAAATCTGCAAAAATGGGCGCAATTCTTAATGCTTGAAATTAAGCGATTTACGATCCATATTTGCAGATATTATGCTTTTCTTTGCAAAAATCACTTTCCCACGCGAAATCTATTTGCCGATGCAGAAGTGTCGGAAGATGTTCTGCAGTGTGGCCTCAGGCGTAATCTGACCGGTAATCTCACCGAGGTCGGAGAGGCAGAGACGCAAGTCCTCGGCCAGAAGGTCGGAGGAAAGGCCGGCTGCCATACCGTCGAGAAAGCGAGAAAGGGAGGCATGGGCGCGTGTGAGTGCCTCATAGTGACGCAGGTTGGTGACGACGACGGCATTGTCGTCAATCTCCGGCAGGTGCGCGGCCTCATAGATGCGCTGCTCCAGCTGCGTGATGTTTATGCCATTTTTTGCAGAGACAGGCAACTCTCCCTCGCACAACGGGGCTGGATGGAGGTCGCATTTATTATGGACGATGATGAGTTCTGCGGAGGTACTCTCCGCAGGCGAGCCACTGTTCACAGCCATCTCCCCCACTCCACCGTCTTTGCCCAGGTGCCGCATGTGCCTCGTGATGTCGGCCTTTTCTCCGTCGGCCGGCTTCCCGTCAATCACCCACACCACAACGGCAGCCTTGGCAATGGCCTCGTACGACCGCTCTATGCCAATCAGCTCTATCTTGTCATCGGTCTGACGTATGCCCGCCGTATCGATGATGCGGAACTTGACGCCATTGATGGTCATCACATCCTCGACGAGGTCGCGCGTAGTGCCGTCGATGTCGCTCACTATGGCTTTGTCCTCATGGAGCAGCCGGTTGAGCAAAGTCGACTTGCCCACATTGGTCCGGCCCACAATGGCTACAGGTATACCCTCTTTGATGGCCTGGCCGGCCCTGAAGCTGTCGGCCAGAGTCGTGATGCGCCTGTCAATGTGCAACGCAAGGTCACGCAGCTCTGTGCGGTCGGCAAACTCAAGTTCCTCATGGTCAGAGAAATCGAGCTCCAACTCCAGCAGGCTCGTCAGCTTGAGCAGATGGTCGTGCAGCTGTCTGAGTTCATCGCTGAAATGCCCTCTCATCTGGCTAAGCGCCAGGTCGTGCGATGCCTTGTTGTTGGCCGCAATGAGGTCGGCCACGGCCTCGGCCTGGCTCAAGTCCATCTTGCTGTTGAGGAATGCGCGCATGGTGAACTCGCCATGGTCAGCCTGCCGGCATCCCGCCCCGATAAGGGTCTCTACGATGGCACGGGCGATATAGGCACTGCCGTGGCAACTGATTTCCGCTGCGTCCTCGCCCGTGTAGGAGTGAGGCGCACGCCAGAGGGTCACCACCACGTCGTCAATCTCGTGGCCGTCGAGCGCATGAATTACGCCATAGTGCAGCGTGTTGGCCCTGGCCCGGACAAGCGTGCCACTTCCCTGTGGAGCGAAGAACTTGTCAACCGTTGCGATGGCATCAGGCCCGCTTACCCTCACAATGGCCAATGCACCGCCCAATGGTGTTGCAATAGCGCAGATGGTATCCTCATTAATCATTTAAATCCTTTCCAATACCAGGCTTATCAGGCCATTGATGTCGCCCTTGTAATTGACCTCCGCCTTGAGCGCCCTGCGGTTGGCAATGACCATGCAGCACGTCATGGCCTTGTGTCCCATCAGTGCTGACAGGCCTGCGAGCGCCGACGACTCCATCTCGAAGTTACACACGTTCAGTCCGTCATACTCGAAGCTCTCAATACGCTCATTCAACTGCGGGGCCATGAGCGGCAAGCGCAACCGCCGGCCCTGCGGGCCGAAGAAGCCGCCACAGGCGATGGTGATGCCCCTCACCATATCGTCGCCGGCAATGCGTGCTATCAGCTCGGGACAAGCCGTGGCAACGTAGGGATTGCCCATTTTTCCGACCCATCCCACATGCTGTTTGAAAGCCGTCTCCAACTTCAAGTCAGAGGCCTCGTCACGACCAGCATAGAAGTTGAGCAGCCCGTCGAAGCCGATGCTCTTGACGCTCGCAATGAATGTGCCGGTGGGCGTGTAGGGCTGCAGTCCGCCGCATGTTCCCACACGGACAAGGGTCAGCGTGCGGTGACCGGTTTTCTCAGTACGCGTCTTGAAATCGATGTTGGCCAGTGCGTCAAGCTCGTTCATCACGATGTCGATGTTGTCGCACCCGATGCCCGTACTCAGCGCAGTGATGCGCTTGCCCTTGTAAGTGCCGGTGACAGTATGGAACTCGCGGTTGCTGACCTCGCATTCCTTACTGTCGAAATGGGTAGCGACAAGATTGACCCGGCCCGGGTCGCCGACGAGAATAACCTTGTCAGCCAGCTGCTCCGGCTTGAGATGAAGATGGAAAATGCTGCCGTCGGAGTTGATAATCAGCTCCGACTCAGGAAAGATATAGTCTTTTGGCATGATTGGCAATGTTTTAGATTAATATTAGCGAGTTAGTTCCAATTGTCTTATTTTCTGCTCGACCGTATGGAGGTCAGCCTGCTGCTGGGGCAATAGCCGCTCCATCCTGAGGATGCTGTCGGCCACTCCCCTGTTGCCGTTATGATAGGCGATGCGCGCCTTGTCGAGGCCGGTCAGTGTCTTGGCAATCATCGCCTTCAGCTCAACCGCCTGCCTGTACAGCTGGCGGCTCTGCGGATTGCGGAATTGTGAGGGCGAGTTGATGACCGTATTGTCGTCAACGACAAATGCCATGCCCTCTGCCGACTGCTGCTTTGCCTTAATGCGCAGCAACAGGGCATCGCGGCTGGCAAGAGCCTTCTTGCGGTTACCGAATTTCCACGTGTCCCGGATGCTCTTCAAGTCAGCGTAATGTCTGAGCTGGGCATCGGTCAGTCCGTCGTTGTCAAAGCTCTGTCTTGCGGCCGTCGGGGCGAAACTGTAGATGCATACCTTGCCCTCTGGCTGGTAGCGGTCGGAGACCAGCCAGCCCAACGAGTCAAGGTCGTCAATGACCAGCAGATAGTCATTGGCCGTGGAGTTGAAAGGCAGTCCGCAGTTCTGCGGTTTGTACCATTGCGCGTTGTCGGAGTCGAAGCCGCTCATAAAGATGTCGCGCTTGCCCAGGCTCTCAGGGCCGCAGGCCGAGAAATAGAGTGTCACACCGTCAGAGGCAAGGAACGGATAATTCTGATGGCTGTAGCTGCCGGGGTCGAAGTCGGCGATGACACTTTTGCGGCTCCACTGGTCACCAACGAGGGTCTGCGTATAAAGGCGGCTCGCGGCAGAGTCCCCCTGTGCCACAATCCGGCGGTCGCCGAACTCATTCTGGTAACTTCCCATCCGGTTGGCAAAGTCGGCACCTGCATTGGCCGTCAGCGTCCCAATCTCCCTGCTGACGGGAAGAAAGTCTAAGAAGTCGCTCTTGTTGACGACCACGCTGTCGAAGAACATCACCTTTGCCGTGGCAGGCAGCATCTGCTGATAAAGCTTTGAGTTGGTCTCCTGCCGCTGTACGGCAGCCGTACGTTTCGTCTTTACCACGCGAGCGTTGCGCTGCGCCGATGCTGCCAGCGCGCAGCCCAGCAACAGGAAGATAATAGAAGTTATTTTCCTCATTTGTCTTGATTCAATAGTTTGTTGGCCATGCTGGCGGCGGCTCGTCGTCCGTCGCCCATGGCAAGGATTACCGTGGCACCGCCACGCACGATGTCGCCGCCGGCATAAATATCAGCCTTTGACGACTGCATCTCTTCGTTAACGACAATAGTGTTTTTGCGTCCCAGTTCCAGCCCCTCGACCGACTTTGGCACGAGCGGGTTGGGCGATACGCCGACGGCCACTATCACCTGGTCACAGTCTATGGTGACGGTCTGTCCCGTCGGCTCAGGACGGCGGCGGCCCGAGGCATCGGGCTCGCCCAGCTGCATCACGTCGAGCACAGCGGCCCTCACCCTTCCGTTCTCGTCGGCAAGATACTGCTTGGGGTTGTGCAGCATCAGGAAGTTAATGCCCTCTTCTTTAGCATGCTTCACCTCCTCAAGACGGGCTGGCATTTCCTTTTCCGAGCGGCGGTACACCAGGGTCACATCGGCTCCGAGGCGTCTGGCCGTACGGCAAGAGTCCATGGCCGTGTTTCCGCCACCGACGACCACTACTTTCTTTCCGAGAATAATGGGCGTGTCGGTCTCGGGGTTGGCCGCATCCATCAGGTTGACGCGCGTGAGATACTCGTTGCTCGACATCACGTTAATCAGATTTTCGCCCGGTATGCCCATGAAGTTGGGCAGGCCTGCGCCCGAGCCGACGAATATTCCCTTAAATCCCTTTGCCTCAAGCTCACCGATGGTAATGGTTTTCCCGACGATGGTGTCGGTGAGGAAATGGACGCCCTCACGCCGGAGGTTGTCTATCTCCGCATCAACGATGCAGTTGGGCAGCCGGAACTCGGGGATGCCGTATTTCAGCACGCCGCCTATCTCATGCAGGGCCTCGAACACATACACCTCAAAACCTTTCTTCACCATGTCGCCGGCGAAGCTCAGACCAGACGGCCCGCTGCCCACGACAGCCACCTTCATGCCGTTGCCCGGCGCAATCTCCGGCAGTTTGCCCTGTCCGCTCTCGCGCTCATAGTCGGCCGCAAAGCGTTCCAGGTAGCCGATGGCCACGGCCGGCCCGTTCATTTTCAAGTGAATGCACCTGCTCTCACACTGTTTCTCCTGCGGGCAGACGCGGCCGCAGACGGCGGGAAGGGCCGACGTTCTGTGCAGCACCGAGGCGGCACCGAGGATGTCGCCCGTCTCAATGTGCTTGATGAAGTCAGGAATCTGGATATGGACGGGGCAACCTTCCACACAAGAGGGCTTGGCACAGTCGAGGCAACGTCGCGCCTCCTGCATGGCCATTTCCTTGGTCAGTCCCTTGTTGACCTCCTCAAGCCTCGTCTTTGAACGGTACTCTGGATCAAGCTCGGGCATGACGACACGTTTTATTGCCATGCGCTCCTTGGGTTTCATCGACCTGCGCAAGGCAACGCGCCACGGTGCGTCGTGGCCGTCGGACGGCTCACTGGCCGACGGCCCGCTACCGGCCGATGCCGTGACAACAGGCTTCGTCTCAACCGGAACAGTGGCACCCTTATCCGATTCTCCCTCTTTCTCCCAATGCTCAAGCTCAGCCCGCTCCACATTCTTAAATGTAGCCATGCGGCTCATCATCTCGTTCCAATCCACCTCGTCTCCGTTGAACTCCGGGCCGTCTATGCACACGAAACGGGTCTTTCCGCCAATCGTCAGCCGGCAGGCGCCACACATGCCTGTGCCATCCACCATGATGGTGTTGAGCGACACATCATTAGGAATGTTGTACTTACGGGCGAGGAGCGAGGAGAACTTCATCATCACGGGGGGGCCGATGGCAATGACCTTGTCGACATGCTCGCGCCTGATGACCTCCTCTATGCCGGCGGTCACCATGCCCTTCTCACCATACGAGCCGTCGTCGGTCATGATGATGACCTCATCACTGTAGGCTCTGACATCATCAACCATGATGACAAGGTTCCTCGTGCGTCCGGCCAATACCGAGATGACGCGGTTGCCGGCCTTCTTCAAGGCCGTGAGTATCGGCAGAATGGCTGCAATGCCTATGCCGCCGCCGGCGCAGACCACCGTACCGTATTTCTCAATCTTCGAGGGGGTGCCGAGCGGTCCCACAATATCCTGAACAAAACTTCCCACCGGCAGCTGGCACAGCTTCCTCGAGGACAGGCCTACCTCCTGCACCACCAGAGTCAGCGTGCCGCTCACGCTGTCGCTCTTGGCAATGGTATACGGCACACGCTCGCTACGGTCATCTACACGAAGGATGATAAAGTTGCCCGGCTTGCAGCTTCTTGCAATCAGAGGAGCCTCCACCTCAAGGCAATACACCTTCTCAGAGAACTGTGTTTTACTGATAATCTTGTTCATTACAATTGTTGGTTTTAAGGCGTTTATCGTCGGTTATAATGTTTTTTCAGCCAATATCCGGTTGTCAAGGTTGCGTATGGAGAATTGTCCGTTGTCAAGGATGCCAAACGTCGGCTCGTTGCCGTTCTTGGGAAAAGTAACCGATCCGGTGTTGCAATATATGGCGGGATGGCCGCAGATGTCGAGGTCAGACAACTCCCACAGGTGGGTATGCCCGCATACGACGGCGTCGAACTGTCCGGGGGGCAGGTTGTCCTTGTGATAGACGTGGCCGTGGGTAAGCAGGATTTTCCGTCCCTCATCCACCAGCAGCGCATAGGTACTGAGGATGGGAAAGTGGAGGAGCATCTGGTCAACCTCCGCGTCGCAGTTGCCCCTCACGGCAACTATCCTGCCGGCCAGGGCATTGAGGCGGTCGGCCACACCACGCGCATCAAGGCCCTCGGGCAAGCCGTTGCGCGGCCCGTAGTTGAGCACGTCGCCAAGCAACAGCAGCATGTCGCAGCGCTCACGTCCGAAGATGGCCAGCGCGCGGTCAAGGCGCGTCACAGAGCCGTGGATGTCGGATAAGAGAAAATACTTCATAATAAAGGGATTATGCTCTTGCGGGTTAACCTTTCAGATAGGTCTTAAGATGGGCATTGCCAGGCATGCGCAGCAACTGGCGCACAGCCTTGTCTCTAATCTGGCGCACGCGCTCGCGCTTCAGTCCCATCTCCTGCCCTATCTCGGCCATTGTGCGTGTCTCCACTCCGATGCCGTAGAAACGCTGCACCACCTGCTGCTCTCTCGGCGCAAGCATGCGCACCGACTGCGCGAGCTCTTTCTCGATGTTGTCCCTTTGCAGCACCTGGTCGGGGTCGGGTGCGTCGCGGTTGGGTATCACGCGTCCAAGGCTCAGTTCCGGGCTGCCTCCGACAGGCGCGTCAATCGACAGCACATGCGACCGCTTCTTCTCCAGCGCCACGTCTTTCACGTCGCGCGGCACACGGTAGAGGCTGGCCTGCTGCTCAATGGCCTTCTCTATGGCCTCGCGTATATAAGGGGCGGCAAAAGTGACGAACCGCTTGTGTACATCGGGACTGAACTTCCCGGCGGCCTTCAGCATGCCGATATTGCCCTCACTGATCAGGTCCTCAATGGCAAGGCCCCGTTTACGGTACTGGTTGGCGAGGCTTACCACAAAGGTGAGGTTGGCCTTCAGCAGCTTGTCCATGGCCCGGCTGTCGCCTGCCTGGATGCGCCGTGCCAGTTCGTCCTCTTCCTTGTCACTCAACAACTTGGTGTCGCTTATTTCTTTCATGTAGGCATTAAGTGCCTTGTTTTCCTTTTCCATAGTCCGTCACTCTTTAGTCCAGCCCCGAGTCAAGCAGGAGCTGTGCCACTTCTTCGGGCGTGTTGAAGTCCATGCCGTCGATGAGCTCCTGGTCGGTTAACTCTTTTGACAGTGCCACGGCGGTTTTCTCCGACAGCCGTTGCTCACCCTTGTCATCCCTGGCCTGCAACAGCACGTCCAGGATTTGCCGGCGGTATTCATCCACTTCCATTTGTCTGTTCTTATTTTTGCGTAAAGTTACTAATTTTTTCTGACATACGTCTTAGGGTGAGGTGATTTTTCTGCTGAAAAAAACTATAAAGGAAATAAATATGGAATTAAATCACTACTTTTGCCCCACGAAAAGAACATAACAGACAGTTGCAATGAAGAAAATGCTGCTTATCGTTGACCCTCAGATTGATTTCATTACAGGGTCACTGCCCGTCAGCGGCGCCGCCAGCGCCATGGACGGCCTGGCCGACTACATTATGGCACATGGTGACGACTACCTGGTGAAAGTCGTCACGTCGGACTGGCACCCCTACTACCACTGTTCCTTCACCCGCAAGGGCGGCCCGTGGCCTGCCCATTGCGTGCAGCATTCCGCCGGTGCGGCCATCTGGCAGCCACTATTGGAGGCGCTCAACCAGTCAGCGGGCGGCTTCACCTTATTATATAAAGGCGAGCAAATCGACAGGGACGAGTATTCCATCCTGCAGAATGAGCGGTCGGCCGCCATTCTGCTCCGGCTCATCAGAGCACTTGGCATTGATCACATTGATGTATGCGGACTGGCCGGAGATGTATGTGTCCGTCACACGGCCAGCGACCTGAGCAACGCCGTCGGAGACGACAAGATTCATATTCTGAAGGAGTATTCGCCGTCGCTGGACAATGCGTGAGCAAAGTCTTTCTAACGGGGGCGAATGTTTAATGCCATGGATACGGCCTTACAGTTGCCGTCATATGGGTTAACCGACACTGTCATATGGGTTAACCGACACTGTCATATGGGTTAACCGACGAACAGTGGCGACCGCCACGCACAACTGCTGCGACCGCCACGCACAACTGCGGCGACCGCCTCGCACAACTGCTGCGGCCACCCCACTTTCTCGCTTCGGCCAAATGCAGGCGTCGGTTGGCCGTAACGGACTCATTGTTCTTGGCTTCTCCAATCATGAACACCGCGCAGGACAAGGAGGGAAGCAGTGTCAACTCAACACAATTAAAAAGGCGTGCAACATCAGTTACACGCCCTGTCGACAGTGACTCCGCTGGGATTCAAACCCGGAACCTTCTGATCCGTAGTCAGATGCTC
>CABVDL010000103.1 GCA_902497035.1 uncultured Prevotella sp.
CGTGCTGAGTGCGCACAAATCTCGTGCTGAGTGCGCACAAATCTCGTGCTGAGTGCGCACAAATCTCGTGCTGAGTGTGCACAAATCTCGTGCTGAGTGCGCACAAATCCCGTGCTGAGTGCGCACAAATCCCGTGCTGAGTGCGCACAGACAGCCTTGCAACCCGCTATGTATCAGCGTCTCCGATGCCCTCTATCTAAATATTATCTAAATAATATCTAAATAATCTATCTATCTGACAGATAGCGAGGGGATGGGAGATGATGATTTTTTATTATTTCCCGGCTGTTTTGACAGCTGCCGCTTTTCATGGATTTGGAGTTGGCGGACATTTCACGGATATCGTTCGTCACGGTGGCTGGTGGCCGGCACCAGGCCGGCCACTACACTGAAACCAAAGATACCTCATGCCGCTTTTCATGGCTGAAGGCTGTCACGCCTGACGTGTCACGCCTGACGCGCGCAAAGATACGACCATATCTTCATTCCTGCAAGAGCAAGGGGGGTACCACATGGGGTACCGTGTAAAAAACAAATCGGAAAATATTTTATAATATCAATACCTTGAGACATGCATTTGATGAAAGTAATGCCACACCGTCATTCAAGCCAGATGGCAGTGGCATTCAAGCCAGATGACAGTGACATTCAAGCCAGATGGCAGTGTCATTCAAGCCAGATGGCAGTGTCATTCAAGCCAGTTTCCATTGAAATTCAGCCCATATCTCGCAGCCGCACACAAGCGACTTCAAAACAGGCAGAACCTCACGAAACAATTTTACAGTCTGCCACTGTCATTACGCCCTTTCCATTTGGGATGGAACCCCCTGGCTCTATTACGGGCCAGGGGGTGGTGACAGTGGAGCGGCGTCATTATTTTTCTTCCTCCATCAGGTCGGTGCCGAGGTGAGTGCTGGCCTCTCGCTTGATGCGCTCACGGATAATCTTCGGTTTGGTGGCATAGACGATATTGCGGATGGAGCCGGCATAGCTGAAATACTGCCAGGCCCATGAGATCATCACCGAGAGCTTGTTTTTCACGCCGAGGATGGAGCGCAGGTGCACGACGAGCCACAGCAGCCACGCCATGAAGCCCTGCGAGTGGACGTTGCCGATGTCGGCCACGGCCTTGTTGCGCCCAATGGTGGCCATGGATCCGAGGTCGTGGTAGTGGAAGGGCAGCAGTTGGCCGTTGCCGTCGTTGAGCTTGCGCAGGTTGCGCGCCAGGTTGCGGGCCTGCTGTATGGCCACCTGAGCCAGCTGTGGATGCCCGTTGTGATAGCCCTCGTCGGCCGTCATCAGGCACTGGTCGCCGATGGAGAATATGCCCTCAAGGTCCGGCACGCGGTTGTACTCATCCACCTTTATGCGGAAGCCGCGGCCCAGCCTGTCGCCCTCAATGCCCGGCACGGCCGTGGCCCTGATGCCCGACACCCAGAGGAACGTGCGCGTGGGGATATAGGTGCCGTCCTTGATGACCACCCTGAAATCCTTGTAGTCGGTCACCATCTTGCCGAACTGCACATCGACGCCCATGCCCCTGAGGAAGCTCAAGGCCTTGTCCGACGACTGCTGCGACATGCCGGCCAGCAGCTTGTCGCCGGCCTCGAGCAGGTAGATGTGCATGTGGGAGGCATCCATGTCGGGATAGTCGTAGGGAATGACGTAGCGCTTCATCTCTGAGATGGCGCCGGCAATCTCCACGCCCGTGGCACCGCCGCCCACGATGACCACGTTGAGCAGTTCCTGCCGCTCCTCCTCGGTGGCGCAGGTCAGTGCGCGCTCGAGGTTGGACAGCAGCACGTTGCGCAGTCCCATGGCCTCGTCGAGATGGCGCATGGGAATGGCCCACTCCTCCACGTTTTTGTTGCCAAAGAAATTGGTGGTGGCTCCGGCTGCGAACACCAGATAGTCGTAGTCAATCTTTCCTATCGAGGTCTGCAAGATCTTCTTGTCAGGGAAGACGGCGCGCGCCTCGGCCATGCGGAAATAGAAGTCCTTGCGCTTGCGGAAAATCTGTCGGAAGGGGAAGGAGATGTTGCTTGGGGCCAGTCCCGCCGATGCAACCTGGTAGATGAGCGGCGGAAACTGGTGATAGTTGTTCTTGTCGATGAGAACCACCTGCATGCCGCTGCCCTTGAGGTCCTCGGCCAGGCGCAGGCCGCCGAGTCCGCCGCCTACAATGACGACGCGCTTCTGTGATGTTCGCTGTATATTGATACTCATAGTTATTGAATTTGATTTACTTACAAGAGACTAAGCTGCGGGGCCGGACATCCGTGCATTGATGTGCTGTCCGGTGCCTCCTCTGCTCATTCATGGAGTTCCGCTCCCAAAAGACCCCGTCCGCATAGCCCTGTATGGTATGGTCGGCGGCCCTGAGCAACCGCTTCTCGGCCAGCAGGCAGTAATCCCTGTTAATTTCCACGCCACAGCATTTCCTGCCAAGCTTCCTTGCCACCACTGCCGAGGTGCCACTGCCCAGGAACGGGTCGAAAATCCGGTCGCCGGGACGCGACGAGGCAAGGACCAGCTTCGCAAACAATTTTTCCGGCTTCTGTGTGGGATGGTCCGTGTTCTCGGGCATCGACCAGAACGGAATGCTGATGTCGTCCCAGAAATTGGACGGATAAGTGACCCTGAAGCTGCCGGCCTCCGACTCCTCCCAATCCTTTGGCTTGCCGTCAACGCGGTATGGCGCCAGCACCCTGCGCCTCATCTTGACAGCCTCCACGTCAAAGTAATAGTCCTTGGGGTTGTTGACGGCAAACCAGATGTCCTCCATGGCGTTTTTCCAGTTGCATTTCGCGCCTCTGCCCTTTTCGCGCTGCCACGTGATGCGGTTGATGACCGTGAGCCGCTCCTCCATGACGCGCTGCATGGATGAGCCGCACTTCCAGTCGCCGCACATATAGAGCGAGCCGTCTGGCGCAAGCTTGTCACACACCTTATGGAACCAGCTTCTCAGATATTCCTCATACGCGTCTGGCGTCATGGACGAGAACCTCGTGCCGTGGAAGTTCTTGTCAAGGTTGTATGGAGGGTCAATGATAATCAGATTGAAACAGGTGTCAGGAATGGCATCCAGACAGTCAAACAGGTCTGCGTTGATGACACAGTCATCAACAAACCCCTTTCTGATGTCATCCACCGACAAGATGCGCCTGTCCAAATCCGGTATCTCGCTTTCCGCAACTGTCAGTGTCCTGTTGCGCCCGGCCCGTATTTTTTCTTCCATTGTATTGTCCTGGTCAAGGACGAGTCCTTTCCCGACGAGTGCCTTGATGGATGACCGTACGGTGCTGCCCGCACCTGATGCATCGGACCACTCGTTGCGAAAGTTCGCAATGCAAAGATAATGCTATCCGGGGATATTGCAAAACTTTTTTTGTGGTATTACGTGGGATTTTTTATTATCTTTGCACGTATATACCAAAAACATCATGCCGCAACCGACGAGCGGCAGTTTATTGAGACACACGTCAAGGCAATGGAATAATTGACTTTGTTTCAATACACGGAAATCCAACTCTCGTCTGAAAATAATAACGACATCACTTGCATAATTCAAATATTATGCCTATATTTGCCAATAAACAACAAAAATGTGGGCAATGGAACATATAACGACAAAAGAGCAAGCCATGGCATGGCTGATGCGAAATAAGAAAATAAAGGCAGAGCGTCTTAAGGCTATGAAATCCATCGCCATCAAGAAATATGAAGAACGCACCGGACTCAAAGCCAATTATGTCGAGACGTTATGAACATTGATGTCTCGCTAATAAACAAACGTGCTCCCTATCGCGTAAATGCCACAGATAACAACAATAATCTGGACTTCGTTACTGACTACGGGGTCCAGTATATTGTTGGCTTTGATAAAGACGACACATCATTATCATTTGTGACCTATCAGTTCTTTATCACGAATGCCAATAATGTGAAATCGCCTCGCGACCCTAAGTTAAGGAAAACAATTACTGCTATTCTTGAAACCTTCTTTCAACAAAACAATGAAGCTCTTCTGTATATTTGCGAGACTGGTGATGGCAAGCAATCAATGCGCAGTCGATTGTTCGAATTTTGGTATAACCATTATGAAGGACAACGAATGCTGATGTTTTTGGAGGCATCTGTCGTGGATGCTGAAGGAGTCGTCAATTACACGGCCCTTCTCATCAGAAAAGATCACCCACATCTTACAGAAGTGGTTACAGAATACACTAATACTGTAAAACTACTAAGCGACAAGCCGCAGGAATGAAGACTATATTAGTTGCGCACTCACCTGGAAGAAAGCCAGGGTGCTGATAGCCTCTCTCCCGCATGCTTTCTGACGTGCAGAAATCCGGAAGCCAGGCAGTCCCGTCATTGCTATAATGATACCTTGTTATCAGATACTTATGCGTTTGACTGAACTCCCGGACTTCCGGACTTCTTCAATTTTGAAACACCCTCGATTTTACTCAGCCTTGAAAGCCGCGTAAATCTTGTCGGCCGTGGCTTTCATCTCCTCGTCGCTGAGCTTGACGTGATGATGGAAATCGACATCGGCCTCAGAGTCGATGGGTATGAGATGGATGTGGGCGTGGTTGACCTCCAGCCCCAGCACCACCTCGGCCACTTTCTTGCATGGGAAGGCGGTACGGATGGCCCTGGCCACCTTTTTTGCGAACACCTCGAAGGCGGCGAGGTCGTCGTCGCTCATGTCGAAGATGTAGTCCACCTCCTTGCGGGGCACGACGAGCGTGTGTCCCTGCCTCACGGGATTGATGTCGAGGAAGGCGTAGAAGCGGTCGTCCTCGGCGCACTTGTAGCTCGGTATCTCTCCGGCGGCTATTTTGCTGAACAGTGTTGCCATGGCTTATTCTCCTACGCTTATTTCGTCGATTCTAAGTTTGATGATGCCGCGTGGCACCTTGACGTCCACCACGTCGCCCACTTTTTTGTTGAGCAGTCCCTGCGCGATGGGAGTCTTGATGGAAATCTTGTTCTGCTTGAGGTTGGCCTCGCTTTCCGACACGATGGTGTAGGTCATGGTCTTCTTGTTGGTGAGGTTGGTCAGCGTCACCTTCGAGAGTATTTGCACCTCGTCGGTCTTGAGCCTGCTGACATCCACTATCTTAGCCTGTGCGATGGTCAGCTTGAGCTCGTTGATTTTGGCCTCGAGATGGGCCTGAGCCTCCTTTGCGGCATCGTACTCCGAATTCTCACTCAAATCGCCTTTGTCGGCGGCCTCGGCGATAGCCGCAGAAGCCTTGGGGCGCTCCACAGACTCCAGTCTGCGCACCTCGGCCACGAGCTTGTCGTAGCCTTCCTGTGACATGTATGCCATAATGCTTTAATTTAAATTGTTTTAGTATTTTGATAAGACAGACAAACGAAAAGAATTCCGACATCCAAGCGAATGTCGGAATTCTCTCTGCCTAACTCTGCTTACGTATTTTCGGCAAATTTAGGACTTTATTTCCACACCGGCAAATATTTTGCCGATTATTTTCCCTTAAAGGTCAAATTTGTAGCCAACGGTGAACTGGAACACGCTGTTCTTGCTGTCGGCACCGTCAGAAACCTTGGTCAGACCCCAGTTGTAGCGTGCGTCGATGACGATTGGCACGGTGGGAAGCTCATAGCTCAGGCCCACGGGGATGGAGAAGTCGAAAGTCTTGGCTCCATCGCCTGCATCGTCCTTGTCAACCATGAAACCGGGCTGTACGCCTGCCTTCACGGCCAGGCCCTTGACCACATAGACGTTAGCTAAGATGGGGATGTTCAGGTAGCTGGGCTGCCAAGTGTAGCTGCCCTTGACACCGGCGACAGAAGCCTCATACTTTGCACCCTGACGGGAATATAGCAGGCCGGCTGACAGAGAGAACAGGTCGGTAGCCTGGTACTCGCCCTCGAGACCGCCTACGAAGTCGACACGTGACTTGCCGCCATCGCCGAGGTCGGTCAGGGTTGCCACATTGATACCCACTTTAGGCTGAAGGGTAAAGCTGCCAACTTCGTGCTGAGCGAATGTTGCGGTGGATGCTGCGAAGAGCATCAGAGCTGCGCATAATAACTTTTTCATAGTTGTTTGAATTAAAATTAACTAAATGTGCGGCAAAGATAAGCCAAATTTTTGATACGCAAGGGGGAAAATCCCTATTTGTTTTAGGGAAAATCCTTTTACACTGTTTATACCGTAGGTATGCGCTGCCGGTGGCAGTGTAGTGGCCGGCCTGGTGCCGGCCACCGTCCGCAGGTATTGAAGGTATTGATGTGGACAGCCATACCAAGGGCTGACCGTCCGCAGACAGCCATACCAAGGGCTGGTGGCCGGCACCAGGCCGGCCACTACACTACTTGCAAATTTCAACCAATTTTTCCATAGACTATATCCTATTGGTATGTTTTCTCCACGCTGTCCTCCACGCCGTCGCCTGTCACGCGGAACACGTGATGGCCGGCCGGTAGCGTGACGGGGCTGAAGGTCCAGATGATGCCCGACGGGTCGTCGCAGTGGCCGAGTGTCTGCCGCAGCTGTCCGTCGACGTAGAGGCTCAGGCTTTTGGCGTTGCTGTACACCTTAATAGTGTAGGGCTGGCCTGCCGGCAGGCGGGTGAGACGGCGGCTGGTGATGTGCAGCGTGACGGCCTTGTGGTTCCACCATGCCTTATACAGGTAGAATGCGTCTTTCTTCGTCAGCCGGTCGCGTGTGACGAGTCCCTTGTCGTTGATGTATTTGCGGTTGTTGTTTTGCGTGAAGTGAATGCCGTCGTCGGAGTCCATGAAGCCCTCCTGGCGCGCGGCCACGGGGAAGTCGAACAGCACCCACATTGAGGTGAAGTTGAGGTAGGGCATTCGCATGATTTGCCTCACGTGTTCCTCGTGGATGAGGTTGGCCAGCTCCTCGTAGTGGTATTTGTCGTCGGCGCGCATCTTCTTCAGGTCCGTCATCGTGGTGTGGCAGAACGGGTTGCTGCCCGCACCGTATTCAGAGAGATTGCACACGCCCATCGCCTTGTGTATGGTGTCCATCTCTTCCTTGACGTAGGCCGGGTTGCCGAGGCTGTAGTACCATCCGTTGTATCTGTTTTCCGAGAAGAAGTCGCCCTTGAGGTGGCTGTATCCGTCGCGCTTGTAGCATGAGCAGTCGGTCATTCCCACGAGGCGGCTGCTGTCGAGCCTTTTGGCGTAGTCGTAGAGCCGCGCCGTCTCGGCCACCGTGCGCGCGCAGTCGAGCGGCCCCTGCAACTTGTCGGTGTTGCCCCAGCTGTCGAGCTCGTTCCACATGCCCCAGAACACGATGGACGGATGGTTGTAGAGCGAGGCAATCATCTCCCGCATTTGCTGGTGGATGATGTCGAAGTATTGCGGCTGCGCCCTCACGCCGCTCACGTTGACCCATGGTATCTCGGTCTGGACGATGATGCCGAGAGAGTCGCACAGCTCGTATTCCAGGTCGCGGTGGGGATAGTGGGCCAGCCTGAGGAAGTTGCATCCCAGCTCCCCGATAATCCGGTAGTCGCGCCGGATGTCGCTGTCGGTCACGGCCGAGGCCCTGAGGTCCATGTCCTGATGCTCACTGACGCCCCGCAGCGGATAGGGCTTGCCGTTGAGATAGAAGCCGCTGTCCGGGGTGGCTTTGAAGTAGCGGAAACCAATCTTCGCGCTGACGCGGTCGAGTGTCCGTCCCTTGCTGTCGCTGAGTGTAATGACGGCGTTGTAGCGGTAGGGGTCGGCCATACCCTGCCAGAGATGGGGCCGGGCGATGACGCAGCTGTCGGTGACGGTGAGTGGAGCCGTCTGATGGGGACGGAGGTCGTAGTGTCGCGAGCGCTCATATACCGTGCGGCCGCCGGCATCCTGCAGCCGGAAGCAGACCGCTATGCGCTGCCGCCGCCCGGTGGTGTTGGCCACGTCGGCCCTGAGGCAGGCGGTGGCGGCCTCGTCGGTCACCCGCGGCGTGGCCACGTGTAGGCGGTACAGCCCTGTGTGCTCGGGCGAGAAGAACACGTTGTTCATTCGCTGCAGAAAGACGGGATTGTGCAGGCCACCGTTCTTGTTGAAGTCGGAGCTCACGGGGATGAGGCTGACGTCCTCGTGGTTGTCACAGACCACGGTGACGGTGTTGTCGCCCTCGCGCACGGCTCCGTTGAGCCGTACCCAGAAAGGAGTGTAGCCGCCCATGTGGTGGATTAGCCGGCGGTTGTTGACATAGACCGTGGCCTGCTGGGCCGCGCCCTCAAACTGGAGCATCAATGGGTGGCTGATGTCGGCCTTGCCGAGGTTCAGCGTCAGGCGGTAGAAGCCCTTGCCCCGGTAGTATTTTGCGGAATGGCCGTCGAGAGCGTTGTAGGAGTGGGGTACGGTCACGTGCTGCCAGTGGATGCTGTCGAGGCTGAAATCCCATTGGTCGAGCCGTTGGCAACTGCTGCCGGCGGTCTGGCTCCATGCCGTCAGCGAGCAGACAGCTGCGAGTAGCGACAATACAGCTGTTAAGCTTTTGTGTTTCATCATATCCTATTGTTCAGGTTCGCGGCAAAGTTAAGTAAAAATTCCGGATTGCAGGCTATTTGGACTGAAAAATTCTCCGCTAAAAGCCTGCGTGCCTTATCATTATGAGACAATGCGCGATTTGCAGACATAAAATCCTTGGGCAGGACCCCGAACTGCTGAACGAAGCACTTGGAGAAATATTCGGCGGTACATTGCTTCTACTTATAACTGAGTGTGATATGGTTGTTCTATTACATGGCCCACATAGCCTTGGCATTTTCAGAGGGTAAAGGAAACGAAAATCATGTACAGGCTCACGCTCCCTGAGGAGCTCTGAGTCTGTACGTGACTATTTTCCAATAAACTTATGTCCGATTCAGGGTGACGCATTGACGAAGTCAGGAGGGTATTCCTGTATGCGTGTCTGTTTTTTCTATACGCGCAAATGGTTGGGCGGGGATAAACCCCGCCCAACTACGAACCCACCGGACGGTGAAGGTGACCCACTGGTAGGGGCGGGGTTTATCCCCGCCCTCCCCCCGCAAAACATATCAAAA
>CABVDL010000104.1 GCA_902497035.1 uncultured Prevotella sp.
CATAGGGGGTGGTGCTGAGGTGATGGTGCAGCCGACGAGCTTGCTCGTAAGGGTGCACCATCACCTCGGCAACATAGCTCCATGAGGAGCTAAAGTCTGTACGTGACTATTTTCCAATAAACTGATGTCCGATTCAGGGCGACGCATTGACGAAGTCAGGAGGTTTCAGGGCGTAGCAGATAAAGTTTGTGGAGGTGTGAATCGTTTCTTCATTACTTTGATGGGCGTAACAGACACAGCCCTGCGAATGTCAGCAGGCCGTTGAGCATGAGCAGCTCGTAGCCGAACTGGTAGCCGGTGAGGGCTCGCGTGCCGTAGTCGGCGGCGATGCAGATGAGCGGTGAGGCCACGCAGATGTAGGGCACGCGGCGGTCGTCGGTTTGCCGGTGCGTGAGCAGGCCAAAGGCGAACAGGCCGAGCAGCGGGCCGTAGGTATAGGAGCAGAGAATGTAGATGGCGTCGATGACGCTTGTGGAGTTGACCATGCGGAAGGCGAGGATGAACAGCACAAACACCGCCGCCATGCCGATGTGGGTGCGCCGCCGCAGCCTTTCGTCGCCGGGCTGCTGCATGATATCGACGCAGAAGCTTGTGGTGAGGGCTGCCAGGGCCGAGTCGGCCGATGAGAACGAGGCCGCCACGATGCCTAAGGTGAACAGCACGACGACGATGTTGCCCAACTGTCCCGTTGCCGCGAACATGGGCAGCAGTTCGTCGCCCTTGGCGGGCAGTGCGATGCCTTGCCGTGCGGCAAGCATGGTGAGCAGCACGCCAAGCGAGAGAAACAGCAGGTTGGCCGGGACAAAGGTGAGGCCGTAGCAGCACATGTCCTTTTGCGCGTCGCGCAGCGACTTGCACGTCAGGTTCTTTTGCATCATATCCTGGTCGAGTCCCGTCATTACGATGACCACGAAGATGCCGCTCAGGAACTGCTTCCAGAAGTTCTGGCGCGACACCCAGTCGTCGAACACGAAGATGCGGCTGCGCGTGTCGTGGGCGATGGCCGCCGCTGCCTCGGGCAGGCTCAGATGGAGCGCCGAGGCCACCTGAATGATAATCAGGATGAGCGCGGCAAACATGCAGGTGGTCTGGAACGTGTCGGTCCACACCAAGGTCTTGATGCCGCCGCGCCGTGTGTAGAGCCAGATGAGGCCGACCATCGTGACCACCGTCAAGGGAAAGGGAATGTGGAGCTGGCCTAATACGAATTGCTGTAGGATGATGCACACCACGTAGAACCGCACGGCGGCTCCCGTCATCTTCGACAAAATGAAGAATGATGCTCCTGTCTTGTATGACCGCTGTCCGAGCCGCCGCGAGAGATAAGTGTAGATGGTGGTGAGATTGAGCCGGTAATAGACCGGCAACAGCAGAAAGGCCACGGCAAAGTAGCCGAAGATGAAGCCGACGCACATCTGTAGGTAGGTCATGCCGGTGGTCAGCACCATGCCCGGCACGCTGACGAACGTGATGCCGGAGATGCTGGCACCTATCATGCCGAAGGCCACCATATACCATGGTGACCTGCGGTTGCCGCGGAAGAAGGTGTCGTTGTCAGACCGCCTGACGGTGAGCCGGCTGAGCAGCAGCAGAGCCAGAAAGTACCCCGCTACGGTGAGAAGAATAATCATATCGGCTGCAAAGGTAAGAAAAATAGTTTACCTGACAAGCAGCTGCCGTCTCAATAGCCCGTATTTTGCCTCAGGCTGGTGTTGGTCTGCCGTGCGCGGTAGGGGATGGGGAAGACGATGGTGTAGGGAGCCTTGGCCTCGCCCCCGAGCTGCGGCCTCAGGTCGTAGGCAGCGGTGAAGAGGCCGTAGCGTATGAGGTCGTTGCGGCGCCAGCCCTCCCACATCAGCTCCATGCGCCGTTCGGCCAGGATGTTGCTGAGCGTTGCGGGACGCGCCGGCATGCCTGCGCGCCGGCGAATGGCGTCGAGGTCGGCCTGACCGCTCCCGCCGTTGCGCACCTTGGCTTCGGCGCGCATCAGCAGCACGTCGGCATAGCGGAACAGCACGATGTCGTTGTCGGGATTTTTGCCGTCATTGTAGGCCGTGCGGTCGACCTCGTATTTCGCCATGCGTGCTCCGGCCGTGCGTATATAGGGGCTGTAGGTGAGGTTGATCTCCACCTCGAGCGGGTGATAGACGAGCGGCGTGCCGTCGTCGAGCAGCACCTTGTGGTTGTCTACATAGACCGTGTCGGCATAGAAGTCCTGCGCCCATCGCGCATCCACGCTGTCGGTATTGTAGCCATAGGCCTTGACGGTGGCTATAGTGGCGCACGACCCGTTCTCAGAGGCAGTGCCGATGGCTCCTCCGTGGGCATAATGGCGTGAGCGGAAAAGGTTTTGGAACTGTGCGGCATAGAGCGTCTTGTCGAGCGGAATGGTGAAGATATTCTCGCGCGATGTCTCGTTGTTGACCGAGAAGTTGAGCAGCCGGTCGCTTTCCAGCCGGTAGCCGTCGGCTTCGAGCTTGTCGCAATAGGCTATGCAGGCCTGCCAGGCATTGAGTTGCCGGCCATCTACCGTGAACGTCATGCGGCTGCCGTCTGGCCGCTGTCGGTCGGTCCAGTCGTCGTCGCAATAGACCTCGGCGTTGAGCATGAGCTTGGCTAAGATGAAGTCGGCCACGGGGCGTGTCATGCGGCCGTACCAGGCACCAAACTGGTTGCTGCGCGCATTGGGAAGATTAGGCTCGGCAGCCTGCAGCTCGCTGACGATGAAGTTGAACATGGTGGAGCGTGCCACCTGTCTGGTCTCGTCCAGGGTCTGCGCGGCACTTTCTACCAGTGGGATGTTGCCCCACATATCCATGGCGTACCAATAGAACATCGCCCTTAGAGCACGCACCTCTGCCGTCCAGGCGTTGTACTGGCTGTCAGTGGTGAGTTGGCGGTAGGCGCTGAGTGAGGCTAAGGCCTTGTTGCAGAGCGTGATGACCTTGAAGAGATAGTTCCACGTGTCCTCTATGGCACCGTCAGACTCTTTCCACGTGTGGAGATACAGGTCTTGCCAGAAGCCGCCGTCGTACCAGTCGCCGCCTCGTATGGGGATGATGGCCTCGTCGGTAGTGAACGTGTTGTAGTCGTAAACGCCGCGGTAGGTGCCTTGCAGTCCCTGGCTCTGTGTGTTGCCGCCGATATAGTTGTAGAGCGTGCCGACGGCGTTGGTGTAAAGGTTTTCGGCGTTGGTATAAGCCTCCTTTTCGTCGATGCGGTCGCGTGCGTCTTCGGAGAGGCAGCCCGTGAGCAGGATGGTGGTGGCAACAGCAGTCAGCAGGGTGGTGATGTGGCGGAATGTTATTATTGTTTTCATGCTCGGATGCTTAAAGTGTTAGAACTGAATGCTGACGCCCATCGACCAGGTCCGGAAGCAGGGATACGACCGCTTGTCGTCGATGCCGAGGGTGTTGGACACGATATAGTTGTTGATCATTGGGGTCAGTCCGCTGTAGGAGGAGATGGTGGCGAGGTTGTTGACCGACACTGAGAGGCGCAGGGCGTTGATGTAGCGGTTTCTGACCGGCGCGTTCCAGCCTACGGTGAGGTAGTCGAAGTTGAGGTAGTTGCCGCTCTCGAGCCAGTAGTCGGAGACATTCTGGTCGACGATGCGGCGCTCGGGTGCGCCTTTCATCACGTTGTAGTCGGGAAAGCTCGACAGGTTGTTGTAGGCGAGCGAGGTGCCGTTGAAGATCTTGTGGCCGAAGGCTCCGTTCATCTGCAGCGAGACGTCGAAATCCTTATAGCGAAAACTGATGTTGGAGCCGAGCGTCATCTTTGGCGTGGCCTGTCCGGCAACGTAGCGGTCTCCGCCATTGTCTGAGAGGTCTATTGTTCCGTCGTGGTTGAGGTCCTCAATGTCGTACATTTTGTAGCCGTTGCCGCGGTCAACAATGCCCTTGCAATGGGGTAGGTAGAACACGCCGAGGGGCTGGCCTACAATCTGGTACAGCACATTGGCGTTGCCGCCGTGCTGGCCTGCGCCGTTGAGGCTGCCGATGGGTGTCACGTCGGCGGCCGAGAGGTAATAGCCCTGATAGTAGCCGCTAAGGGAGAGCAGCTTGTTCCGTTGCCAGGAGATGTTGACATTGACGTTTAGCTCCATGTCTTTCTTCTGTATCGGCGTAAAGCCCAGGCCAAGCTCCACGCCGCTGTTCTGCATTGAGCCGATGTTGGCCAACAGTTTGTTGTAAGTAAACGGTGGCACGGGCGTGTCGTAGTCGTAAATCATGTCGGTTGTCTTGGAATAATAATACTCCAGGGTCAGCAGCACGCGGTTGTTGAGCAGTCCGAGGTCGGCACCGATGTTCCATGAGGCGCGCTTCTCCCATTTCAGGTCAGGGTTGGCGTTGCGCAACGAGCCGAGGGTGATGGTCGATGCGCCGTTGATGGGTACCACGCCCACGGGTTGCACGGTGTTGAGAGAGGTGTATGACGTGATGGCGCCGAGGTTGCCCGTGATGCCGTAGCCCGTGCGCACCTTGAGCAGGCTGACTACGGGGCGTGCGGCCAGCATGAAGGGTTCTTTCATCACATCCCAGTTGGCCGACACCGAGGGGAAAGTACCCCAGCGGTTGCCCTTGGCCATCATCGACGAGCCGTCGGCGCGGACTGAGGCTGACAGGCTGTATCTGTTAAGTAAGGTGTAGGTGGCGCTCGCCATAGCCGACGAGAGTGCCGGGTCGGCATAGTCGCTGCCCGTGCCGCCGTAGGGACGGATGGAGCCGGCAGCGAGGTTGTTGTAGCCGAACTCATTCGATGTGAAGCCCTTGACCAGCGTCCAGAAGCCCGTGCGTCGGCTCTTCTGGTATTCGCCAAGCAACTGCGCGCTGAGGGTGTGGATGCCCCACTGGTGTTTCCAGTCGAGCGTGGCGTTGACCAGCCAGTCCTCCGACTTGTGCTGTCCGCGGTAGGCCTGGCCCTGCGCCCAAAGCCAAGTGGGACAGAACTGCCCGTTTTCGGTGTTGTTGAACGCATAGGAGCCGCGTAGCGTGAGCTGCAGGTCGTAGGGTAGCTTCACTTGGAGATTGAGGTGAGTATCGAAGTTCATGTTTTTCGTGTCGTTCTTCTCGCTCAGCACGGTGCGCGGCGGATTAATCTCAGAGGCGTTGCCGTTCTTGGTGCGCTCGTCGCGCCCGATGGTCGGGTTCTGGGCTGCGGCAGAGTAGAACAGCGCCTGCTCGTCAAAGATGCCCTTGGTTTTCTGGGACGAGCCGAACACGCCGAAGTCGATGTTGAGATGGCCGTCGAAAGCCTGTTGCGTGATGTCGAGTTTGGCTACGAAGTTGTTCATGCCTTTAAGGTCGATGACGGACCGGTGGTCCATGAAAGCCAGTGAGGCGCGGTAGCTGGAGGTTTGTCCTCCGCCGCTGAAGGCTATGTGATGGTTCTGCACCAGTCCCGTGCGCGTAAGGGCATCGGGAAAGTCGGTGTCTGAGCCGAAGTCGTTGTAGCTCACGCCAAGTGCCTTGGCTGTGGCAATGTATTGTGAGGCATTGAGCATCTCAATGTTTTTGTACACGCTCTCTATGCCGAGGCTGCCGTCGTAGGAGATGTGGAATGCGGCACCCTTGCCTTTCTTTGTCGTCACCTCGATGACACCCGACGCGCCACGGGAGCCGTACTGTGCCGTCTCAGCGGCGTTGCGCAGGATGGCGAAGCTCTCGATGTCGGAAGGATAGATGGTAGAGAGTGTGCTGAGGTCGCTGTACATGCCGTCGATGATGATGAGTGGGTCGTTGCCGCCAGTGAGTGACGTGGTGCCGCGCACGCGCACCGAACTTAGCTGTGCCATGCGGTTGTCGGCGTTGCTGATGTTGACGCCTGCGGCCTGACCGTTGAGTGCATCGAGGGGTGTGGTGAGGATGCCTTTGTTCATGCGGCCCTGACTGATGACGTCAACAGAGCCTGACGCAATGCCTGGGGTGATGGAGCCGAGGCTGTCGGGTGTGAGTTTTTGGGCGTTCTGCGCGTTGGCAGGCAACAGCGAACAAAGGAAGATGGGGAGTAGTGCCAGTGAATTCCTCATATTTTTGGCTTTTAGGTGTAATAAAGAGTGGCATTGACAATGGTGTTCCGCACCTACAAATTTATCATATTTTTTTGTAAGTGCGGACATTTCCGGCCGTTTTTTTAAGTTTCGTATAAGAAAAAAACGGAGCCGCCTTTCTCTTTTTGCCCTGTTGTAGGGCAAAAGGAGAAGAGACGGCTCCTGCAATAGGATGTTCCGTTTAAGCCTTGGAGGCGATGAAGCGCTCGGCTTCCATGGCGGCCTTGCAGCCACTGCCTGCGGCCACTACGGCCTGGCGATAGTCAGGATCGGCGCAGTCGCCTGCGGCAAACACGCCTGGCACGCTGGTGCGTGGCGAGTGGCCCTCGGTGATGATGTAGCCCGTCTCGTCCATCTTGAGCTTGCCGCGGAAGAGGTCGGTGTTGGGCTTGTGGCCGATGGCGAGGAAGAACCCGTCGATGGGCAGGTCGTAGCGTCGCTCGTCGGCCTCTCCCTTGCGCCATACGAGATGGGCTCCCTCCACGCCGTTGTCGCCGTATAGTCCCATGGTGTTGGTCTCGTAGAGGATTTCAATCTTCGGGTTGCCGGCCACGCGCTTCTTCATGATGTCGGTGGCACGCAGATAGGGCTTGCGCACAATCATATATACCTTTGAGGCGAGTCCGGCCAGATAGGAGGCCTCCTCGCAGGCCGTGTCGCCTCCGCCTACCACGGCCACCACTTTCTTGCGGTAGAAGAAACCGTCGCAGGTGGCACAGGCAGAGACGCCCTGGCCGTTGTATTTCTGCTCGTCGGGCAGGCCTAAGTATTTGGCTGAGGCACCCGTGGCCACGATGATGGTGTCGGCGGCTATCTGTGAGCCGTCGTCGATGGTCACCACATAGGGCTGCTTCGTGAGGTCAACGTCGGTCACGATGCCGTCGCGGATGTCGGCGCCGAAACGCTCGGCCTGCTGGCGCAGGTCCATCATAAGCTGGTTGGCATCGACACCGTCGGGATAGCCGGGGAAGTTCTCGACGATGGTGGTCGTCGTGAGCTGTCCGCCGGGCTGCAGACCGCAGTAAAGCACGGGCTGCAGGTTGGCGCGGCCCGCATAGAGGGCTGCCGTGTATCCGGCGGGGCCGCTGCCGATGATGAGGCACTTGGTCTGTTGCATCATAATCATGTGGTGTTATTCAGCCAGCAGCTGCTCGATGTCCTTGGCGATGAGGTCAATCTTCGTCGTGGGCTCGTAGCGCTTCACTACCTGGCCTTTCTTGTTGATGAGGAACTTGGTGAAGTTCCATTTGATTTCAGGGCTGTCTTTATAGTTGGGGTCGGCCTCGGAGAGCATCTTGTCAAGGATGGGGTAGATGGGATGGGTCTCGTCCCAGCCTGCGAAGCCTTTCTGCTCCTTGAGGAACTTATAAAGCGGGTCGGCGTCCTCGCCGTTGACCTTAATCTTCTTGAACTGAGGGAACTCGGTGCCGTAGTTGAGCTTGCAGAACTCGTGAATGCTCTCGTCGGTGCCGGGAGCCTGCTGGCCGAACTGGTTGCAGGGGAAGTCGAGAATTTCGAAGCCCTTTGAGTGGTAAGTCTTGTAAAGGTTCTCCAACTCCTCGTACTGGGGCGTGAAGCCGCACTTGGTGGCGGTGTTGACAATGAGGCATACCTCGTTGGCATACTCTTTGAGTGAGACTTCGTTGCCTTTACGGTCTTTCACCGAGAATTCATAAATAGTTTTCATTTCCTTTTCTGTATTGCTTGTATGTTTTTATTGGATTAATTTCATGCTGCAAAAATAATAAAAAGCTGGGATAAACAAACAAGCTTAAGGAATAAAAAGATTTAAAGTTGGGACTTCTCTACTCACCAATAGGGATTTCCCCCTCAATGAATAGGTGTTTGTCCATGCACGTTTGCAAAGAAAGTGTTATTTTTGCAGCAGAATTATAAAACATACGACTATGAAAGCAATACATTTACTCATGGCTGCGGCAACGCTTGTTGCAATGCCCGCACTGTTTACAAGTTGTGACGATGATCCCTGGTACGATGACTACGACGGCTGGTACGACGGCTACGACTGGCATCGCAACAACTACAACAAGGACGACGATGGTGACGATGATGACGACCAGGGTGACCAGCTTGTTGCCGAGGCTGAGGCCCTGACTGCCGAGTGGGATGGAAAGATGGTCTATACCAACGGCACTGACGGCAATAAGGACACGTTCGGGGCCAACATGACTTTCGTGCGCAACAGCTCGACCGCCATCAAGGGAACGGGAACAGAGGTTGACTATCTGGTTGATGAGAAAGGCAATGTCATCGACAGTAAGACGTTGAAGTTCGACTGGTCAATCGACGAGAATACCGGCAACATCAACATCAAGTATCTCACCAATACGGGCTTTACGTTTGCGTTGGATGCCAGCGCCACGCAGAAAGGCTTCTCCCTTAAGAGAAATAATGACGGCAGCGGCACTTTCAGCGGTTATATGATTGGCACCAACAATCCTGACGAGATTTATTTCGAGCTCAAGGCGGTGCAGAACACCAACGCCAAGGCCTTCACCCGGGCCACGGCCGGGCAGAGCCTGACCTTCGGCAAAGACAGCACGAAACCTCTCTTCACTGATGTGAGAGCAGGACTGAACAACAGAAGGTAAAAGGTAAGAAGAAAAAGCCCCCTGCGCAAAGCGCAGGGGGCTTTTCTTCTCTTTTCCTGACTTCATCACATCTTTGGCTGGATAAAGTGTCAGCATTGATTATCAATTAGTTATAAGCATGTTTCTGCAATTGATGGTGACGCATTTACGAATTAAGGAAACGAAAATCATGTACATGCTTACGCTCCCTGAGGAGCTCAGAGTCTGTACGTGACTATTTTCCAATAAACTTTTGTCCGATTCAGGGTGACGCATTGACGAAGTCAGGAGTATAAACCCGCGGGTGTCATTCGGGTTAGGGCGGGGATAAACCGAGGCTGCTGCCAAACTAATCAGTCTGGATGTTTATGCACAGAGCCTGTTTTTT
>CABVDL010000105.1 GCA_902497035.1 uncultured Prevotella sp.
ATTCCCCCCATCCACCCCAAAACATGAAAATCACCATTCTTCAACAAGACATCATCTGGGCCAGTCCCGAGGCCAACTGCCTTGCTGCCGACACGGCCATCGAAGCCCGTCCGGGCAGCGACATCTATGTGTTGCCCGAGATGTTCTCTACGGGGTTCGCCACCAAGCCAGCCGGCATCGCCGAGGCAAAGGGCTACAGCCTTGCGTGGATGAGGCGCAAGGCGGCAGACACCGGAGCTGCCGTCTGCGGCAGCGTTGCCACGAAAGACGACGGCCGGTACTACAACCGCTTCTATTTTGTTGAGCCGGACGGTAAGGTGACCTCCTACGACAAGCGCCACCTCTTCACCTATGGCGGAGAGGACAAGACGTTCACCGCCGGACAGCGGCGCCCCGTCATCACGTTCCGCGGCCTACGCATCCTTCCACAGATTTGCTACGACCTGCGCTTCCCCGCCTTCGCGCGCAACGGGCGGTACGGCACGCCCGACAATTACGACCTTATCATATATGTCGCCTCTTGGCCGCAGTCCCGTCGGCTGGCCTGGGACATGCTGCTCAGGGCCAGGGCCATCGAGAACCAGTGCTTTGTCGCTGGTGTCAACCGCGTAGGCCGTGACCCGGGCAATGTGTACGACGGCGGGTCGGCCGTCATCGACCCTTGGGGAAACACGCTCTCGTCGTGTACCGACGGAAAGGTGTCATCGGCTACCGCAGAGCTTGACCTGAGCGCCCTTGACGCCTTCTGCAAGACCTTCCCCGTACTCAACGACCGCGACGACTTCTCCTTGGACTAAGAAACACACAACGATATGAAACAACTGTTATTAGGCGATGAGGCCATAGCCCTCGGAGCCATAGACGCGGGCCTGTCCGGTGTCTATGCCTATCCCGGCACGCCCTCAACCGAGATTACCGAATTTATACAGGCGCATCCGCTGACCCGTGAGCGCCATATCCATTGCCACTGGAGCTGCAACGAGAAGACGGCCATGGAGGCGGCCCTCGGCATGTCGTACAGTGGCAAGCGCGCTCTGGTCTGCATGAAGATGGTGGGCATGAACGTATGTGCCGACCCCTTTGTCAACTCAGCCATCACCGGCACCAACGGCGGACTGGTGGTGCTGGTGGCCGACGACCCGTCGATGCACTCCTCACAGAACGAGCAGGACACCCGCTTCTACGGGAAGTTTGCCATGATTCCCATCCTTGAGCCGGGCAACCAGCAGGAGTGCTACGACATCATGGCCTACGCCTTCGACCTCTCCGAGCGGCTCAGGCTGCCCGTGCTCATGCGCATCGTCACGCGTCTGGCCCACTCGCGCGCGGCCGTCGAGGTGACCGATGAGGCCCGGCCGTGCAACGCGCTCGCCCCCGACGAGTGGGTGCGCACGGGTCCGCCGTCGCGCTGGGTGCTGCTGCCTGCCGTGGCCCGCCGCAACTACGCGGGACTCGTGGACAAGCAGCAGGACCTGGAGAAAGACGCCGAAAACTCGGGACTCAACCGGCTCGAGACCATCGACGGCAAGGGACTGGGCATCGTCGCCGCGGGCATCGGCTACAACTATGTGAGGGAGGCACGGCCAACGGGAGTCTCCGCCATTCTGAAGATTTCGCAGTATCCGCTGCCCAAGGCACAGGTTGCCGCCTTGACCAGGATGAGCGACCGCATCCTCGTCGTCGAGGACGGACAGCCGTTTATCGAGGAGGCCATCCGCGGACTTCTCGGCAAGGACTACCCCGTGACAGGCCGCCTCACCGGCGACTTGCCGCGTACGGGCGAGCTCAATCCCGACTACGTGCGCAAGGCGCTGGGCCGCGACGTGGAGATTGCCTTTGAGGAGGAAAAGGACGTGGTGGGCCGCCCGCCGCAGCTCTGCCAGGGATGCGGCCACCGCGACGTCTACGGCGCCATCGACGAGATTATCAAGGAATATCCCAATGCCCGCATCTTCGGCGACATTGGCTGCTACTCCTTAGGTGCGCTGAAGCCTTTCTCTGCCCTGTCAACCAACGTCTGCATGGGAGCGTCCATCACAATGGCCAAGGGTTCGGCCGATGCAGGACTTGGTCCGGCCATCGCCGTCATCGGCGACTCCACGTTCACCCACAGCGGCATGACGGGACTGCTCGACGCCGTCAATGAGCAGGCCGACATCACCGTCGTCATCTCCGACAACCTCACCACAGCCATGACCGGCGGACAGCCATCGGCCGGCACCAATAAGTTTGAACAGATCTGCATTGCCCTCGGCGTGGCGCCCGAGCATGTTCGCGTGGTGACCCCCACGCCGAAGAACATGCCCGCCATCGTCGCGATGCTGCGCGAGGAAATCGCCTACAAGGGCGTGAGCGTCATCATCCCACGCAGGGAGTGCATGCAGACGCTGGCAAGGAAAATGAGGGCTAAACGAAACCAAAAGCAATGAAGAAAGACATTATACTTTGCGGCGTTGGAGGACAGGGCATCCTCTCCATCGCCACGGTCATCGGTGAGGCCGCCACTGAGGCGGGCATCAATCTCAAGCAGGCTGAGGTCCACGGCATGAGTCAGCGGGGAGGCGACGTGCAGAGCAACCTCAGGCTTAGCACAGACACCATCTACAGCGACCTCATTCCTAAAGGTGAGGCCGACATCATCATCGCCATGGAACCCATGGAGGCCCTGCGCTACGTGCCTTTTCTCAGCAAGGACGGATGGGTCGTCACCTCGTCGGAGCCGCTGGTCAACATCCCCAACTATCCCGATACCGGCAAGCTTATCGCCGATATCGAAGCGTTGCCCCACCACCGTCTGCTGCCCATCAGCCAGCTGGCGCGAGAGGCCAGCACGCCCAAGAGTGCCAATATGCTGCTGTTGGGCATGGTGGCCGACCTCATCGGCCTCGTCACGCCCGACAACCTGCTGTCGGCTATTGCCGCTGTTTTCGCCCGTAAGGGCGAGGCCGTGGTCGAGGCCAACCGACAGGCGTTCCTCTTAGGACAGAAAGGAATAGCGCTATGAAGATATTCTCAGATGAGCAGGTCAGCAAGGCCTGCAAGGTCAACAATGTGGCCGACCTGGCTCATTCCACCATCGGCGAGGTGCTGCTCGTGGCGCAATACCTCGAGCAGACCACGGGCATCCCGTTCATCCGCATGGACCAGGGGTCGCCCGGGCTGCCCGTCAACCGCTACGGCGTGGAGGCCGAGAAAGTCGCGCTTGACCGTGGCGTGGGCAGTCAGTATCCTGCCGCATCGGGCGTGAGGGAACTGAAGGAGGCCGCCCACGAGTTTGTGAAAGCTTTCATCAATATCGACATCTCTGCCCGTGCCTGCGTGCCAACGGTGGGGTCGGTGATGGGCAGTTTCGGCGCCTTCATCGGCTGCACCCAGCGGTTGCCGGGCAAGAACAAGATACTCTTCCTCGACCCGGGCTTCCCCATCATGCAGTCACAGTTGCGCATCCTCGGCATAGGGTGGAAAGAGTTTGACATCTATTCCTGCCGCGGCGAGGGCCTGCGCGACCGTCTTGAGGAACAGCTCAGGGACGGTGACGTGGCCGCCATCCTCTACAGCAATCCCAACAACCCTGCATGGATATGCCTGGAGGAGAGTGAACTGAAGATTGTCGGCGAGCTGGCCACGAAATACGATGCTGTGGTCATTGAGGATCTGGCTTATTTCTGCATGGACTACCGCACCGACCTCGGCCATCCCTACCAGCCGCCATACGTGCCTACGGTGGCGCGCTATACCGACAACTATATTCTCCTGCTGTCGAGCTCTAAGATCTTCAGTTATGCCGGCCAGCGCATTGCGCTGATGTGCATGAGCGACAAGCTCTTCGATACCTATTATCCCGCCTTGCAGCAGCGCTATCATGATGCGGGCGTCTTCGGCACGACGATGATAGCCGAGATACTCTATATGATTACGAGCGGCTGCACGGCCAGCACACAGTACGGCTACGCCGAGATGCTGCGGCTGAGCTGCGAGGGCAAGATCAACTTTGTCGAGGACACGCGCGAGTATGAGCGGCGGGCGCACAGGATGAAGGCCATCTTCCTCAGACACGGCTTCCACATCGTCTATGACCGCGATGTCACGCAGCCCGTGGGCGACGGCTTCTTCTTCACCATCGGCTACGGCTCGATGACCGGCGGCGAGCTGGTCAGGGAACTCATGGCCTACGGTGTCAGCGGCATCTCGCTCGACACCACGGGCAGCAATGAGCGTGGCGTGCGGGCCTGCACCAGCCGCATGCGCGACGAGCTATACCCCGTCCTCGAGGAGAGAATGACCGCCTTTGAGCAAGACCATTAGCCTCTCCCCGGCTCCCCCCGAAAGGAGGGGAGGAAAGTACCCTCTCAGCCTTTCGTCCGTCCCGTTCTGTGCGTCCGTCCCGTTCTGTGCCGCGCCTTTTCAAGGCGCGGTCCCATCCACCCCATAATCCCCATCCACCCCATAATCCCCATTCCCCATGACCTACAACCCTTATTATTCCCCAGACCTTGAGACCCTTCCCCGTGAAGCGCTCGAGGCCCTTCAGCTGCAGCGCCTCCGAGCCACCGTCGCCCGCTGCATGAACAACCCTTTCTACAAACAGCGCCTCGAGGCTGCCCACGCCACCCCAGACAAGCTTAAGACCCTCGACGACCTGCGCCGCATCCCCTTCACCACGAAGCAGGACCTGCGCGACAACTACCCCTTCGGCCTGGCCTCTGCTCCGCTGCGCGACTGCGTGCGCCTGCACTCGTCGAGCGGCACCACCGGCACGCCGACCGTCATCCTCCACACCCAGCACGACCTCGACGTGTGGGCCGACCTCGTAGCCCGTAGCCTGTGGATGGTGGGCGCGCGTCCCGAGGATGTCTTCCAGAACACCTCCGGCTACGGCATGTTCACCGGCGGCCTGGGCTTTCAGTATGGCGCCGAGCGTTTGGGCATGCTCACAGTACCGGCCGCAGCGGGCAACACCAAGCGGCAAATCAAGTTCATGCGCGACTTCGGCACCACTGTCGTCCACATCATCCCCAGCTACGCCACGCGCGTTAAGGAGGTGATGGACCAGGAGGGCGTTGACCCGCGGCGCGACACCAAGCTCCGTATCCTCGCCATCGGCGCCGAACCTCACAGCAACGAGCAGCGTATGCGCATAGAGCGCATGCTCGGCGTGAGGGCCTACAACTCATTCGGCATGAGCGAGATGCAGGGTCCCGGCGTGGGCTTCGAGTGCGATGCCTGCCGACAGAGCGAGGAGAGCGGCGGCCCGGGCGGCTTCCATATCTGGGAAGACTGCTACATCGTCGAGATTGTCAATCCAGAGACCCTGGAGCCGGTGCCTGACGGTGAGATGGGCGAGCTGGTGATGACGAGCATCAACCGCGAGGCCATGCCGCTGCTGCGCTACCGCACGCGCGACCTCACGAGGAAGATACCCGGCCTCTGCCCCTGCGGACGCACCCACGTGCGCGTAGACCGCCTGCGCGGCCGTTCCGACGACATGATTGTCCTCAAGGGTGTCAACATCTTCCCCATCCAGGTGGAGAAAATTCTGATGGGCTTCAAGGAACTGGGCAGCCAGTATCTGATCAACCTCAATACCGAGGAAGACAACGACGCCATGACCGTGTCGGTGGAACTGGCACAGGACTTCACCACCGACGACTATGGACTGCTGCAGTCGCTCACCAAGCGCATTGCCCGTGCCCTGCACGACGAGATACTTCTCACGCCGCACGTCAGGCTCGTGCCTTTCGGCTCACTGCCCACTACCGACGGCAAGGCCGTGCGCGTCATCGACAACCGTGACTTCTTAAAAGAAAAATAATTATGATCAGCCAGTTATCCATATTCGTAGAAAACAGGCCAGGCGCCCTGGAACAAGTGCTGCGCCTCTTTAAGGAATCCAATATCGACCTCGTGACCACCACCCTTGCCGACACGCAGGACTTCGGTCTCTTCCGCGTCATCTGCGCCGATCCGCACCGCGCCTGCCTCGTGCTGAGGGAAAACGGCATCACCGTGACGCTGACCCAGGTGCAGGCCATTGAGCTCGACAACCGCCCCGGCATGGCCGCCGACGCCTTGCAGACCTTTGCCGCCGATGCCCTCAACGTGCGCTACATGTACTCCTTCCTGCTCGGCGGCAAGGGCATCCTCGTGCTGCGCACCGACAATGTCGATGAGGCCTCACGGCTCATCAGCGCCAAGGGCTTTAAGACCATCAATGACGAAGACCTCCGCAAGATTATTACCGGGCTTTAGTCATTGGTAAGGCTGTTATTGCGCCCTTGGTAATGCCGTTATGTCATGCCTAAGGGCAATTTTAGGCAAAGCGATTTGTCACCGGCATGCCTTGCGTTTTTGGTTATACTGTACTGTCACTTTCGTGCGCTTGCCGTGTTCCACCTTGATGTAGACACCCTGGATGGTGGGACGCGTGCCAACCGGCCGGCCGTTGAGGTCGTAGTACCGCGTCTGGCCGTCGTCATGCCAGGTGATGCCCGATGTAAGTTTATACCCGTATTGTTGGCAGCCGCAGGCACTGCAGTAGCTGTCACTTGCTGGAATTCTTGACTCTTAGTCAAATAAATATGAGATGTAGAGAGTCGGATGCTTTGCACCGGAACGACGAAATAACCACTGGCCATGGTGTAATAAGAGCCGGACTTGATAAGCATTTGGCTGTCAAACTGGTCATCTATATACAGCTTGCAAGGGGCAGAGGGACTTCCAACACCAAAGAAACATCGATCCCCCAAAACGTGAGACCATCAGGGATGTTGATGGAGGTCAGGCCGGAAGAACCATAAAAACACTCATTGCCTAAAGCCGTGACTCCATCAGGGATGTTGATGGAGGTCAGGCCGGAATATCTATAGAATGTATTATTAGTTGATTATCAGTATTATACGCTCCAAACAGTAGAAAAGTGGCAATGTGGATTCTGTTTAGATACGAAAAGGTAATAATTTAACGTATTTAACTTTCGATTACATTGAAAACTACCAAATAGTGTTTGAATAGGAATGTTTCAATCGAACTCAAAATGTGACAAACAAAAGTTATCAAATGATATTTTAGAGAAGTAGGGGTGAAACGACTTCCCTTAAAGGATGTGATTGCCAATCATCCCCTTTTATTCTATAAGAACCAATAGAAATGTAGCCTATCATACTGTTTTCCTACATTTTTATATAAGTAGAAAAGCAGATTCCAACCCAAGATGAGTACATGGGGACTCTATCTGAAAGGTATGATATTGTCCTCTCCAGATGCGAGGGACTTCTAAACATTATGGAAAAAGAACGAGCTTTGGCTTTTTCTTTGAATGACAGGTATAAGAAATCTGATGATTGTATCAAGATTATTGGCAATACATTGGACTCTATCTGTGAAAAATTTGGGGTGCAAGCAAAAGTTGGCGTAACGCAGCCATCAATGCCCAAGACATTAAAGGAAGTTCCGCCATTTCTGCTATGCACCATTCCTTAGTATTGGATAAGTCGCATTTGGTATTCTCTCCATATTAGACAGTTAGCTCTTATAGTCATGCTGTGTTCTTGGGCTTTGTCTATTGGATTGACTCTATTTTTGGCAAAGTCAATGCTGACTTGCAAAAAGACAAAAAGAAGAATATGCTTATACGCAAATTAGCCATTTCACAACCAAAAACTGCTGAATTTGTAAACTATGTGGATATGGTATATGCTGATGAAGCAGCCCATTCTAAAGAAATAAGCCAGTTATGACAACAGTATTATATCAAGAAATAGCGGAACTATGGATAATAAAATTATTGAACAATTGAGAGAAGAAGCAAAGGATGCACTTATTCATTGGGCTAAGACTGGTAAAGGATATTTCATGATGAAAGATGCCTTGGAGAAATATTTTGAAGTCACAGGTGCCAATCGGTCTTGTTGGTAACAGCAAGGAAACAATTCTATTGCGCAGACGCATTGCTGCCCAACGAATTGTGATTGATGCGATCCATTTACTCAACAAATATGAGTTGCATAAGATAGATAGCGAAATGCCTACCCTCATAGATGGAGCATTATTCAAGTCATCTATTTCATGATAATGGAACACCGTATATTATAGCCCGACTTTCAATCCTCGTAGCTTGAATTTGAATTCATCAAAAGCGTCACCATTTTGTACAGACACCTTTATGAAGCGATTGCCATTCGCTGTTGTCGGCAAAATTGTAACAGTCAACGTATTCCCATTTTGGGTAGCTGTTGCCCAATCTGACGTAATGGTAAAGTGTTTTTGGTCATCAATGGCGGGTGTAAACTTCTTTTCTTCCCCTTTAGCTTCTTGTTCGGTGATACCAGTTATCCAAAAGTCACTGTAATTTGTACATTGAAGCACAAATGTCCCTCCCTCAGGAGCTACATGGAAATATCCATCGCTTGATTTTTTTAATTCGGTTTTCCACTTCATTGGATCTACCTTTCCATCATCATCACTGCAAGATGATATGAAAAGCGGAAGAACCATTAAAATGAGTAACAATAACTTCTTTTTCATTGACCTTTTATCTTTGTTTATCTGCATACTAAATGCAAAAGTATACAGAATATTGCATCAACAAGGATGTTATTTTGTGATAGTAGAGACATTTCCCCATAATGACTTGAATGGCAATACAGACAGGCTTCTTTATATTTGTCTAGTATTTGAGCTTTCATTTCCTCATTTTTGGGAACAATTATTGTTTTTGTTGAGCAAAATAAAGTTGATATTCAGCATAATAGCTAAATCTTTGTTCAATCCTACCAAGATTGCACAATCTAACCGTCATCTTACCACAACGCAATCTTGCCTGCAATACCCAAATCAAGAGTGGCTGTTGCAATACCCAATGCTTGAAACACACGGCTCATGGTTGGTAATGTGATAACACTTGCACCTTTCTCCAACTTTGATATCTGAGCACGCTGCACACCGATACGTTCACCAAGCTGCTCTTGCGTGAGGTTTTGTGCCAATCGAGCCTTGCGTATGGCTTCGCCTACAATATAGGCGTTCACATCTT
>CABVDL010000106.1 GCA_902497035.1 uncultured Prevotella sp.
CCTGCCATATTCGTCGGTCAGGTGGAGACGCAGCGCCGCGGCAAGTCGGCCAAAAAGCTACCTTCGCTCAGTGTGCCGCCGTTTGCCTCATCCCCATCAGTCTCTGCACCCGACAGCTTGGTCATACTGACTGCTATGGAAGAAGAGATGATGCGTACGCGTGACAGCCTGCAGGTGGCAGACGCTCCCAGGCCTTTCTATGTGTCTTACATCGCCAACCGTTACCGGCAGTTCAATGTGTCGGCAGAGTTGGGATCCATCGTCTATGCCGGCTACAAGCCCTGGCGTTCCACAGGCAGCGCTCGGGTGCTTGTAGGTAATTTCAGGCACAACAGTGAGCCTTGGAAACAGATGCTGCTCGGAGTGAGACTGCCATCAGAAGTAAGCGCGCCCCTGTTCCGAAGAGCTTACTGGACCTGTTCCGACGAGGCTTACGACAATGCGCTGCGCATGTATGTGCAGAAAAACAACTTCCTGGTGGACAACCCGATGCCGGCAGATCTGAAGGAAGTGCCGGATATGCAGCGCATGGCTCCTGTAAGGGAGGTCGAACCCTCGTTCGGGGGCTACGTCATAGACACGCTCCACATTAACAAGTTGCTGAGGTCGTTGTCGGCTATATTCCTCAACTATAAGAACCTGTACAACACGAGCGTGAGCCTTAGCGGCTTTGACGAGGATATCTACCGGACTACTTCAGAGCGCGTCGTACTGAGACAACCCGTCCATCAGGTCACGCTCAAGGTGTCTGCCATGACGCGCAGCCAGGCTGGCGTGCCAATGAAAGACGAGATGACACTCGAGTATGCATCACCCTCCGACATGCCCGCCTCCTCAGAGCTTGCCCGGCGTGTAAAGGCTTTCGCCGACGGACTTGACAGCCTTTCCAAGGCTGACATAGTGTCTGAGTCCTACGAGGGTCCCGTCCTGTATACGGGCGATGCCGCCTCACGTGTGTTCTCTGATAATCTGTTGCGTCCCGGCTATTTGTGTGCGCAGCAGTCCATCAATCACAAGAGCTTTGACCTGGGCAGCAAGTTGGGCAAGGAGGTTATTGACCGGAACTTGTCGGTCAAGAACTATACATCTATGAAATCCTATCACGGTGTCCAACTCATAGGGGCCTATGCGACCGATGCCGACGGCATGAAGCCGCAACCCGAGATGACGCTTATAGACAAAGGTAAATTGCTCATGCAGCTGAATGGCACCACACCATCGCTCTATGCTCCCCGCTCCACGGGAAGTGCCAGATGGCGCGGTCAGCCGCAGTCCACGCAAATAGAGACTTCAGTCGGCACGCTTCACGTTATGGCTGCCAAGTCCGTGACAATGGCCGATTTGACGAAGTCGCTCATAAAAGAGGGAAAGAAAGCCCATCTGGATTATGTATATGAGGTCAACCTGCCCGAGGGATGCGCTTTCACCCGCATTTACCGCATCAGTGTCAATTCGGGTGAGCGGACACTCATGGTAGCTCCATCGGTTGGCCTGCCAAAGTTCTCACAGCTTGAGTCCATAGGAGGCGTATCGCGTGAGGAAACGGTAACCGGCAGGTCTGGCCGGAGCTTTATCATGCCCTATGGCGTGGTGGTCAACAAAATGCAGATTGGGGCTGCCAAGTTGGGCGGACACGCCAAGGATGAGCTGACTTATCCGTTGCAGCGATGACATGGCGCAGTCGCTGTATTGGTTTTACCTTTTTGAGGGGGCTGTTCACAGCAGACTTTGTCGCTGCCGGTGCAGTCTCCCGCTTTTGTTGCGTTTCGGGCTGGTATGCTGTTCTCGTGTTATGGACGTGGGGCGTACCAGTCCGACTTTGTGCTGTTGGCATGAAATTTTAGGCTCGAAAAACGGCATGATTGGTTTGGTCACTTGATTATTTCTTTATAATTTTGTGGCAACAATGAGCCGTGAGAGAGAGTTTGAGAGATTGTTTCGCGAGAATTACGCGCAACTGTATGCTTTTGCCATGGGTATGGTGAGAGAGGAGGAAATATGCCGCGATATTCTCAGCGACGCTTTCGAGCAGCTATGGAACCATCTGGATGAGGTCGGGGAGACCAGTCAGAAAAGTTACATCTATCGTACGGTGCGCAATAAGTGCGCGGACTGGGCACGCAAACGGCTTACCCGCCAACGCTACGAGCTGTTCTACCGTACCGTTTATGGCGACGGGAGTGACGATGCGGGTGCCGTCCTTCAGGAGGTTGAGGAAAACATCACCTGCATTTACCGTCTGATAGACACGCTAACCCCACAGACACGGCGTATTCTTGACGAGTGCTACTTCAAGGGACGGCGTCAGTCCGAGGTCGCGACAGAGCTGGGCATCAGCGTCAGTGCCGTAAAGAAGCATATTGCGCAGGCAATGAAGGTCTTTAGGGATAATTTAAACAAAAATAAAGCAAAATAGGCGTGGACTTGCAGGCTGGCAACACGTCTTTATAGTGACAATCAATAAGAAATAGACAAGATGACATCAGATAAAGAAACACCGGTAGATAGCTGCTTCCCGTTGGAGAACAGATGGGGGGGCGATGGAGAGCAATCTGAGAGGTTGCGCCATGACGCTGATGCTGTGGCCGGTGTGCGCCTTGCTGCCTACACCCGGCAAGCTGTATTGCGTCATCATGCCAAGGAACTGATGCCCGATGCTGCCGTTGACGAGGCCTTTGCTGCTTTCATTGTGCGCATGGCTTCGAAGAAACGGGCGCGCAGGCTGTCTGTCACCCTGCTGTGGACAATTAGTGGTGTAGCCGCATGCCTGTTGTTGCTTTTTGGTGTTTTGTGGTGGACAGATACTGAGAGAGCGGCCGATACCCCTGACATAGCTTATGATGTTCCGCGTACAAAGTTACAATCCCCATCTATCGTTACGGGCAAGGGAAAGGTGATACCTCTTAGTGGACAAAGCCAGAACTTGTCGGCCAGTGCCACCAATCAGAGCGCGCGCAGCCGCCTTTTGCGCGCGCTGGGACTGACTGAGGATGAGGTCAGCACCGAAAAGTGCTCACTGGCGGTGCCGCCCGGGAAAAGCTATGACATTGTACTGGCAGATGGTACCAGGGTGTGGCTCTATGCCGACTCCAAACTCACCTACCCGCTGTCATTCAAAGGAAAGGAGAGAGCTGTCTACCTGCAAGGACAGGCAGAGTTCGAGGTCACCCATGATGCGGCCCATCCGTTTGTCATTATTACCGACAAACTTGATGCGCGTGTGCTGGGTACGGAACTCAACGTGAGCTGTTACCCCGACGAACCGCCACATGTTGCCTTGCTCCACGGTGTTGTGGTTGTCAGCGGCCGTAAGGGCGACCGGGAAGTGAAGCTGCGTCCCGGCCAGGGAGCGACTTTGCGCGAGACGGGTGGCTTTGACGTGGCGGATGAGGACATGGATACCTATGAGTACTGGAAGAACGGGTATCTTTATTTCGACGGCCAGCCGCTTGGCACCATTGCCCGCTCTTTGGAGAGATGGTACAGGGTGTCCTTTATCTTTGACGACCCTGCTATAGCCCAGAAGCGCCTGAGGTTCTTCTGCATGCGCAGCGACAATCTTGGCCGTGCATTGGAATTGCTCAATCATTATTGCACTTTCGAGGCCGTACACCGTGCCGATGGCGTACATATCAAGTGAGTGGTAGCGGCTGTGTCGGTGCCGCTGCCGCTTGACATTTCCTGTCACATTTTTGTAATCATAAAGCAATCCTTTTATCACATCATCTAAAAGACTTTGTAATGTTGCGGCCGTAACTTTGCATCGAACTTGAAAAGAAGAGAATTAGATGATGATTTTAAAGAGAGGACTGCTTTTGTCGGGATTGCTGTTAGGCACAGCCGCCACCATGTTGGCCGACGATATCAGCGGCATAGTTACTGATGCCAAAACCAACGAGCCTTTGATAGGAGCAACCATTGAGGTTGCGGGAACTTCCGTCAGGACAGTGTCTGATGCCGACGGAAAATTCCACCTGACCGGCCTGAAACACGGGAAATACAACCTTACCATAAAATATGTGTCCTATCAGCCCTGCACGCTCAACGGCGTAGAGGCTGTCAGGGATGCCTCGGCCAATGTGGTCAGCGTGAGGATGCAGGCCGACGAGCAGACGCTGCAGGGCGTGCAGGTGACGGGCGTGAAGCGTCGCAACACCGAGCGCGCCATGATTCTTGAGACTAAGCGCAGCGACGTGATCGTGAGCAACATCTCGGCCCAGGAAATCAAGCTGTCGCAGGACAACAATGCGGGTGAGGTGATCCGCCGCGTGCCGGGCGTGTCGCTCATCGATGACAAGTTCGTCATGGTGCGCGGCCTGTCGCAGCGCTATAACAATGTGTGGATGAACGGCGGCGCCGTGCCGAGCAGTGAGGCTGACAGCCGCGCGTTCTCGTTCGACATTGTGCCGAGCGGGCAGATAGACAACCTCACCATTGTCAAGACGCCGACGGCCGAGTATCCCTCCGACTTCACGGGCGGCTTCATCATGATCAACACCAAGGAAATACCATCGGAAAACAGCTATAACGTCTCGGCCGGCCTGAGCTACAACAACGAGGCCCATTTCCAGTCGTTCCTGCTCAACCGCCGCAACAGCCAGTGGTTTACAAAGAAGACAACGCCCTGGGCCGACTGGAAACTGTCGGCCGACATGGCTCACGGGTGGAGCTTGGACGGCAGAAAGCTCGGCATGATTGCCGCGGTCAACTATTCCAACGAGTACCGCACCAACCACGACATGCAGAACAACCTCTATGGTCTGTACGACGTGAGCCACGACCAGCCCAACTACCTGCGCCACAGCACCGACGACCAGTACAACCTCAACACGCGCCTCGGGGCGATGCTCAACTTCACGCTGCTGTCCAGAGACGGCAACAGCAAGTATGAGCTGAAGAACATCTTCAACCATCTTACCAACACCCGCTACACCTGGCGTGAGGGCATATCGGCGCAGTCCAACCTTGAGAAATCGGCAGAATATTACTATAGGAGCCGTACTGTCTACAACGGTCAGCTGACCGGCAAGCATACCCTCGGCGGCGATGCCCTTGACTGGAGTGTCGGCTATGCGTATGCCAACCGCCGGTTGCCTGACCGCAGACGGTACCTCACCGACGACGCGCTCGAGAGCGGCCGCTACGCCCTCACCACGGGCAACGACATCTCGCGCGAGTGGACCAGACTGGGCGAGCATATCATCTCGGCCAATGTCAACAACGTCTACGACATGCACCTTGGCGGCTGGACGCCGAAGCTGCACACCGGCGCCTATGGCGAATACCGTACGAGGAAATACACCACCAGCGAGTTCATCTACAACTGGGACGCCAACAACAACAGCCTGCCCGCAGGCTTCCGCTATATCGACATCCCGACGCTGCTGTCGGATAATGAATATCTGGGTCAGGACAAGCTCTACATGCTTGAGCTGTCGAAGTGGCGCAACAACTACCGCGGCAAGAACACGCTCGGAGCCGGCTACGTCTCGCTGACGCTGCCCTTTGGCGCGCTCAACGTGCTGGCCGGCGTTAGGTTTGAGCATAACGACATGGAGCTCATCTCCAACACCCGCGACACGGAGAAGAGCGAGACGAGCCGCCATTACAAGGGCGACGACTTCTTCCCCTCTGTCAACGCCACCTACCGGTTCAACACCCGCCACCAGCTGCGCTTCGGCTATGGCCGCAGTGTCAACCGCCCTGAGTTCCGCGAGGTCAGCTCCTCGGTGTACTACGACTTCGACCTGGCCTCCAACGTGCAGGGCAACACGGAGCTGAAGAACAGCTACATCGACAACCTTGACCTGCGCTATGAGTTCTATCCCACCGACGGCGAGATTGTCTCGCTGGCAGCCTTCTACAAGCATTTCCAGAACCCGATAGAGTGGACCTACACTGTGGCAGGCGGCACCGACCTGATCTATTCGTTCAAAAACGCAAACCAGGCCAACAACTACGGACTGGAACTCGACATCCGCAAGCGGCTTGACTTCATCGGCCTGCGCAACTTCAGCCTCTCGTTCAACGGCTCGCTGATTAAGAGCCGCGTCAAGTTCCCCGCAGGCTCGCATGAGGAGAACCGCCCCATGCAGGGCCAGTCGCCTTACCTCATCAATACGGGGCTGTTCTACCGTCACCCGACCAGCGGCCTGAGCATCGCCCTGCTGTACAACCGCATAGGCAAGCGCATCATCGGCGTGGGACGCTCCGAGGGGTCGACAGGCGAGGAGGACAACGCACGCATCCCCGACAGCTACGAGATGCCGCGTGACATGATAGACCTCTCGGCCACCAAGACCTTCGGCAGCCACTGGGAGCTGAAGCTCAACGTGCGCGACCTGCTCGCGCAAGACGTGCAATACAAGCAGTTCGCCCACGTCACCTACGATGACGGCTCGAAGCGAACGGTCGAGGAGATAACAAGGAAATACAAGCCTGGAAGAAATATAGGCATAATTATTACATACAAATTCTAACTTTCTATGAACAAGACAATGATTATCGGATGTCTCGGCATCCTGATGCTGTCCGCCGGGCTGGCCGGTTGCAGCAGCGACAACGCTGACAACGGCGGAACTACCCCTCAGACTGAGGTCTACAAATGGACTAAGGACGGCGGACTGAATGCCTGCGACCACATTCTCTTTACCAACGGCAAGGAAGATGCCAACGGCACCGAGATAGGCAATGGCGACCAGGAATTTGTTTTCACCGGCAAGCAGACCTTGAAGAAGGGCACCTACCTGCTCAAGGGCTGGGTCTATATAGCCGACGGCGCCGAGCTGACCATCGAGCCCGGCACCATCATCAAGGGCGACAAGGATAGCAAGGCCAGCCTCATTGCCGAGCGCGGCGGCAAGCTCATTGCTAAGGGTACGGCTGACAGCCCCATCGTTTTCACTTCTGAGCAGCCCAAGGGCAGCCGCAGGCCCGGCGACTGGGGCGGCATCATTCTCTGCGGCAAGGCTAAGAACAACCAGTCGAAGATGCAGATTGAGGGCGGCCCGCGCACCAAGCACGGCGGCACCGACGACGCTGACAACTCGGGTGTGCTGAGCTACGTGCGCATTGAGTTTGCCGGCTATCCCTTTGAGAAAGACAAGGAAATCAACGGTCTTACCTTTGGCTCGGTCGGCTCCGGCACCCAGATTGACCATGTGCAGGTGAGCTATTCCAACGACGACTCCTATGAGTGGTTCGGCGGCACCGTCAACTGCAAGTACCTGATAGCCTACCGCGGCTGGGACGATGACTTCGATACCGACAACGGCTTCAGCGGCAAGGTGCAGTTCGGCCTGTCGGTGCGCGACAGCAAGATTGCCGATACGTCACAGAGCAACGGCTTCGAGAGCGACAACAAGTCGGACGGCGGCGATGTGTCGCCCTACACTTCGGCTGTCTTCTCCAACATCACGTTCGTCGGCCCCAAGCTGGACGCAAGTTTCCAGAACACGACCGACTACATCACTGGCGGCAGCCTCAACCCCAACAACGGTTCGGCACTCGGCCGCTTTCAGGCTGCCATGCAAATTCGCCGCGCTTCGAGGCTCAACTGCTTCAACTCGGTTGCCGTGGGCTGGCCCATCGGCCTGATCCTCGACGGCGAGAAGGGTGACACCCAGACCTCTGCCACCAAGGGCCTGCTTCATCTCAACAACATCTATTTCGCAGGTATGGAAGTGACGGGTACCGATGCCAACAAGAGTTATGTTGACCAGCTCGTCACCGGCTATGACGCTTCCAAGAAACCGGTCTATGATGCCACGAAGAAAAGCTTCTCCTCTACATTCTTCCTCGCACAGAGCGGCAACAAGGTCTACCCCAACATCGCCGACCTCATGCTGACCAACGGCTATATGCCTCAGGCTTCAAGCCCAGTCGTCGGCGCGGCTGACTTCACCAACTCGCTGCTCTCCAGCTGGTTCACCAAGGTCAACTACATCGGCGCGTTCAATGTAGGCGACAACTGGCTCCAGGGCTGGACCAACTTCGACCCTGAGAACACCGACTACTAAGCCGGCATATCCCCTCGGGGGTGGATTTGATGCTTCCCCTTGATGGTTGTGCATGAAGATGTTTATCCCCGGCCGGGTAGATACAGGCCGGATGACGCTTCCATATCGGCGATGTGTGAATGCGAAATCGCTTGAGCGAGAAGGCGTGGCGGTCGCCTCAGTTAAGTAGGGCGGTCGCCACTGTAGTGCATGGCGGTCGCCATAGTTAAGTAGGGCGGTCGCCATAGCTTGTCGTTCAAGCCGTCTCGTGGTGTCGTTCAAGCCGTCTCGTGGTGTCGTTCAGCCCGTCCGGCCGTAGCGGCACGGCTTTGGCGATTGCGCAAAGCCCGTGCGAGGGTAAAGGAAGCGAAAATCATGTACATGCTTACGCTCCCTGAGGAGCTGTGAGTCTGTACGTGACTATTTTCCAATAAACTTATGTCCGATTCAGGGTGACGCATTGACGAAGTCAGGAGGGTATTCCTGTATG
>CABVDL010000107.1 GCA_902497035.1 uncultured Prevotella sp.
TACACTGTCACCGGTGACGCATTGACGAAGTCAGGACGAGTGACGCGTTTGCCCGGCCTGTTACCCGAGCGTCTGCACCGCTTTCAGAATGCGGTCCTCCGAGTCAATCCCGTTGTTTTGTGCAATGTCAACCGATAAGACAAGCTGGCCGGCTTCACCCTTATCCGACTTGTAAACCTCAACTTTGCTTAGTCCGTTTTTCACCAGATATTCCTCTCCGAAATATTTTCTGCCGTTGCTGCTGCACCGCGCCTCTATCTCACTGAGAAACACTTCCCTGGAGTTGGATGACATATGCTGGGCGGCATATACCGTCCAGATGTCGTACGGATTGGATTCGTACTGGCAGTAGCGGCCATACCGGCCAATGCGGAAACTCGGATATTTGACATAATAGTAGAACCACGTGAACTGCCTGTCGGTTTCAGCCTTGTTGAGATAAGTCTCCACAATGTTCTGCAGATGGCGGTCGGTAATGTCCCCGTCCAGCGTTTCCAGGAGTTGGAGCAGGCATTGCCGGGTCTTGTTGAGCTTGTTCTTGTCGCCGTTATGAAACAGGCTGACCCAGGCCTGAGGCAGCCCCTTGTTGCTGGTACCCGTCTGTATGCGCCAGATGTTGTCGCGCTGGGAATAGTCACCTATGGCGAACAGGGCGCAGTCGATCAGGTCCCAATTGCATTCGAACAGTTTCCTGAAGGCATCGAACTGGTCATAATGGTCAAGGCCGATAATGGAAACCCTACCGAACAGCAACGGGTGGTCTTCAAACCGTTCCAGTGCCTCGCGGTAATTCTTGTCGTGACTGTTGATGAACACTTGCTTTTGTCTTTCCTCCTCCAGCTGCAGGACATTGAAGTTTGGACAGTTGCTCCTGTCGCCGACAACGATGTTGTCTGAGATGATGCCATCTCTGATGATGCCGTCAACCTGCCTCAGTATGGCGGGCATGCGGTTGCCGCCCATACGGTTTTCGCTGTCACTGATTTCATCAGAGGAGTTGAGCACAAGGTTGTTGACGATGCGGAAGCGGCTGACGAAGTCCTCGTGGCTGACATCCTGCTCGTGCAGCAGATAGACGATGACGGCATAGAGCAGGATGATTTTGTTTAAGGGAAATCTTCTGTTGCGGCTGCCGCGGAGCTCGGAATAATCATTGATACAGTCTTTAAACAGGTTGACGGCATAATTGTTGGGCAGTCTCACCTTGCCGTCCTCATGCGCGCCGGCGCAGGCAAAACCGTTGAAGAACGAGTCTATATCCTTGCCCTCACGTGTCAGCTGCGTGTCAGTCCAACAGTCGAAAAAGCGTCGGAGTGTCTCTGCATTGAACTTGGCGTCAGTGCCGGTGAAGTACGTCTCCAGCAGCTTAAACTCATCCTTTTCTTTAGGGCTGCTGTTCGACCGGTAGCAAAGAATGTCGCAGACAAACCGGAAATAGCGCAGGAAGGCGTCGTCGGTAGATGGCTGGCTGTCGGCGGACTCTTTTCCTCCGGTGTATTGCCACAGCAGGTCGGTCCATGATGTGTCGATTTTGTCAGCAATCAGCTTGGCCTCGGTCTTGTCCACCCGTTGTAGCGTCTTTTCCAGTTCGGCCTTGAAGTTCTCGAAATCGGTAAGCGGCTTTCCGCGTGAGTTCATCTTTATATAGATGTCGTCGGTGAGCCTCAACTGCTCAAGTGAAATGAAATAGAAACGGATGGTATCGAGCTTGTCGGACAAGTTGTCGACAGTCCTGAACTTCCCGTCAATGGCATCGAGCATGACCAGCATAGAGGATATGGTACCGTCGTGAATCCAGTCATCGGGGAACCAGGGCTGGTCTTTTATTTCTTTCGACAAAGTGCCTTTGAAACCGCTGGTGAAGGGATTGAAGTGGTCGTCGGCGAGCCGTGCGCAGAAGTCGCGGGCGCTGTAGCGCGTCTGGTAGGTGAAATGGCGCAGAAACGTGGCATCTGTCCGCCCAGACTTTCGCGCGGCATACCAATAGAGCAGGAAAAGCGTTGTCAGACGCTGCTGTCCGTCCAGGGGAATAAATTGCCCGTTGTCATTATTGTGGCCGTAGATGAAATCGATCGTCAGGCCATTGCCCCTCTCTATGCCGTCATATATGGCATTGAGGAAGTTCTGCCTAACTCGTGTAGCATGCTCGTCATAGCGTCCCTGCGCGTAATTACGCTGTATCTTGGGGATGACAATATCTTTGACCTGAATGTCCTTATTGTCAAACAGGTCAGGAAATGAAACTAATATAGCCTGGTTCATATTATTTCTTGTCTATATAATCAGACAGTTTTTCTTTTATATTGCTTTTGTAGGCATCGCGGTCTGCCGGTCCCCAGAAGTGCACCTGCAGCCTTGCCGACGGCGTGTAATACTTGAAAAACACCATTTTGGTGCAGTAGGGGATGTAAGCCCCGTTCATGTCCATTTTGATAATCATGTTGCGCTTGGCGTCGAATACGTAGTTGCTGAGCGCGGCATTACTGCCCACGTCGAGCAAGGCCAGATTGTCTATGCCGTGCAGGACGCTGACATCCTCGTTGAGTGACAGCTGACTGACGATGCGGTCCTGCAGGCTGTTGAACTCGTCGCCCACGTTTTTCTTTGTTCTGGCATCGATGTCGTCGACGAGCTTCCGTGCCTCCTCCACCAGACTGTCGATCGTGGTGCGCCGGCCATCGCTCTCCGCGAGGTCCTCCCTCAGGTCCTCCAATGAGGTGATATGGTCTGTCAGCCACACGCGGCGCTACTCGTTGGTGTACAGTCCTTCGGAGTGCTGGGCATGGATGTGCTCAAGGCTCCAGGGCTTCTCCTTGTGCATGCAGAATGGAAACCACTGTTTTTCCGCATTTATTGTACGTACTGACTCTACATTGAACAATAAGAGAATGCGCTGAATCAGTGCATTGTCCTTGCCATACTGTAATTCATCGATGTCGACGGCCGTATCCGTGTCCTCTTCTTTCCCACGGAGGCTCTGTCTGATCATCCAGTCTGTCTTCGCCTCGAACTGGCTCTTTCTCACATTCTGTCCGGCATTGAAGATGTCCTGTAGGGTTTGTGACTCTGAGGCGATGAGATAGCCTATCTTGTGATAGAGATTGTGATTGTAGCGCCATTCCTTTAACTGGAGAAATGCCGCCTGGATACTTTTCCATACATCATAGAGCTTGGTTTTCCTGGACAGGTCGTCGAAATAGAAAAAGGTGGACAAAGGGTCACGGTCATCCTGTTTCTTCTGTGCCATAAGGTCCAGAACCAGGTCAATGCGTGTGGCATACTTCGGTGTCTTGCGGTTGGTGAGAAACGACCACAAGTCATCGTCGTGCAGCTCGCGTTCCATATTGTCCCACTGCAGGGCTATCTCTTCCTGGCATTCCCCAACGCTTTCCTCTGGGGTGTCTCTGAGAAACAGCGCCTTGACCAGCTCCGACGGAGTGAGCTGTATCTTGCCGATGTTCAGGCGCTGGAACAGGGATATGGCATCTTCTGTCTCAGGCACCTCATACCAGATGACGCTCACTTTCTCCGACAGATATTCATTGATGTGGGTCATGTCTTTCTGCGCGACCAACAGGCTCTTCAACGTATTATAGGCCTTGGCCATGTACCAGAAGTCGATGTTGTCGTTGCGGAGGGACAGATCAATGTCTTTCAGAAACTGCGCCGACTGCGGGCGTGTTTCATAGTCAATGGAAAACTTCGGTCCCGGCAGAAATCCGCGACTTTCTTTGTGAATGCACTGGTAAAGCAGAAAAAGCGACGTGAGCCGCTGCTGGCCGTCTATGAGCTCGTACCTGGCGGTGCCGTCGGCCGCCGGTTCCAGTTTCCTTACGACTATGGGTTGCAGACAGTAAGGATTGGCACCATTGCCAAGGATGTCCGTAACCAGCCGTCTGATATCCATCTCGCCCCACCTGTAGCCGCGCTGATAGGATGGGACGACAAACGACCCGGTGATATCACCAACGAGCCGTGTTTCCAACAGAATATTAGCCATGTTCATATAGGTATTAATAAATGCCTGCCCCGGTATTGAGAGACAGGCATCAGGGAAGTTCTTGCGGTGTTGCCGGCATTGCCACCGGCTTGCCGGCAGCCGTCATTTCGACGGGCGCAGTATGCTGTCGTAGCGCTGCCGGTCGCCGAGGAGCTTGAAGGCCTCCTGCACCTGGTTGTCGCCGGCCAGCGAGTTCTCGATGGCGCCGCGCTGATAATAGTAGTTTGTCACAATGTCCTGCTGGAGCATGCGCATGATGCTCTTCTTGTTGAAGTCGAGGTCCTTTGCCAGGTTGGGCTGCAGCTTCTTGCGCAGGGCCTCAAACTCCGGCTTGGCGTCGTCGTAGTAGCCCTCAAACTTTGCCATCTTCTCCAGCTCGTCGAGCGTGTTGTCGCTCAGTGCGTCGTACTTGAAGCGGCTCTTCAGCACCATCTGCTTGAACTGCTCATAGTCGGCGTCGGTGAGGGCAAACTCCGACGGCTCGGCGATGGTGGGATGCGCGGCAATGTATTGCTGCTCGAAGGTGCTTACCAGCTCGTCGCTGTCGCGCACGCCCATGAGATAGTAGGTGATGTTTGGCATTGAGTCGGGCAGCACAGTGATGTCGGGCTCAATGCCGCCGCCGTCCTTTACCTTCCGGCCGTGTACCGTGTAGAACGTGTGGGTGAGCGAGTCGGCCACCAGCTCCGTACTGCCGCCGTTGCTGTGCTTGTAGTTGATTTTCTGAATGCAGCGCCCCGACGGGATGTAGTATTTGTTGGTGGTGAGCTTCATCTGCCCGTTGTAGGGCAGGTCGATGACGGTCTGCACGAGTCCCTTGCCGTAGGTCTTCGTACCCATGATGACGGCGCGGTCGAAGTCCTGCAGCGACCCGCTCGTAATCTCGGATGCCGACGCCGAGTTGTTGTTGACCAGCACCACCACGGGCATCACCGTGTCAACGGGCTCGACCTGCGTGAGGTAGTCGTGGTTGACGCGCCTCAGCTTTCCGCGGTTGCTCACGACGAGCTTGCCCTTAGGCACGAAGCAGTTGACGATGCTGACGGCCTCCGACTCGGAGCCGCCCCCATTGCCGCGCAGGTCGAACACGAGGCCTTTCATGCCCTGCTGCCTCATCTCGATGATGGCGTTGCGCACCGTCTTGCCGCAGCCCTCAGTGAACGAGTAGAGGTTGAGGTACCCGAAGCCGTTTTTCTGCACGCCGTAGTAGGGCACGGCAGGCAGCTGGATGACGCGCCGCGTGATTTTGACACGCATGTCCTTGTTGGTCGAGGGCCGGTGGAAGCGCAGCTCGAAGGTGCTGCCGGCGTCGCCGCGCAGGTGCTCGCTGACGTAGGCGTTGTCTTTCCTCGTCATGTCCTCGCCGTCGATGCTCAGTATGATGTCGCCCTTCCTCAGGCCCGCCTCCGCGGCAGGCTGGTGCTCATACGGCTCGTCAATGCAGACGCGGCCCAACTTGTAGTTGTAGCGTATCAGTGAGCCTATGCCGGCATATTTGCCCGTGAGCATCATCTTCACGTCGCCGCTCTTGTTTTCGGGGTAGTACTCCGTATAGGGGTCGAGGCTCTTCAGCATGGCGCTGATGCCGTAGCCCACCGTCTCGTCGGCGTCGAGCGTATCGACGTAGAGCATGTCGAGGTTCTTGTAAATGGTGTTGAACACCTCGAGGTTCTTCGCTACCTTAAAGTAATGGTCGTCCTGCGTCGCGGCCTGCTGGGCAGGGGCGGTGAGGCCCGTGAGCAGAGAGAGCGCTGCCATCAAAATCTTCTTCATTGCTTGTCATTATATAATGATGCAAACTTACATAAAATAATTGAGAAACCTGCTGCGGGAACGGAAAAAGTAGTCTTCAGCCTCCATTCGGTGGCAAGGTTAAAGAAAATATTGAAAAAAAACGGAAAATGTTTGGTAGGTTCCAGGATTCTTACTACCTTTGCAACCGCAATTCAACAAAGACGCACTGCTTCAGTAGCTCAGTTGGTTAGAGCACCTGACTGTTAATCAGGGGGTCGTTGGTTCAAGCCCATCCTGAAGCGCATAAGAATAAGAGAGTTACACTTGTAACTCTCTTTTTTAGTCTATGTCAACGGAAAAGGGCATCTATCGTAATCACTTGCTGAAAGTCTCCACTGTACTCATTATGAGTTAAGCCAAAAGTCGTTATAAGCGTACTGTGTATAGCCTTTCTGCGTGGCATCATGCCGGAAAGAACGTTCTGCCTGTGTACAAGGACAGAATGGTACTGCTTGTTGACAATGAATTCCTCATTGTAGAATTTCATCTCGCACATGTTTACGACATTATCATTCCTGTCTATCAGCATGTCAATCTGCGTGCCGTCAATAGTGTCGTCACCTTTTAGCGACCATGACGACTGAGATGTAACGACTCCGGAAATGCCAAGAGCTTGTTTTATTTGTGGAATGTGTCGGAAACATCGTACAAATGCCTAAATTCCTCTATCTCCTTTTCTCTTCCAATCATAGCCATAAATGCAGTTTTATTTTTCGGCAAATATAATAAAAATATCGTTCACCGAAAAATAAAACGCTATTTTTATATGTCTGTATACGTATAGAATGTTATGTCCTCTTTGTTCTTTACATCGTCCAAACTTTATCACACGATTTGTCGGATGAACCAAAAAAAGGCGAGAAAAAGAGCTACCCTACAATATTTTTTCAAAAGGGACGGGAATTCCAGAAATACCATTACATTTGCAGGCAAAAACTTGTGCCACTTTGCCCTGTCTTTATTTTTTTCTCCTTTTCAGGTTAGGTTTCTCACAGCCAAAGTGTATATATAGTGTATGAAGAACAACGAGACCATCGTACAACTGTTCCGCCAGCACTATCCCGACATGAAGCAGCTGGCCCGACTGCTACTCCACGACGACGCGGAGAGCGAGGATGCCGTATCGGAAGTCTTTGCCAACCTTATGAGCAAGGACATCCTACCGACGGGCTCCACAGCACGCACCTATCTGCTGACAGCCTTGCGCAACCACTGCCTCAACCTGCTGCGCAACCGCACCATCCAAGAACGTCTCCAAGGCCTCTACCTCCTCGACAGTCAGATTTCCGACAGTGCCGACGACATAGAGGATCGCACGCTCAACGTGAGACGCATTCTTGACACAGAGCTCGACGACACCAGCCGCCACGTCCTCACTCAGCGCTATGCCCAACAACTCTCCTACGCCGAGATTGCCAAGAAGGAGGGTATCAGCGAGACTGCCGTCTACAAGCGCATCCGCAAAGCCCTGGACTCACTCAAAGAGAAACTAACAAAAAAGGAATATGGACAAGATTGAACGACTCATCCAGATGATGGACCGGCCAGACCGCTATTCTCAAGAGGAATGGCAGGACGTGCTGGCCGACAAAGACTGCCGGAAATACTACCGGCTGATGTGTGACACCGCTGCCGCGCTCCACGACGCTCATACGGCGAGCCAGCGCCCTGACAATACTGAGACGGAAGCAGCGCTACAGCATTTCCAGCAACGCTATATGCCCGCAAACCGTCACCTCACGCTGTGGCAGCAGGTAGCCGCCGTGTTTATCGGACTCGTCTTCGTATCGGGACTGGCCTTTGCCACCGTCGTCCTTGTCAGGCACCACCGCCACACAGCACGGAAAGAAATGGTAGCAAAGCCGGCAAAATCTGCTGCTCAGACTAAGCCCATTACGGCTACCCGCGACACCATCAAAAGCCAGCCCCAAACGGCAGACGGCGTGAAGCAGTTTGTCAATGCTCCCGTAGGAGATATCCTCAACGAGATGGCAGCCTACTATGGGCTGAAGGCAGAAGTGCGCAGCGACGAGGCTGCACGCATACGCCTCTATTTCAATTGGAACAAGCAGTATGATGCACAGCAGGTGGTGGAGCAACTGAATCAGTTCGCCCACATCCATGTCACGCTCGACGGAAATGTCATTGTCTTAGAAGCAGCAGGAGAGACCGACTAATGAAAAACAAGTTCTTATTTCTTGCTGTACTCATCCTGATGGTTGCAAGGCTCAGCGCACAGACCATCTCCCACTCTTTCCACAGTACCTCTATGTCCGACGCCTTGCGCTTTCTGAGCACGACGACCCACCGCTACGTCATCAACTTCGCCTACGACGATCTTGAGGACTTCAAGGTCACCACTGATGTGCGCGGCCAGAGCGTGCCAGACGCTATCCGCCAGCTCATCGGCTTCTACCCCATCGGCATGAAGGTGGTCAGTGGCGGGAAGGACGACAAAGGCCGTCAGCTGCCCGACATGATTTTCGTGGAGTGCACACAGAAGGAAGACCGCAAGCTCACAGGGCGCGTCGTCGACGAGAAAGGCCGGCCCATGGAGTTTGTCAATGTCGCCGTGCTCAGTCCGCGTGACTCGGCATTCATCAACGGCGGCGTGACGACGGCGTCGGGCGACTTCGTCATCCCCTGCCGACCCACCGACGTG
>CABVDL010000108.1 GCA_902497035.1 uncultured Prevotella sp.
CCATAAACCCCCATTCCTCCCCATAACCAGACAATGAAAAAATGGACCATCGAGGACTCAGCCGAGCTCTACAACATCAATGGCTGGGGCACCTCCTATTTTGGCATCAATGAAAAGGGCAACGTCTACGTATCGCCCACCAAGAACGACGTGCATATCGACCTGCGCGAGCTCATGGACGAGCTCGCCCTGCGCGACGTCACCGCACCCGTCCTGCTCCGCTTCCCCGACATCCTCGACAACCGCATCGAGAAGATGGCCGAGTGCTACGACAAGGCACGAGAGGAGTACGACTACAAGGGCGAGAGCTACATCATCTATCCCATCAAGGTCAACCAGATGCAGCCCGTCGTCGACGAGATGATCACCCACGGACGGAAGTTCAACCTCGGCCTCGAGGCCGGCTCCAAGCCTGAGCTGCACGCCGTCATCGCACAGCAGTGCAAGAGCGACTCGCTCATCATCTGCAACGGTTACAAGGACGAGAGCTACATCGAGCTGGCACTGCTCGCCCAGAAGCTCGGAAAGCGCATCTTCATCGTCGTGGAGAAGCTCAACGAGATCGACGTCATCGCAAAGACGGCCGCCCGGCTTCACGTCAGGCCCAACATCGGCATACGCATCAAGCTCGCCAGCTCAGGCTCGGGAAAATGGGCCGAGAGCGGCGGCGACGCCTCGAAGTTCGGCCTCACGCCCTCGGAACTGCTTGAGGCCCTCGAGAAGCTCGAGGGATACGGACTGCACGACTGCGTCAGACTCATCCACTTCCACATCGGCTCGCAGATCAACAAGATACGCCGCATACAGAACGCCCTCACCGAGGCCGGACAGTTCTACGTCAACCTCCGCAGGATGGGCTACAACATCGAGTTCGTCGACTGCGGCGGCGGACTGGGCGTCGACTACGACGGCAGCCGGTCGTCCAACTCGGAGAGCTCGGTCAACTACTCCATTCAGGAGTACATCAACGACTGCGTCTATGCCTTCGTCGACATCGCCAACCGCAACAACATCCCCCATCCCAACATCATCACCGAGAGCGGACGCTCGCTTGCGGCCCACCACTCGGTGCTGGTCATCAACGTCCTCGGCGCCGCATCGCTCCCCGAGATGCCCGAGGAGTTTGAGGCAAAGGAAACCGACCACCAGCTCGTCAAGGACCTCTATGAGATCTGGGACAACCTCAACCCTAAGTCGATGCTCGAGGACTGGCACGACGCCGACCAGATACGCGAGGACTGCCTCGACCTCTTTGCCCACGGCATGGTCGACCTCAAGACACGCGCACAGATTGAGGCCATGTACTGGAGCGTGTGCCACGAGATCAACGCCATCGCCAAGACGCTCAAGCATGTGCCAGACGAGCTGCGCGGCCTCGACAAGCTCCTGGCCGACAAGTATTTCTGCAACTTCTCGCTCTTCCAGAGCCTGCCCGACTGCTGGGGCATCGACCAGCTCTTCCCCATCATGCCCATAGAGCGGCTCAACGAGCGGCCCACGCGCAACTGCACCCTGCAGGACATCACCTGCGACAGCGACGGAAAGGTGGCCAACTTCGCCGTCAACGGCGGACAGTCCAACGTGCTGCCCGTGCATGCACTGCGCAAGAACGAGCCTTACTACATCGGCGTGTTCCTCGTCGGGGCCTACCAGGAAATCCTCGGCGACATGCACAACCTCTTCGGCGACACCACGGCGGCCCACATCTCCGTCACCGACAACGGCTACCAGATTGACCAGATCATCGACGGCGAGACGGTCGAGGAGGTGCTAGAGTACGTGCAGTACAATCCGAAAAAGCTCGTGCGCAAGCTCGAGCAGTGGGTCACTAAGGGTGTCAAGGAGGGCAAGCTCTCGCTCGAAGAGGGCAAGGAGTTCCTCAGCACCTACCGCTCCGGCCTCTACGGCTACACCTACCTCGAGTAGCTCCCCCGTTGTGTGCCGCGCCTTTCCAAGGCGCGGAAACCCATCCACCCCATCACCCCATCCACCCCATTCCCCCCATCCACCCCATAAATCCCCATCCCCCCTCATGGAAAAAATAACTATCGTCAAAGTGGGCGGCGCCATCGTCGAGGACGAGCAGAGCCTGCCCCGGCTGCTTGAGGCCTTCGCGGCCATCAGCGGCCCAAAGATACTTGTTCACGGCGGCGGACGCACTGCCACGAAAATGGCGGCCGCCCTTGGCATAGAGACGCGCATGGTCGACGGCCGCCGCATCACCGACGCCGACATGCTGCGCGTGGTGACCATGGTCTATGGAGGTCTGGTCAACAAGCGGCTCGTGGCGCGGCTGCAGGCCTTGGGCGTCAATGCCGTCGGACTCACCGGCGCCGACGCCGATGTGATACGCAGTCACCGGCGCCCGCTGAAGAATGGCATCGACTACGGCTTCGTGGGCGACATCGACAGCGTCGGCGCTCCCCGGCTGGCCCGGCTCCTAAAAGACGGCGTCACACCCGTTCTGGCACCCATCACCCACGATGGAATGGGACATTTGCTCAACACCAATGCCGACACCATCGCCTCGGAGACCGCAAGCGCCCTGGCCCTATTGACGTCTCCCGCCACCGGCGCACCGGCCTTTGACGTCACGCTCGTCTATTGCTTTGAGAAGCCGGGTGTGCTGGCCAACCCCGACGACGACGGCAGCGTCATCCCCCACATCAACCGCGATGAATTCGACCGTTTGGTGGCCGACGGCACCATCTCCGGCGGAATGCGCCCGAAGGTGGAAAATGCACTGAGGGCCGTGGAGCATGGCGTGGCACGCGTCATCATTACCTCACCCGAGGCCCTCGACGGACGACACGGCACCGTGGTAAGCCTATAACGAAAAGTTACCGATGATTGATTTTCGCACTGACATCCTGCCGCTGAAAAATCAGCTCTACCGCCTCGCGCTGCGCATCACGCTCGACAGCGCCGAGGCCGAGGACATCGTGCAGGAAACGCTCATCAAGGTCTGGAACAAGCGCGACGACTGGGAGCGCATCGACAACATCGAGGCCTTCTGCCTCACCGTCTGCCGCAACCTCTCGCTCGACAGCGTCAAGCGGCAGAGCCACCGCAACCTCTCGCTCGACAACACGCCCGCCGACTCGCCCGACAACGCCTCCACGCCCTCCCAGCAGGCCATCGACAACGACCAGCTCGACCTCGTGCGCCACTTCGTCAACCAGCTCCCCGAGAAGCAGCGCAGCTGCATACAGCTGCGTGACTTCGAGGGCAAGTCGTACAAGGACATCGCAGCCATCCTCTCCATGACCGAGGAGCAGGTCAAGGTCAACATCTTCCGCGGACGGCAGGCCATCAAGCAGCGCGTGGAGCGGATGAACAACTATCAAAACAAAGCCATTTCATCGACATAACAGAAGACATTACATACCGCGTATGAACAGCGAGGAGAAAAAGTACCAGAAGCAGTTTTGCGACCGCTATTTTGGAAAGACTACTTGGGAACAGGAGGTCAACCGCGTCGATGTCGTGCTAAAGGGAAAGCGCGGCCAGAACTTGCTGTATATTGAGTTCAAGTACCGGCTGGCCGGTCAGCAGGCCCACCGCAAGGCACTTGCCCAGACCATCATCACTAACAAGAAGCAGCGGCATATCCTTGACCATGTTGCCCTGGCCTACCAGTCGGACAATGGCAACGATGTGCTGGAACTCATCGACTGCTCCGAAAACGCCGTGATGTTCAACAACGACATCAACTGGGAGGCCGAGACCGCCAGTGAGCCGTCGCAGGATGCCATCGACCGTATCTGCGACCGCATACACGGTAAGGTTACGCCTTTTGTCGGTGAGGACATTCACGAGCTTTACAACACGCTGCGCAATGGTGACGGCACTGCCATTGAGATTACTGAGCGTAACTTCAACGTGGTGTATAACCAGTGGAAGAACACCATACAGTTCCAGCGGCCTGAACGCGACGAGTCGGAGCTCATCAACCTGTTCCTCACCGACATCCTCAACGGAACGAAGTACGAGTTTGAGACAAGGACGGACATCTCCGGGCCCTCCCTGTTCGGACCGCAACCTGCCGGTGATGGCGGCGAAGCCTTGCCGCTGCTCCGCGAGGGCACCAATCTCGGCAAGTACGAGATGGAGCGCTGTTGCGGAAAAATCAGGATTGTGTGGGACAATTACATCATCCATGCCATCCAGAACGCCGAGGGCTATGACACCTTCTGGCGAAAGTACAGGCGGCCGCCAGAGAAGCAGGAATACCTGAAGATCCTTGAGCACAGTGCCGAGCTATATACCGAGGCCTACCGCAGTGACACCGGCGGAGAATACACGCCGACATGCTTTGTGGAATTGCAGAACAGGTTGCTGGCCGAACATTACAATCTCAACGATTTCATCGTGTGCGACCCCTGCGCCGGCGTGGGAAATCTTGAAAACCAGTTTGGCAAGGAATACAAGGACTACTGCTATCTTTCCACGCTGCAGCAGATGGATGTGGACATCTGCCGGATTAAAGGCTTCGACAATGCCATCTGCTACGACTACCTCCGTGATGACAGGCAGCCCAAATGGAAATACCGCGGACGCATGCTTGACATCAACGAGATTGCGCGCCTTGAGGGCCGCAGGCTGATGGTCATCATGAACCCGCCCTACACCCGGCAGAAAGGCCACAAGGACGACCTGGCCATTGAGTTTTTTGACAAGGTAACGGCTATGAGGCCCGATGTAATCGTGTATTATTGCAAGACGGAGTTCTTCCTCCGTCCTACGGTGAGCCATTACGTCAACGCCAACTACCGCATCGTGGCCCACGCCTTCTCCAATGCCAGAGAGACCTTCAAGCTCTCTGAGTGGTCGGTGTCGCTCGTCGTGTTCGACCGTGAGCATGGTGAGGCGTTCGACGGGCAGACCGTGACCGCAGACCGCTATGAGAAAGACCGCAAGACCGGAAAGCTCCAGTTCGTCAAGACTTACACCTATGACAACCGGCGACCCGCCCTTATCAAAGAGATAGAGGACAGGATAAAGAATAACATGACCGGGATGGTGCTGGGACAGTGGACAAACCAGAACTATTGTCTGGTAATCAGCAACAAGACAGACTCCAACCGGCTGATAACGGACGGCAACTTGAAGTATGCGCTTTTGTTGAAAGGCATCAACTTCAACACCCACGGCAAATACTTTGAGACGAGCAATCTCACCTATCGCGGCGCGGTGGACGACATCCCGCCCGAACTGTTTGGCGATGCCGTGATGTTCTCACTGTTCTATAAGGGCAATCTTTTCACCAACAAGGGACAGAAGAACTACCTCATGCCGTTCACGGCTGAGGAATTGGGATGTGGCGTCAACGACCTCAATGTGCTGTTCCCCGACGACGTCAATGGCAACCTCTTTGCAGGCCAGCCCGGGCGGCCGTTCGACTTCCGCCAGTTCCTGGCGCAGTTCGACTTCTCGGCTGAGGCGAGGGAGTTGTATGCGGCCGCCCTGCAGGTGTTCCGCTATTATCACCACAGTGATGCCTATCAGGACAAGGACTGGAACGACAGCTTCTACGATATTTCCAACGCCATCATGCAGAAAGATGTCACCGCTTTCACGACGCTGGACAATCCTGACGACCGCCGCATCACAAAGGTGAGGACCACCAAAGGTACTCGCGGTTTCGGACGCAACACGGTTTCGGCTTTTGTACCGGACGGCAGTCTGCCCCTTTTCCGCGATTTCTTCGACAGGCGCGATGCCCTGGCCGAAAAAATCAACCAGGAGCTGCTCGATGCGCACTTACTGCTCTGGAAACGCGAGAATATCTACTGACTCAGCGTGTGGACAGGCTCACCGTCCCACTATCAGTCCGGGCTGGAACCGGCAGGTGATGTCGAGTGCCTGACGCGCCGCGTGCTGCACGGCATCGAAATCAGCACGGTACAACTTCTCGTCGTCGGCCGTGGAGAATGACACGAGAAATCCGTCACGCAACTGCCCCGTGAGCCTCGCCCTGCCCAGTGCCGCCGTCGCCTTGCCCGAGTAGCTTGCAAGGAACGCCTGCCAGCGGCGGTGCAGCTCCTTCTGCGCCAGTTTGCCTGAGTTTTCCCCGGTTTCATCGGCTGCCGATAGCCTCCCCTTATCCTTCTTGGTTTCATCGGCTGCCGGTAGCCTCCCCTTATCCGTCTTGGTTTCGTCGGCTGTCGGTAGCCTCCCCTTATCCTTCTTGGTTTCATCGGCCGTCGGTAGCCTCCCCTTATTCTTCTTGGTTTCATCGGCTGCCGGTAGCCTCCCCTTATCCTTCTTGGTTTCATCGACTGCCGGTAGCCTCCCCTTATTCTTCTTGGTTTCGTCGGCTGCCGTCTGCCTCCCCATGCCTTTCCTGCTGTTGCCCTGCTTCGGCTTCTCCGTCTCCAGCTCCCCGTCCCTCTTCGGCTTTTCTTGGTTTCCACTGCTTAAAACGGCCGGTTTCATCGTACCTAATGCTTGTTCCTTTTCACTCGCAGCCGCAATGGCCTGGCCTTTTTCGCCAGACATTGCCTGTTCCTTTTCCTCCTGCTTCTCAAAGAACCGGTGGAGGCAGGCCAGCACGTATGCCGTCTGGTTTCGCAGCTGTTGTTTCCGGCTGCGCTTCTCGTCGATGACCTCCTTGAGCATGATGGCGTAGTTGACAAACTGCTGCCGCATGTTGGCCGTCACCCTTGCTGCCTCGCGCGCGGCCAGCTTCTCCGGCAGTTGCAGGTCCTCGTGGAGCAGCGTGAGGACGATGTCCTGCTGAAACCTTTCAGCCGGGCTTCCCGCTGCCGCCGACGCTGTCTCCGCATTCTCCGTTGCCGCCGACGCTGTCTCCGTAGTCTCCGCTGCCGCCACGGTCTCCGCAGTCTTTGCTGCCGCCGCTATCACCGTCGCCCTTTCCCTCTTTTCCGTCATCGAAGCCTGTGCAGGCCCCTCTGCGGGATGTGTGGCCCTTGTGCTGGCGGGTGCGGCATGGCCAGGCCGGATGATGGTGAACTTCAGCGCGTCGGGCGTGCCGAAGCCCCGGAGCGCCGTGCTGGCCGACACCCAGTAGCGGTGGCCCTGACGGTTGTAGAGGCGGCAGAACAGCATGTATGACGGCAGCTTTCCCTCGGCATGGAGCTTCTGCAGCGTGGCCAGCGGCTGTACGATCACGCTGCGCTCAAAGAGGGTGTATCTGCCTTGCGGTGTTGCGGGGCAGAAGATGGACTGCAGCTGGCCGATGCTCATTGTGAAGCCGCCCTGGTGGCTGTGGGCCTGCATGAGCCAGTAGAGCCTCACGGCATAGCGGCTGCGCATGGCGTGGCAGAGCTGCGGCGAGATGTAGAAATAGCCCTTGCTCAGGTCGAGCAGGTACGACGCCATCCTGACCGTCATATAGAGCTGGAAGTCACCGCCGTCATCAGCCGTGATGATGCGCAGGCCCAGGTTTGGAGCCTTGGTTGCGGCGGCTATGGCCATCATCCCCCTGCAGCGTGTGGTGCCCGCCGCTTGCCAGGTGATGGGGAAGTGAAGCAGGTCGGGTCCTGCGCCGTTGCTTGCCACGAGTAGCCGCAGCGCCTCCTCGTGCGTCATCTCGCGGTTGAGCTGTGCCGTGAGCCACGGCTGGAGCAGCGACATGGCGATGATGAGGGCGTTGAGCTGAAGCCTGCTCTGGTCCGACTGCATCGTGGCCACGCAGTAAGGCATGATGATGAGCCCCGGGGCAAACCGTAGCGCGGCAGCCGCGGCTGCTGTCGTTCCATTTGTCCTGCCGCCTGCGTTGTTTGTGGCGTTGTTTGTGGCGTTGTTCTTAGCGTCTTTCATAGTGTCTTTCATAGCGTTGCTTTTCATAGCGTCTTTCATAGTGTCTTTCATAGCGTCATTCATAGTGTTTTTCTTAGTGTCTTTCATAGTGGCGTTCATAGCGTTGTTTTTCTTAGTGTCTTCCATAGTGTCTTTCATAGTATTGCGTTTTATGGTCGTATGTTGTGCTCACATGGTGTTGTTTCCAAAATTGGGTTTTGTCTCCTGCCCGTTTTCCATGGTATTGTCTCCACCTTTCGCCTTCGGTTTTAGTGTAGTGGCCGGCCTGGTACCGGCCACCGTCCGCCGGTGATGCTTGCCTGTCCTCATCTGCGCAATCACATCT
>CABVDL010000109.1 GCA_902497035.1 uncultured Prevotella sp.
GATTGCGCAGATGAGGACAGGCAAGCATCACCGGCGGACGGTGGCCGGCACCAGCCGCCGGTATGGTAAATAACCATCCGCCGGTACGGCAACCACCTTTCGCCGGTGAAATGAATTCAACGTCTGGCTATGCGCGGCGAAACCAGCGGATGACGTTTTCGTCGTATTGCTCAATCGGCCCGGCCACGGCGCTGTCGGGGATGCGGGGAGCCGGTACGCCACCGCTGATGGTGAACGGGGCCGTCTCGACACGCAGCTCGTCCCACAGGCCACGGTCAAGAAACTGTTTGAGCACCGTCGGACCGCCCTCTACGATGAGGCTCTGCCGCTGGTTGTCGCGCAGGTGGCTGATGACGGCGTCGATGCTGTCGCACCACGTGAAGCCCTCGGGAATGGCCTCGCCGTGGTGGGAGAGGATGATGCGCTCGGGGTTGCGGCCCGTCCACTCCCGCACGTTGAGCTGCGGATGGTCGGTGGTGAGCGTGTTCCGGCCCACGAGAATGGCGTCGCACTCAGCGCGCAGCTTGTGGGAGAGCATCGTGGTGAGCGGCGTGGAGACTTGCAGCGGTCTGCCGCCGGCCTGGGCCATGCAGCCGTTGGCCGTCTCTGCCCATTTCAGGATGATGTAGGGGCGCCGGAGCTGGTTGAACGTCATGAAGCGGCGGTTGATGGCCTTGCACTCGGCCTCGAGCACGCCCACCGTCACCTCGATGCCAGCCTCTCGCATGCGCCGTATGCCGCGTCCCTGCACCTTGGCGAAGGGATCGACGCAGCCGCACACGCAGCGTCTCACCCGCTTGCTGATGATGAGGTCGCAGCAGGGCGGCGTGTGGCCCCAGTGACTGCAGGGCTCCAGAGAGACGTAGATGGTGCACTTGGGGAGCAGCGGCTCGTCGGCCGGACTTACCGAGGCAAAGGCGTTGACCTCGGCGTGTGGTCCGCCGACGGGTGAGGTGAAGCCCTCACCGATGATGCGGCCGTCGGCCGACACGATGACGGCTCCCACCATGGGGTTGGGCTTGGTGGTGAGCAGGCCGTTGGCGGCCAGTTGGAGACAGCGGCGCATGAAGCGCTCGTCGGTGGCTTGTTGGGTGTTCATAGTGGTGTGGATTAGAATGGGGCTTTGTCGGTGAGCGTCATCGTGCGGCCGGTGACGGGATGCCGGAACGTGATTTCCTCGGCGTGAAGGAAGAGACGGCTGTCGCGGGAGCCGTAGAGCGCGTCGCCCTGTATGGGACAGCCGAGGCCGCTCCGATGGGCGCAGTGTACGCGCAGCTGGTGGGTGCGCCCGGTGTGGGGACTGAGCCACAGGCGGCAGCGGCCGTCGGCGAGGCGGGCCACCACACGGTAAGAGGTCACGGCGGGGCGGCCATGAGCCTCATCGACCACTTGCCGCGGACGGTCGTCGAGCTGGGGACGCAGGGGCAGGCTGATGGTGCCCTCGTCGTGCGGTGGCTGGCCGATGACGATGGCCACATAGCGCTTCTTGATGGTGTGGGCTGCAAACTGCCGCTGCAGGTCGTGGTAGGCCTCTGTGGTCTTGGCGATGACCATCAGGCCGCTCGTGTCCATGTCGAGACGGTGCACGATGAGCGGTGAGTCAGCCTTGGGAAAGCGGCGCCGCATGATGGCCAGCACGCTCTCGCGCCCGTTCTTTCCCGGCACGGCGAGCAGTCCGGCTGGCTTGCTCACCACCGTGATGGCCTCGTCGTCGTAGAGCGTGCGCAACCGGGCGGCCAGGGCGGCGTCGCGTGCGGTGTCGTCGAGCGGGTTGGGAGCCACGTCGATGCCCTGCAGCATCCATCGGAGAATGGGCTTGCACTTGCCGTTGCACGCGGGGTAGCATTGCAGGTGGTGGCGCACCTCGCCCCGCGGACTCTCGCCCCACCAGAACATCGCCATGCTCACCGGGCGCAGTCCGTGGCTGAGGGCGTACTGCTCGCCCGAGCCTGCAGGAGGCAGGAGCGTGGTGCTGCTTCCGCTGGACGTTGCGTCGCTGGACGTTACGTCGCCGGCCGTTGTGTCGCCGGCCGCTGTGTTGCTGGCCGTTGTGTCGCCGTTCTTTGCCCATTGTGTGATGCCGATGAGGTCCATGGCTTCGCCTCGGCCGTTGCGCATCACGAAGTGGTGGAAGAGCCAGCGTTGCAGGTTGTCGCTCTTTTGTCGCCGCAGGGTGCGCAGGGCGGTGAGGCGGCTCTCTGCGGCGCGGCGCAGCTGCTCGGCCCTGGCCTGCCGCTCGCGCTGCCGCAGCTTCCAACGGTGTAGCTCGGCATTCTCAAACTGGCGTCGGCGGACATACAGCTCATCGGTCTCACCCTCAAGCCGGGCCTTGTGGATGGCAGGGCGGGGAGAGTAATCAGAGTACCCAGAAAACTCAGCATGCTCACCGTCCTTCCTCCTGTCCAGTGCCTTCCCGAGCCGTGAGGCCTCGTGGTTGAGGCTTGTTATCTCAGCCTCATGGGTTTTGAAATAGCCGTCGGGCTGCAGGTAGTCGAACACGGCCGGCACGAAGCCCGGCCAGTCGCTGCGACCGCAGACCTGCCCGCTGTACGCGGCCAGAAAAGACAGATGCCTCACGCCATCGCCGTCGATGCCCGGGTGGGCCGGATGCCGGCCATGCGTATCGTCGCTCACCACCAGCACCCCCATCATCTTGCCCCGGTCGATGTCGGCGCGGAAGGCGGCTGGCACGGGAAGGGGCGCAAAGGCCGCGGAGCGGCCGTAGAGCCAGTCGGTGAGCTGGGCAATGGCGGCGCGGCTCAGGGCGTCGGGCTCATAGTAGAACGGATTGTTGAGCCGCGGCGGGAGCGTCGCGGTGTCACACAGCGGATGGAGCAGGAGCGTGCCGCCCAAGGACAAGTCGTCAACCGGCATGAGGCGTCAGACAAGAAACATGATGAGCATCTGCGCGATGACCACCCTGATGAACATGCCGAGGGGATAGACCGAGGCGTAGCTCACGCTGGCCGTGTCGCCGGGCAGCGTGTCGCTGGCATAGCCCAGGGCCATGGGGTTGGCCATGCTGCCGCAGAGAATGCCGCAGATGGAGCCGAAGTCGTATTTGTGCGTCTTGAGGGCAATCACGCCGACGATGAGCACGGGGATGAGCGTGATGAGGAAGCCTATGCCCACCCAGGCCAGACCCTCAGGCCGCATGATGGTGGTGAGGAAGTCCTTGCCCGAGTCGAGGCCGAGGCAGGCCAGGTAGAGGGCCAGTCCGAGCTTGCGCAGCATGAGCGACGCCGAGCGCGTGGTGTAGGAGATGAAGTGCATGCGAGGCCCCAGGGCCCCCACGATGATGCCCATGATGATGGGGCCTCCGGCAATGCCGAGCCTGACCGACGACTCCATGCCGGGCAGCGCGATGGGAACGCAGCCCAGGGCTATGCCGAAGAAAATGCCCAGGAAGATGCTGCCGATGTTGGGCTCCTCAAGGGTCTTCACCGAGTTGCCGAAGAAGTGCTCGGCATTGTTCAGGTCGTCGTGCTTGCCCACGATGGTGATGCGGTCGCCGTACTGCAGGCGCAGGTCGTCGCTGGCCAAGAGCTTGATGTCGCCGCGAATCACACGGCTGACGTTAACGCCGTAGGCGTCGCGCAGCTTCAGCTGTCCGAGCCGCTTGCCGTTGAGCGAGGTGCGCGTGACCACGCACACGCGGCTCTCCACGTTGGCGTCGATGGCGTTCCAGTCAACGCCCTCCCTGTTCCAGTCCTTCTCCTCCTGCCTGCCGAAGAGCAGCACCATCGAGGGCTCGTCCTCCTTGGTGGTGACCACGAGCATGGAGTCGTTGACATGGATGACGGTGCCGGCCAACGGCACGATGACCTCGTTGCCGCGCCATATACGGGAGATGATGAATTTCAGGTGAGTCATCTGCGCTATCTCGGCGATGGTCTTCCCGACGATGGCTGGATTGATGGCCCTGAACTGTGCGATGTAGGTGTGGTCGTCATCGTTGTGATGCCTCAGTTGGAGGTCGGCCGGTTTGACAAACAGCTTGCGGATGAGCAGCATGGCGATGATGACGCCCACCACGCCCAACGGATAGGTGACGGCCGTGGCCAGCGCCACGCTGCTGCCCGGCAGTCCGAAGTGGGAGAGGGCCTGCGTGGCCGCGCCCAAGGCCGGCGTGTTGGTGGTGGCTCCGCAGAGCAGGCCCACCATGTCGGGCAGGCTGACGCCCGTTACCGGGACGAGGATGAGGGCAAACAGCGTGCCCAGCACGATGACCGCGAGGCTCCACAGGTTGAGCGCGAGGCCCTCGTGGCGCAGTGAGCCGAAGAAGTTGGGCCCCACGTGCAGGCCGAGGCAATAGACAAACATGGAGAGGCCGAAGGTCTCTATATAGTCGAGTGTCGTGGCATCGATGCTCAGGCGCAGCTCGCCGGCCATGATGCCGACAAAGAACACCCATGCTATGCCGAGCGATATGCCCTTGACCTTGATCTTGCCAAGAGCCAGTCCGCAGGCGATGATGAGTGAGACGATGACCACCGTCTGTACGGACGAGTGGACGGTAAAGAGCGAGTTGAGGTAGTCCATAAGGTTTTATAGTATGTCGAGATAGCGTTCCAGGGGAATGCCGCGGTTCTTGTCGGCGTTGTCCTTGTTGAGGTCGATGAGCTGATAGACGGCATCCATGGCCTTGCGGCAGGCAGCCTTGAGCCGGTCGCCGTTGAGCAGGTGGCCGATGAGAACGGCCGAGAAGATGTCGCCCGTGCCGGGAAAGTGGACGGGTATCTCGGTGTAGTCGAGCAGGAAATACTCGCCGTCGGTGTGGTTGTAGCCCGCCACGCAGTGGTGCCCGTCAACCGGGATGGAGGTGATGAGGGCCGACTTGGTGCCGATGGCTGTGAGCTTGTCGAGCAGCTCGCGTGCCTCCTGCCTCGTCACGCCGTCGGGGCTGAAGCGGTGGCCGGTGAGGTAGCAGGCCTCGGTGTGGTTGGGGTAGATGAGGTCGGCCACGGCCACCATCTCACGCATGCTCTCTATGGTGGCCGGCGTGACGCCGTTGTAGAGCTTGCCCTCATCGCCCATGATGGGGTCAACGAAGATGGTGGCGCCGCCCATTGCCTCCTCGCGGCAGTATTGGGAGATGAGGCGGGCCTGGCGCTCGGAGGCGATGAAGCCCGTGGCGATGGCGTCGTAGCTGAAGCCCAGCGCACGCCAGACGGGGAACACGCCCTTGATGTAGTCGGTGGTGTCGAGGATGTTGAACTTGCCGTAGTCGAGCGTATTGCTCACCAGGGCAGTGGGCAGATTGAAAGTCGGCACGCCCATGTAGGACAGGACAGGAAGCATGGCGGCAGTGGCCACCTTGCCGTAGCCGCACATGTCGTTGATGAGCAATAAGTGAGTATTGACCATAAGCTGATGTGGTATATCGGTGCAAAATTACGAAAAAGAATAAAGCCGGGGGCAGGAAATGCTCAAAAAACGTTGAAGGAATTAAAAATAAAAGAAATAAGGTAACAAAAGGGCCGCTCAATCGTTCTTCTAATAAAGAAAAATATTTACGTAAAGCTAATTTTATCCATTCAGTACTCATGACATACGCTTCCAATAACTATTGCCTTATCCTGGCCGGGGGACGAGGCCGGCGCTTGTGGCCCTGCAGCCGTGAGACCGACCCGAAACAGTTTATCGACTTCTTTGGCACTGGCCACACCCAGTTGCAGCAGACCTACAGCCGTATGGCAAAATGCGTCAGCAAGGAGCATATCTATGTCAGTACCAACATCGACTATCTCGACCTGGTGACGAGGCAGCTGCCGGAGGTGCCACGCGACCATATTCTGGCCGAGCCCATCATGCGCAACACCGCGCCGAGCGTGGCCTGGGCCAGCCACCGTATCATGCAGCGAAATCCCGACGCTGTGCTGATAGCGGTGCCGTCGGACCAGCTGGTGCTCAACGAGGAGGCCTTCACCCACAATGTCTGCGAGGGGCTCGAGTTTGCGGCCAGCCACGACATGTTTGTCGCCATGGGCGTCACGCCCACGCGCCCCGAGCCGGGCTACGGCTACATCCAGAAAGACGGACACCTGTCGGGCAACATCTACAACGTGCGCAGCTTCACCGAAAAGCCCGACCGGGAGTTTGCCCAGCTGTTCATGGACAGCGGAGAGTTCTTGTGGAACACCGGCATGTTCGTGTCCAACGTGCGCAACGTGTGGCGCATGTTCTCCGTGTTCCTGCCCGAGGTGCTGCGCCGGTTTGACGAAATCAAGGCGCAGGCCACCCCGCAGGAGGAAGACGACTACATGATGGAGAACTTCCCCACCTATCCCAACATCTCGATGGAGACCGGCATCCTGGAGAAGCTCAAGGACGTGTGCGTGATGAAGTGCGATTTCGGCTGGGCCGACCTCGGCACGTGGCACGGCATCTATGAGGCCCTGCCGAAGAACGATGACGACAATGTGGTCATCAACAGCGACGTGATGATGGAGAACAGCCACCACAACGTCATCAAGCTGCCCAAGGGGCTGACGGGCGTGGTGAGCGGCCTCAACGATTTCATCATCGCCCAGGAAGGCAACGTGCTGCTCATCTGCAAGAAAGAGGACTCGTCGGCACTCGTCAGGAAGTACGTCAACGAGGTACAGCTGAAGAAAGGAGAGGACTACGTGTAGGATGAAAACGACACAATCAATATAACGTGTGGGGCGGAGGATAACCCCGCCCCACACGTCATTCATCCCAGATTTTGAAACGCTTGCTGTTGAGCAACATTATTTAACCGTATTTAACTGTTCGGCTGGCCATTGTTTGCATTCTTTTGTATATCCTTGCAAATGCAAACACGTGAGCCGCGCAAGTGGCCGCGTGTAGGAGAATACACCACAGAGATGCAATTCGGCGGATGTGATACGACGCTGAAAGTGGTGGGACGGCTCTTCTCCTTAAAACAAGTTTTATTCACGCTGAGTCCCGTCTTGCAGCAATGACACGATAATGAAATGCGGTCAATTATCAGCACTGGCATCGTGGCGGCATTGCTGGCAGTAGTGTCGCCATCAGTGGCTCAGGAAGAGAGCGCATCCGCCTCTTCCGACAAAAACATCTTCAACCATCTCGCGGTAGGCGTGAACATCGGCACGCCGGGCATCGGCATCGACGTCTCGGCACCGCTCACGCGCTATGTCGCCGTCAGGGCCGGCGTCAACTTCTTTCCCGTCATCAAGTGGAGCGACAGCTTCTATTTCGAGGGCGCCAGTGAGTACAACCGACTGCGCACCCAGCATCCGGAGCTCAACTTGCCGGAGACCTCGCTGGGCTACTCGGACAACATCGACTATGAGGCTTCCACCCACAATACGACGGGACACGTGCTTTTTGACATTTATCCCGGAAAGAACGCCACTTTCCACTTCACCCTCGGGGCCTATTTCGGCGGCAGCAGCATCATCAAGGCCAAAAACAAGGAGCGGGGCATCTTCAAGGGCATCAGTGAGTATAACAACTATGTGGAGCAGCATCCCAATGCCGGATTAGACCCGATTGGGGTGGAGTTCGACGACAACTATCTCCTCAAGCCTGACGCTGACGGCAACGTGGAGGGCGACGTGCATGTGAGCGGTTTCCGTCCATACGTCGGCATTGGCGTGGGCCGTGCCGTCCCCGGCCACCGCATGGGCTTCCAGTTCGACTTTGGCGTGATGTTCTGGAACAAGCCGAAGGTCTATGGTCAGGGACATGAGCTGACTAAAGAGTACGGCGATGATGAGGACGGCGACATCATGAATGTGACAAAGCACGTCATCGGCTACCCCGTCATCAACTTCCGTATTATCACGAAGATACTGTAACCATAGGGCTTCTCTGTTTTCCCTGACCTCGTCAATGCGTCACCGGTGACAGTGTAGTGGCCGGCCT
>CABVDL010000110.1 GCA_902497035.1 uncultured Prevotella sp.
TGATTGCGCAGATGAGGACAGGCAAGCATCACCGGCGGACGGTGGCCGGCACCAGGCCGGCCACTACACTGCCACCAGGATGGGATATTGAGAATTAGCTTGTGGAACTTAAAGATTTCACTGTACAAACGTCATTTTCTGCGGTTTTCTTAGTAATTTTGCACGAAAGGAAAGAAACACACGAATATAAATGGAAGAAAAGCATTTTAAGCGGACCACCGTGACCGCCGCCCTGCCCTACGCCAATGGCGGCGTACATATCGGCCACCTCGCTGGCGTCTATGTGCCGGCCGACATCTACGTGCGCTACCTGCGCCTGAGAAAACAGCCCGTCATCTTCATCGGCGGCAGCGACGAGCACGGCGTGCCCATCACCATCCGCGCCAGGAAAGAGGGCGTGACACCGCAGGATGTCTGCGACCGCTACCACAAAATCATCAAGGACTCGTTCAAGGAGTTCGGCATCTCATTCGACATCTACAGCCGCACCACGTCGAAGGTGCACCACAAGTTCGCCTCCGACTTCTTCCGCAAGCTCTACGACGACGGAAAGCTCGTGGAGAAGGAGACCGAGCAATACTACGACCCCGAGGCCAGGCAGTTCCTCGCCGACCGCTACATCATGGGCACCTGCCCCCACTGCGGCAACCCCAACGCCTACGGCGACCAATGCGAGAAATGCGGCAGCGACCTCTCGCCCATGGAGCTCATCAACCCCCACTCCACCATCAGCGGCGCCAAGCCCGAGATACGCAAGACCAAGAACTGGTACCTGCCGCTCAACAACTATCAGGAATGGCTGAAGCAATGGATTTTGGAGGGACACAAGGAGTGGCGTCCCAACGTCTATGGCCAGTGCAAGTCGTGGCTCGACATGGACCTGCAGCCCCGCGCCATGACACGCGACCTCGACTGGGGCATTCCCGTTCCCGTGGAGGGTGCCGACGGCAAGGTGCTATACGTGTGGTTTGACGCGCCCATCGGCTATATCAGCAACACCAAGGAACTCTGCGACAACGAGCCCGAGCGCTGGGGCTCATGGGAGAAATGGTGGAAAGACCCCGACACGCGCCTCATCCACTTCATCGGCAAGGACAACATCGTGTTCCACTGCCTCATCTTCCCCGTCATGCTCAAGGCCCACGGCGGCTATATCCTGCCCGACAACGTGCCGGCCAACGAGTTTCTCAACCTCGAGAACGACAAGATTTCAACCTCACGCAACTGGGCCGTGTGGCTCGACGAGTATCTCAAGGACTTCCCCGGCAAGCAGGACGTGCTGCGCTACGTGCTGACGGCCAACGCGCCCGAGACCAAGGACAACAACTTCACGTGGAAGGACTTCCAGGAGCGCAACAACTCGGAGCTGGTGGCCATCTACGGCAACTTCGTCAACCGCGCCCTGCAGCTCACCAAGAAATACTGGGACGGCGTGGTGCCGGCCTGCGGCGAGCTGCTCGACGTGGACAGGCAGGCCATAGCCGAGTTCAAGGACGTCAAGGAGAAGGTGGAGCAGTACCTGGACAACTTCAAGTTCCGCGAGGCACAAAAGGAGGCCATGAACCTGGCCCGCATCGGCAATAAGTACATCACCGAGTGTGAGCCGTGGAAGGTGTGGAAGACCGACCCGAAGCGTGTGGAGACCATCCTCAACATCTCGCTGCAGCTCGTGGCCAACCTCGCCATTGCCTTTGAGCCGTTCCTGCCCTTCTCGAGCAAGGACCTCAGAGGAATGATTGGCATGGACCAGTTTGATTGGGCTGAGCTCGGCCGCACAGACCTCCTCAAGCCGGGCCATCAGCTCGGTGAGCCTCATCTGCTCTTCGAGAAGATTGAGGACGACGCCATCCAGCGCCAGCTCGACAAGCTCGCCGCCACAAAGAAGGCCAACGAGGCCGCAGAGGCCGCCAAGGACTATAAGGCAGAGCCCGTCAAGCCCAACATCCCCTTCGACGAATGGGAGAAACTCGACATACGCGTGGGCCATATCAAGGACTGCCAGGCTGTGAAGAAGTCGAACAAGCTCCTGCAGTTCACCATCGACGACGGCAGCGGCACCGACCGCACCATCCTCTCCGGCATCGCGAAGTTCTACAAGCCCGAGCAGCTCGTCGGCAAGGACGTGCTGTTCATCGCCAACCTCGCGCCGCGCAAGATGATGGGCATAGAGAGCCAGGGCATGATACTCTCCGCCCTCAACTTCGACGGCACGCTCAGCGTCACCACGACGCTCGGCCAGGTGAAGCCCGGAAGCCAGGTGGGATAACCGCCTCCGATTTATATATACTGTCATCCGCGTCTGCTTCTCAAGAGGCGCGGATGCTGTTTTTTCCCCGTAATCAGCTACAAGACATCAGTTGAAATGAAAAGGTTTTTATTGTCAGCGTCGCTGTTGGCCGCAGTGTCACTCGCGGGAGCACAGGTTAGGATGGTGGAGATACCGTCCAACGCCCGGCAAAAGGCCATTGACAGCGTGGTATATCGCATCACCTACAACGCGAAGACGATTGACGACACCACCAGGACAGACAAGAAAGGACGGTATGAGTATGCAGAGGATATGATGCGGCTCGACATAGGGCACCACGCCAACTGCTTCTACAACTATACGGAGATGTATGCCGACTCGCTGCTGCACGCGGCGTACGATAAAAGCCACGACCTGCGCGGTATGAAGCGCGTGAAATCTACCATCTCATGGGAGATTTACCAGAACTATCCCGAGGGGCAGACCACCTGCCTCGACAAGGTGTGGACCAACAAGTACCGCATCACAGAGACCACGCAGCTGCCCCAATGGAACATCGTGGCCGACAGCACGGCACGCATATTGGGCTACAACTGCACGCTGGCCACGACCCACTACAAGGGCCGCACGTGGAGAGCCTGGTTTACCGAGGACATTCCGCTGCCCTACGGTCCCTGGAAGCTGTGCGGACTGCCCGGCCTCGTGCTGAGGGCCGCCGACGCCAGCAGGCAGTTCATCTTCGACGCCATTGGCCTGCGGCAGATGGACGGCACACAGCCCATCCTGCTCAAGAAGCACTACGACAAATATGAGCCGGTGAGCCAGAAAACGTTCGACAAGGCCCGACGCGAGACCACACCGGGCGAGGCCTTCGCCATCAAGGGTGTCACAATAGGCACGAGCGACCCGGAGATTGACAAGGCCATACAAAACGCCCTGAAGAAGGTCACTCCCTATAACCCGATTGAAGTAATCAGATAGTCCGGTTGAAGTTATCCAATATTGAAGTTTTCCGTCAGGAAAGGATGAGAACGTTCTCTCTGTGGCTGCTGCTCACCTTGCTGTCGCTGCCCCTCCGGGCACAGGACACAGTGGCGGGCATGGTTGTCGACTCGCTTTCGGGCAACGGCATAGCCGGAGCCAGCGTCATGCTGAAGCGCGAGGGCAAGACGGTAGTGTTTGCACGCACCGACAAGCAGGGGCATTTTGTGCTGCGCGCCACCCCGCGCGGCGGCGACCGGCTGCAGGCCGTGATGATAGGCTATGCCCGGCAGAGCGTTCCCGTGGCAGCAGACGGAAACAACGTGATACGCATGGCGCAGCAGGCCTTTCAGCTGAGAGAGGTGCGGGTGCAGGGCAGTCCCGTGCAGCAGCACAAGGACACGGTGACCTACGACCTTACACGATTTGCCACCGAACGCGACAACAACCTGAAGGATGTGCTGAGGAAACTTCCCGGCGTGGAGGTGGCCAAGAGTGGAGAGATAAGCGTCAACGGCAAGAAGCTCAGCCGCTTCACCGTGGAGGGCATGGACCTGTCCAAGGGAAAATACAATAAGCTCACCGAGAACATACGCGCCAAGGACGTGAGGAAGGCTGAGGTCATCAACCACGACCAGCCGGTGAAAGCCCTGAGAAACAGGGTGTTCACCGATGACGTGGCCATGAACATCACACTCAAGGACTCGGCGCGCGACCGGCTGGTGCCTACCCTGCGCCCTTATCTGCTCGTGGGCGACCCGACAAACGTGGGCGGCGACGCCACAGTGATGCAGATAGGCAAGAAGAAGCAAATGGAATACACCGGACGGTACGACCGCACCGGACGTGACCTGGAAGAGCAGAACCTGTCGTTCTACTCGCTTTACGGACGTGGCACGCCAGCCACCCTGCCCCAATGGTTCACCGTACCCGCGCTGCAGACCCCCATCGACGGGAAACGGATGCGGATGAACACCTCACAGGCCTACACCGTGGACTATCTCTCGCGCACCAAAAGCGGCTCAGAAAACAGTCTGTCGGCTTCCTACATACGCGCCGTGACGCGACAGCACACGGCCAACTCGTCACGCTACTACCTCGGCGGAGAGCCTCAGCTGACCACCGAGGACAAGAGGCTCACCCTGAGGGAGGACAAGTTCGACCTGGAGCTGAACCGTTCTATCAATGCCGACACCCACTATGGCTCGGTGACCTTTGAGGCCGCAGCGGCGCAGGACGACGGGGGCTACACGCTGGACGGCAACCCGGGGACGGCAGGCCAGCGCGTACGCAACCCGGAGGTGAACCTGAAGGCCTGCGTGCAGCAGAACTACAACAAAAGCAGGGGCCAGCTGCAATGGAACTCGCTGCTGGACTACCACTACTCAAAGGATGCTCTCTATCTGGACAGCAGGAAGTCGGCCTACGCCAACAGGCTGTGGCATACGTTCCACTCGTTGGGCTACAACCGCTCAGGCGGATACTGGAACTACAGTCTCGGAGGAAGCCTCGAGGCTGAGGCACTGAACGTGGCCCATGCCGACAACGTGCGGCTCGGCCTGGGACTCCAGCCCGCACTGCGCTACAACAACGACCTCTGGCGGCTGACCATCGCCTCGCCCCTCACGGTGAGCCGCTTCACCCGGCAGCGGCAGACCATGCTGTTTCCGTCGCCAACGGTCTACCTAGCCCGCGACAACGGCAACAGAAGCAGCTGGTCGATGAGCCTCGGATACAGGGAGAACGCCGGGGGCTGGAATTATTATGCCGTGGATCAACTGCAGACCGACTACCGCACCTACCGCCAGGCGGCCGACTTCGTGCCGCGCAACCGGCTGCTGTCGTCCAACGTGACGTACAAGTACCAGCTGCCCATTTATCACTTCTTTGCCAACGCCTCGCTCTCGGCCTCGCGCACCTGGAGCAATGTGGCTGCAGACATGCAGGTCAAAGACGGCAACTATTTCTACAGCTACATGCGGCACGACACGCGCGGCGACCAGCTGAGAGGCTCGGCCAGCCTGTCGAAAGGCTTCTACAAGGCAAGGCTCAAGCTGTCGCTCGCGGCCAACGGCTCTCTGGGACGGGGAGAGCAATACACGGCAGGCGAGGTCGTAGACTTCAACTACCGCAACCTGTCGCTGGAACCTGAGGTAGTCTACTCACCCTCATTCATGGAGATGGACTACAAAGGCACCTTCTCTCTGAGCCGCTCCGAGGCGGGCACAGATGCCGCCAACAGCCTCTTCAACTGGACACAACGGCTCTCGCTGACATCGACGCTTGGCCATGTGGATGCCACGCTCGGCGGCGTTTTCTACCACAACGACCTGATGAACGCGCCGTCGGTCAACACCCTTCTCATGGATGCCTCCATCGTATGGAGGATCAGGCGGGTGCGCATCAAGGCCGAGCTGCGCAACATCTTCAACAAGAAAGACTACTCCACCACCACCTACAGCGGCGTGGGCGTGTTCACCAACAGCTACAGCCTGCGCCCCCGCGAGCTGGTCGTCTCGGTGCAGTTCAGTCCCGGAACATTCTGAGTTCGATTAACTTAACCATTTTTCTATGCAAAGAAAGTGATTTATTAATTACCAGTAAATAAAAACACTTAATTTTATTTATTGCCAATAAATAAACAGGTTCAAAGTACGCTTTGTTTTGCCAAGAATGGCATGTTTGATGCGTTCGTGAATGAATAGACAATAATTATACCTTTTCGGGATTATTCTTTGGTGAAATGAAGAATATAGACGGAGAATACTGCAAAAAAATGCTCGCTTCTTTGCTATTATAATTTTAAATTATTATATTTGCACTCTATAATATCATAGTGCTTATGGAGTTTTTAGACAGAAAAGAGGAGATGGCGAGACTTCAAAAGGCCTTGAACAAGAAAGAACCATCATTTGTGGTAGTTTACGGAAGGCGTAGGCTTGGAAAATCAACGCTCATACAAAAAATACTTGGTGCGGATGATGTTTTCTTTATGGCCGACAAGAGTGACCAAACGCAACAGAGAAGGTTATTCGCCATGGCTTTATCCTCAAAGTTCGACAATTTTGACAAGCTGCCGTTTACGGACTGGGATAGCTTGTTTACGGAACTCTGCTACCGTGCCAAAGGAGAAAACATGTTCACTGTATGCTTGGATGAGTTTCCCTATTTGGTAAAGTCCTGTCCGGAACTTCCGTCGATTCTTCAAAGGTTCATTGATATGAGGAGATTTCCATTTCATTTGATAATCTGTGGTTCTTCCCAGCATCTTATGCAAGATATTGTCCTCAATCCTTCTGAGCCTTTATATGGTCGCGCCGGCACCATCATCAAGTTACGTCCTCTCCATATTCGTTTTCTTCAACAGGCTTTCAAGGAAGAGCCGGCCGATGAAATCGTGGATGAGTACGCCGCATGGGGTGGGGTCCCACGATATTGGGTTCTCCGTGAGGAAAATGGCAATATGGTGGATGCTGTCATGAGCCAGATAGCGAACACCGAAGGAACTCTGTTTGACGAGCCAGACAGACTGCTTGCAGATGATCTTTCAACAACGGTTATCGCATCTTCCATTCTGTCACTAATCGGTAATGGAGCCAACCGCGTCTCTGAGATTGCCTCACGGTTGGGCCGCAAGGCAACCGACATAAGCGTACCTTTGAATCGGTTGGTGAAACTTGGATACATCGAAAGGGAAATTCCGTTTGGTGAAAGTCCACGCAGCACGAAAAAAAGCCTTTACAAGATTTCAGACGAGTTTCTGAGTTTCTATTACCGTTTCATCGTGCCAGAAAGGTCGATGATAGGACTTAACAGATATAATGTTGTAAGAAATTATATTACTTCTAATTATCCCGATTTCGCAGGTAAAGAGTGGGAACGCCTTTGCAGACATGCTGTGAGTGGAAACACAGTATTCGGCATTACATGGGACGTTGCTTCTAGATGGTGGGGTACTGTAGCTAAAGACAAGCAAATAGAACTTGATCTTGTGGCAGAATCCATAGACAAGAAGAGCCTTCTTATCGGTGAATGTAAATGGACGAAAGAAGAGCATGCCGAAAGCTTGCTGGATGACCTGAAAGCTCGTAGTAAAGACTTCGCCTATACCAAAGGACACACAGTCTACTATGCCTTGTTTTTAAGGCATGAGCCTGTTGATGGAAAGAAACCATACGTGATACTGCCGGAGAATATTGTTGATGATTTTGACAGCAGTGGACTGTATATTTCTGACGCTTTCAGGAAGTGATAATTTTGGAGGACTTGTTCGAGAAATGAAATTGGACACAATCAATACCACATTACACACATGAGTAATATCGGTTTTGAAAAGTACTGGATACAATCGATGTAAACGAATATAGTCAATAGTATAACCATAAAGCGTCTAAAACCGAAATTTATATTAAGATTTAGACGTTTTATGGTTATCAATTACTACCATTGCAAAAAAATAAGATTAACGTGAGTTCGATGAATTATAAGTGCTTATAAATTTGGTGATTAGCGAAAT
>CABVDL010000111.1 GCA_902497035.1 uncultured Prevotella sp.
CTGGCTTGAATGGCACTGCCATCTGGCTTGAATGGCACTGCCATCTGGCTTGAATCGCACTGCCATCTGGCTTGAATCGCACTGCCATTTGGGTCATATCAGGGCCCAGTCTGACCCATGTCAGCACTCCTTGCAGACGGAACTTTGAGCGGCGTAAACGTAACTGATTGACTGAAAGTCATTTGCGAAACTTTCGCGAGAAGCCCCGTCGTTTGGGCCAACCATCGGCCGTTCCGTTTCAAGGCCGTTCTCAGCCGCTTTAAAACACCAAAAAACTTTACATTTTATAGATTGATTGCCCCCGGTGGCACTGCAGGGGCCGGTCTTGTGCCGGCCCTAAAAAAATGTTCGACAAATTTAAATCGGTTGGGTCATTAATCGGTTTGGTCATTGTTTTAGGGCCGGCACAAGACCGGCCCCTGCAGAGAAACCAATTTATGTGGTGCCGGCCACCGGCCTCCTGATTACACATGGGTGACGTATAGACAAAGTCACGAGCATTCGCTGAATATTTACCATAACTGGCCATAATTAGAAAAATTTTAAGGTCAAAAGAGCCGATTAAGAAAACAATAATGTAATTTTGCATTTGCGTATGGAACACTTACTTCCATGGACAAACAAGCGTCGCGTCCAAACAACAATGAACAAAAATTATAAACCATTATGGAAAAATTGATTGACTGCTTCGTGCCACGCGGCACGGAAGAAGAGACAAAGAGAAACGTCGATATGTTGGGAGCCGAGACGCTCGTCAACACTGTGACCGTAGTGGATGGCAACATTAAGGCGTCAGCCACGCTCAAGGACATCGCCTCCAGGACAACCACTCCCTATACGCTGCTCTTCCTCAAGGGCCAGTTCATGCAGCTCGGCTACCTCGCCCTCAACCGCATGGTGCAGATTGCCGACATCACGAAAGCCGGCATGAGCTACACCGACCACTATAACATTTCGGCCGACGGCAAGCGCACCGACGCACCGACCATCGACTACCAGATGGGCTCGCTTCGCGATGACTTCAACTTCGGCTCCGTGCTGCTTTTCCGCACCGACGCGCTGAAAGATGCCGCCGCCCGCATGAAGGCCGACTATCAGGCCGCCGGCTTCTACGACCTGCGCCTGAAGCTGGCCGAGAGATACCAGCTCTGCCACATCAACGAGTATCTCTATTCCGAGGTGGAGCTAGACACGCGCAAGACGGGCGAGAAGCTCTTCGACTATGTTGACCCAAAGAACCGCGCCTCGCAGGTAGAGATGGAGCAGGCCGTAACGGAATACCTCAAGGAGATTGGCGGATACCTGAAGCCCGAGTTCCGCAGCGTTGACACGTCGAGGGGCGATTTCCCCGTGGAAATATCGGTAATGATACCCGTGCGCAACCGCATCCGCACTATCCGCGACGCCATCAACAGCGCACTGAGCCAGAAGACCACGTTCCCCTTCAACGTCTTTGTCGTTGAGAATGGCCCGGAGTGCCACTCCACCGACGGCACCACCGAGGCTGTCGATGAGTTCACCGACGAGCGCATCATCCACATCGTCACCGACCGCCGCGACCTCGGCGTGGGCGGCAGCTGGAACCTCTGCGCCCACGACCCGCGCTGCGGCCGCTTCATCGTGCAGCTGGACTCCGACGACGTGTATCTCGACGAGAGCACCCTCCAGAAATACTACGATGCCTTCAAGGAGCAGAAGGTGGGCGTCATCCTCGGCACCTACGTGCTGACTGACATCAACAAGAACATTCTGCCGCCGGGCAAGATTGACCATGCCGAGTGGACTCCCGACAACGGACGCAACAACGCCCTGCGCATCAACGGCCTCGGCGCGCCCCGCGGCATGTATTCGCCGCTGCTGCGCGACATCACGATGCCCAACGTCAACTACGGCGAGGACTACGCCTTCTGCCTGGCCGTAAGCCGCCACTACCTCATTGGCCGCATCTACGACCCCGTGTACTGCTGCCGCCGATGGGACGACAACTCCGACGGCGACCTCTCCATCGAGAAAGAAAACCGTAACAACACTTACAAGGACCGCATCCGCACGTGGGAGCTCATGGCGCGCATCGCCATGAACAAGGCCAACGGCAACCATTAAACCGCAGACGCATGAATAGCAAACAAGTCACGCCGTGGGTGTGGGTGCCCACGCTTTACTTTGCCGAGGGCGTGCCCTACTTCGTGGTGAACAACATCTCCGTGATGATGTTCACCAAGATGGGCGTGCCCAACGGCGACATGGCGTTTTTCACGACCCTGCTTTATTTCCCCTGGTTCCTGAAGGGCATCTGGAGCCCGCTGGTCGATGTGGTCAGGACCAAGCGCTGGTGGATAGTCACCATGCAGGCCCTGCTCACCATCCTCCTTGTCTTACTCACGCTCACGCTGCCCTCTCCCTCGCCCGCGCTCATCGCCACGGGCCACACGCCCATCAGCATGTTCACGCTAACGCTCGTACTGTTCATCATCGCCGCATTCGCCTCGGCCACCCACGACATTGCCGCCGACGGCTACTACATGCTGGCCCACAGTCCGAGCAGCCAGGCCGCGTTCATCGGCATCCGCAGCACGTTCTACCGCATCGCCTCGGTCTTCGGCCAGGGCGTGCTGGTGTTCATCGCCGGAACCATAGAGACGCAAACCCACGACATCCCGTTCTCCTGGCGCGTGACGCTCGGCGTGAGTGCCGTCATCTTCTTCCTCATCACCCTCTACCACACGTTCATGCTGCCCCACTCCGACAACGACCGGCCGCGCGTGAGCCAGGAGAAAGTCTGCAAAGGCACTGGCCCCGTGAGAGAGAGCAACTGGAGCGAGCTGATGGGTTCCTTCGTGACCTTCGTCAAGAAGCCCCACGTGCTGTGGGCCATAGCGTTCATGCTGCTCTACCGCCTGCCCGAGGGCTTCCTCATCAAGATGTGCCAGCCGTTCCTCGTCCACAGCAAGGCCGTGGGCGGACTGGGCATGAGCACCGAGATGGTGGGCTTGGTCTATGGCACGTTCGGCGTCATCGCACTCTTGGGCGGCGGCATCATCGGCGGCATCATCGCCTCGAGGATGGGACTGAAACGCTCGTTGTGGCTCATGGCGGCCTGCATGACGCTGCCCTGCCTCACCTTTGTCTATCTCGCCATCGCCCAGCCCTCCAGCGTGGCTGTCATCACCGTTGCCCTCTGCATCGAGCAGTTTGGCTACGGCTTCGGCTTCACGGCCTACATGCTCTACATGATGTACTTCTCCGAAGGCGAGTTCAAGACCTCCCACTATGCCATCTGCACGGCATTCATGGCTCTGAGCATGATGCTCCCGGGCTTTGTCGCCGGATACATACAAGAGGCCATCGGCTACGTCAACTTCTTCTGGATGGTGATGGCCTGCTGTGCCGCCACGCTGCTCATCACCTTCGTGGTGCGCCGCCAGATTGACCCTGAATACGGACGAAAATAACCATTACATAGCATGAAACGCATTCTGTTTTTCCTCACCTGCCTCTGCCTCGCGGCCTCAGCCTGCTCCGCCAGGCGCGTCATGCCGGGCATCGAGGTGCTGAGAGCCGACGGCTTCAAGTTGCTTCAGGGCAAGCGCGTGGGCCTCGTCACCAACCCTACGGGCGTGGACAGCCACCTTGAGTCGGACATTGACATTCTCCACCGCGCGCCTGGCGTGAGGCTCGTGGCACTCTACGGTCCCGAACACGGCGTAAGGGGAAGCGCGCATGCGGGCGACGCCGTCGAGGGCAACACCGACGCCCGCACCGGCCTGCCCGTGTACTCGCTCTTCGGCAAGACACGCGTACCCACCGAGGAGATGCTACAAGGCATCGACGTGCTGGTATATGACATCCAGGACGTGGGATGCCGCTCCTTCACGTATATCTCCACCTTATATAATATAATGAAGGCGGCCGCCAGGCACCACATCAAGGTGGTGGTGTTAGACCGTCCCAACCCGCTTGGCGGAGAGAAGATTGAGGGCAACCTCGTTGAGGACGACTGCGTCAGCTTCGTCTCCCAGTTCAAGATACCCTACGTCTATGGCCTCACGCCCGGCGAGGTGGCCCTGCTGCTCAACGGCGAGAACATGCTCGGCGGCAAGTGCGACCTCACGGTGGTGAGGATGAAAGGCTGGAAGCGCCGCATGACCTACGAGGACACCGGCCTGCCGTGGGTGCTGTCGTCGCCCCATATTCCCGAGGCCTCGACGGCGCCGTTCTACAGCATCACCGGCATCGTCGGCGAGCTCAACACCATCTCCATCGGCGTGGGCTACACGCTGCCGTTCAAGCTCATTGGCGCCGAATGGGTCAACGCGCAGGACTTCGCCGACGCCATGAACGCGCTCCGTCTGCCCGGCTACACGTTCCGCCCCATCTGCTACACGCCCTACTACGGTCCGGGCAAGGGTAAGGAGCTGCAGGGCGTGCAGGTGTACATCACCGACTACCGCCGCGCCAATCTCTGCGACGTGCAGTGGTACGCGCTGCAGGAACTCTACCGCCTCTACCCCGACCACGACCCCATGGGCGAGGACACCAAACGCTGGGGCATGATTGACAAGGTGTGCGGCTCCCACCAGATACGCACGCTGTTTCTGAAAAACCACCGTTGGGCCGACGCAAAACCCTATTGGGACAAGGATGTCGAGAGTTTCCGCAGCCTGGCAAAGAAATACTATCTGTATAAATGACTAATACTTCCAAAAGCAAGCGCATCCTGTCCATCGACATTCTGCGCGGCCTCACCATTGCCGGCATGATACTGGTCAACAACCCGGGCGGCCCTGAGTCAGACTCTTTCGCGCCGCTCTGCCACGCTGAGTGGAATGGCCTCACGCCCACCGACCTCGTATTCCCCACGTTCATGTTCATCATGGGCATCACCACCTACCTGTCGCTGCGCAAGTTCAATTTCTCCTGGTCGTGGCCCTGCGCCCGCAAGATTGCGAAGCGCGCGTTCCTGCTGTGGGGCATCGGCCTGGCCATCTCTCTGCTGCTCACGTGGATACACGGACTCATCGACCCGTCGCGCTGGCAGGGACTCGGCTATGCGCTGGCCCACCTGCGCCTGCTCGGCGTGCTGCCCCGCCTCGGTATATGCTACGGCCTGGCGGCCGTCGTCGCCCTCTCTGTGAGGCACAAGCTCATACCATGGCTCATTGCCCTCATCTTCGTGGGCTACTACATCGTGCTTGAGCTCGGCAACGGCTTTGCCCACGACGCCTCCAACATTCTGGCCGTCATCGACTATGCCGTACTGGGCATCGACCACACCTACGCCTGGGACGTCCCCGACCCCGAGGGACTGCTCTCCACGCTGCCCGCCCTGGGCCACGTGCTGACAGGCTTCTGCGTGGGCAAGGTCATCACGGACGTCAACGACCTCAACGACAAGATTGAGCGGCTCTTCGTCATCGGCGCGCTGCTCATGCTCGCCGGGGCACTGCTGGCCTACCTCTGCCCCATCAACAAGAAGCTCTGGACCCCCACCTACGCCATGGCCACCTGCGGCATTGCCAGCACGCTGCTCGCCCTGATGATCTGGCTCATCGACAAGCGTGGCTACAAAGGGCGCGTCACCGAGTTCTTCCATGTCTTCGGTGTCAATCCGCTGGCCCTCTACGTCTTGTCCGACCTGCTGCTCATCCCCTACTCCATCATTCCATTCTTCGGCGGCAAGACGCTGCAGAAGGTTTGCTTCGGCGACGTGCTGTCGGCCTTTCTGCCCGTGCAGTGGGCCTCGCTCTGCTGGGCGCTGCTGTGCGTGCTGACCTGCTGGCTCGTCGGCCTCTGGCTTTACAAGAAACACATCTTTATTAAGCTATAGAAACTATAGAAACTATAGACACTATAGAAACTATAGAAACTATAGAGACTATAGAGACTATAGAGACTATAGAGACTATAACAGACTATAAAAACCATTACAACTATGATTATACTTTTAGCAGACAGTGGCTCCACAAAAACCGACTGGGGCCTCGTTGAGAACGGCAAGCTGACAAAGAAAATCCGCACCAGCGGCATGAACCCCTTCCAGATGTCGGAAGAGGCCATCACCGAGGAGATTAAGGCTCATCTCGTGCCGGAGCTGCCCAAGGCCGAGGTGGATGAGGTGCACTTCTACGGAGCCGGCTGCACCAAGGAGAAGCAGCCCGTGGTGGAGCGCGCCCTGCGCGCCAACCTCAACATAAAGGGCTGCTGCGAGGTGGCCAGCGACATGCTCGGCGCGGCGCGCGGCATCTGCGGCCACAAGCCCGGCATAGCCTGCATCCTCGGCACTGGCAGCAACTCGTGCTCCTACGACGGCAGCCAACTCGTGAAGAACGTGTCGCCGCTCGGCTTCATTCTCGGCGACGAGGGCAGCGGGGCCGTCTTGGGCAAGCTCCTCGTGGGCGACGTGCTGAAAAACCAGCTGCCCAAGCCCATCTGCGACCGCTTCTTCGAGAAGTTCAAGCTCACGCCGGCCGAAATCATCGACCGCGTCTATCGTCAGCCCAAGCCCAACACCTTCCTCGCCTCGTTTGTGCCTTTCCTGGAGGAGAACATCCATGAGCCAGAGATTTACAGTCTGGTGAAGGAGAGCTTCCGCTCGTTCCTACGCCGCAACGTCATGCAGTACGACGGCTGGCAGACCCTGCCCATCGGCTTCAACGGCAGCATCGCAAAGTATTACCGCGAGCCGCTCACCGAGGCCCTGCAGGAAGAGGGCATGCACCTCGGCCGCATCATTCAGGCCCCGATGGATGCCCTGGTGGAATACCATACTGAAAGTTAGGAGTTAGAAGTTAGAAGTTAGGAGTTAGGAGTTAGAAGTTAGAAGTTAGAAGTTAGAAGTTAGGAGTTAGGAGTAAGGAGTAAGGAGTTAGGAGTTAGGAGTTAGGAGTTCTGAGTATTAAGTTAGTAAAAACAACATGGCATTCATAAAGATTACCGAACAGCCGTCGCTCTATGACGACTTGGAGAAGAAAAGCGTTCACGAACTGTTGGTCGATATCAACACGGAGGACAAGAAAGTGGCATTGGCCGTGGAGAAGGCTATTCCGCAGATAGAGGCCCTGGTGGAGCAGATTGTCCCGCGCATGAGGCGCGGTGGCCGCGTGTTCTACATGGGTGCCGGCACGAGCGGCCGTCTCGGCGTGCTGGATGCCTCTGAGCTTCCGCCCACCTTCGGCGTGCCGCCCACGATGGTCTATGGCCTCATTGCCGGTGGCGACACGGCCCTGCGCAATGCCGTGGAGAACGCTGAGGACGACCCCCACCGCGGCTGGCAGGAGCTGGAAGAGCATGACATCTGCGAGGACGACACCGTCATCGGCATAGCCGCATCCGGCACCACGCCCTATGTTGTGGGCGCGCTGACCGACGCCCGCGCCCACGGATGCCTGACAGGCTGCATCACCTCTAATCCCGACACGCCGATGGCAGCCGCCTGCGACTATCCCATCGAGATGATTGTCGGCCCTGAGTTCGTCACAGGCTCGTCACGAATGAAGTCGGGCACGGGCCAGAAGATGATCCTCAATATGATTTCCACCTCTCTGATGATACAGATGGGGCGGGTCAAGGGCAACCGCATGGTGAACATGCAACTCACCAACAAGAAGCTCGTGGACCGCGGCACCCGCATGGTGATGGACTACACCCACCTGCCCTATGAGCAGGCCAACGCACTGCTGCTGAAATACGGGTCGGTGAAGAAAGCGGTGGAGAACTATGGCCCCACCCCCTC
>CABVDL010000112.1 GCA_902497035.1 uncultured Prevotella sp.
CCACGGGCGTGTCTGTTTTTTTTGATTTGGCCGCAATGGTTAGGGCGGGGATAAACCCCGCCCCTACGGTGGATAAATCCCCGCCGTAACCCCGCATCAATCCGTTTGGTTCGGTCCCGTAGGGGGTCTGTACGTGACTATTTTCCAATAAACTTATTCTCGATTCAAGGTGACGCATTGACGAATTCAGGAAAGGGCTGCATCAGAATTTTCCGTTTCTGATGCAGCCCTTATAATGTAGGAGCTCATAATGTAGTCCGACTGGGAATCGAACCCAGATCAAAGGTTTAGGAAACCTCCGTTCTATCCATTGAACTATCAGACCAACTATTAAGCTCTGCAAATTTACCATCTTTTTTGCAAAGAACAAAACATTTGGACCTAAAGTTTTGCTTCCGCCTTGCTTATTTCCGTTCGGGTCTTGTCGGCTGACCTCACCTTATTGTTACTTAATTAAGATAATTAAGAAAAAATATTGCGGATTAAGTCTCTTTTTCATAAAAATACTTTAACTTTGCCACTGATCCACGAAAGCTGCAATAACTATAACAACATATTAATCCTTTAACTAATCTAACATGAGTATAGTTACTTATTTCGTTAAGCGAAGGGGGCATTGGTTTACCGTACAATGCCGTTCTGCTCGCAAAACAACTTACGCATGCCTGATGCTTGGTTTACTTTCTCCTGCCAGTATCATGGCCGCTGAGGGTAACGAAGGCAGAGAATTTGCCGTTAGGGCAAATGCGGTTGAAGTCGTACAGCAGTCAGCCCGTACCGTCAAGGGACACGTGACCGACTCCAACGGAGAGCCTCTTGTTGGCGTGACGGTCAAGGAACAAGGTACGAAGAACACCGCCGTCACCGACATTGACGGCAATTTCACGATGTCGGTGCGTCCCAATGCCAAACTTGAGCTGAGCTACGTGGGCTTTGCCGTCACCACCGTCCAGTCGAAGTCCAACATGTCCATCAAGATGCTGGAGGACGACAAGGAACTCAACGAGGTAGTGGTTGTGGGCTATGGCACGCAGAAGAAAGCCGACCTCACGGGCGCCGTGACGTCGGTGGATGTGAACAAGGCCCTCTCAAGCCGTCCTATCGCCGATGTGGGCCGAGGCCTGCAAGGTGTGGTGCCGGGCATGAACGTGGTGGTGCCGACCGGTGAGGTGGGCTCCGACCCTATCATCAAAATCCGCGGTCAGGTGGCCTCCATCAGCGGCAACAACAATCCCCTTATCCTGCTTGACAATGTCGAGATACCCAGCATACAGATGGTCAATCCCAACGACATCGAGTCAATATCGGTGCTCAAGGACGCTGCCGCATCGTCCATCTATGGTGCTAAGGCCGCTTTCGGCGTAGTGCTCATCACCACGAAGAAAGGTGCCAAGACCGACAAGTTTGAGGTCAGCTATACCAACAACTTTTCTTTTCAGCATATCGCCAACGACATCGACATGGCTGGCATCGACGGACTGCGCTACACGCTCGACGCGCAGATCAACCGTGGCGGGGCCATGCCAGCCGGCGGTTTCTGGCGCATTGATGAGGACAGCTACGCCAAGGCCGTGGAATGGCAGAAAAAGTATGGCGGCAAGGTGAAATACAACGACCCCGTGGTTTACGGGCGCGACTGGTACTTCGACGGCACCAACAAGTACGGCTACCGCATCTACGACGGTGTGAAGGCCATGATACGCGACTGGGCGCCATCGTCACAGCACAATCTCTCCGTGAACGGTAAAAGCGGAAAGACCTCTTACAACATAGGCCTGGGCCTGCTCAACCAGGATGGTATGATGCGTGCCGCCAGCCACGACGACTTCCGCCGGTACAACGCTAAAATCAACGTGTCGTCGGAAATCAACAAGTACGTCACCCTGCGGGCCGGGGCACTCTACTCTGACCGCAACAAGCGCTATCCCGGCGTGGGCACCACGGTGGCCGACCCATGGCTCTACCTCTACCGCTGGAGCCGCTTGATGCCGGAGGGTGTTAACGACCAGTTCGGCAACAACCTGCGCGAGCCGGTGTCGGAGGTGGCACAAAGCAACACCGACAACCTGCAGAACAAATATTTCAACGTCAATCTTGGCGCCACCATCAACATCACGAAGAACTGGGACGTGCAGGTTGACTACACCTACGACCACCAGACCACCGACCGCAACAACTCCGTCGTGCAGTACAGCGGCGGCCAGACGTGGTATTCACCCACCGCATGGCTTGACGAAAGCGGCCAGCAGGTGTATGTTGACAGTGAGGGCAACCAGGTGGACGCCAGCGCCGAGGGTGCCATGGCCGCTTACCGCTTCCCCTATCAGAGCTATTATTCCAACAATACCATCAGCTCTGTCTCCAACTATACCTACAAGGCCAATGAGAACACGCTCAATGCCTACTCCACCTACCGGCTCTATCTCGGGCCTGAGCAGATGCACGCGTTCAAGTTCATGCTCGGTATGAACCTGGTAACGAGCAACTGGAGTTCCTACACCGGCAGAAAGACCGACCTCATCGACCCCGAGAACCCGCAGTTTGACCTGGCCTCCGGCGACCAGTTTATCAGTGCGGGGCGCAACTGGGACAGCCAGTTGGGCTACTTCGGGCGTATCAACTATGCTTTCATGGACAAATATCTCATTGAGGCCAACCTGCGCCGCGACGGCTCGTCGAAATTCCCCAAAGACTTGCGGTGGAAGTGGTTCCCATCATTCTCCGGCGGTTGGGTGTTTACGAGTGAGAAGTTCATGAGACCTGTGGAGAAAGTGCTGAGCTTCGGTAAGATACGCGCCTCATGGGGTTCCATCGGCGACCAGTCGGTCAGCAACAGCCTCTACAAATCCATATTGAGCAGCGGCCAGACCAACTGGATTGGCAACGACGGCAAGCAGCTCACCTATTTCGGTACGCCGTCGCTTGTCGATGCCAACATCGGATGGCAGCGCATCGAGACCCTTGACCTGGGTATCGACCTGCGTTTCTTCAACAATGAGTTGGGTGCATCGTTCGACTGGTACAACCGCAAGACGAAGGATATGATTATCCCGGGCGAGAGCATGCCCGTCACCCTCGGCACCGACGTACCACGCGGCAACTACGGTGAGTTGGAGACACGCGGATGGGAACTGTCGGTTGACTACCGCCACCGCTTCGCCAACGGCCTGGGCATCTCGGCCAACTTCCAACTGTCCGACGCCACCACGAAGACTGTCCGCGGAGCCGACTATCTCACGCCTTGGGCCGACCGCTCGCTCAGCACCGCCTTCTCTACCGGACGCCGCTACGGCGACATCTACGGCTATGTGACCGACAGGCTGTATCAGAAGGATGACTTCGTATATGATGATAATGGAAGCATCAAGAAGACAACGGTCATCTACAAGGGAACGGCCCGCACCACCCACGTGCAGAACACCCCGTATCCCGTCTATCAGGTGGCCTTCGAGGACAACAACAAGCTGATGTGCGCACCGGGCGACGTGAAGTTTGTTGACCTCAACGGCGACGGCTATATCGACAACGGCAACAACACCAACGGCGACCACGGCGACCTGAAGGTCATTGGCAACTCCACGCCGCGCTATGAGTACAGCTTCCGCATAGGAGCCGACTTCAAGGGCTTCGACCTCTCCATCTACTGCCAGGGTATCGGCAAGCGTAAGATCTGGGGAGCCGGACAGCTGGCCATTCCCGGATGGAACGCAAAGGAAGGCGCCATGCCGGAGACCTTCTGCAAGGACTACTGGACGGAAGACAATACCGATGCCTTCTATCCGCGCGCATGGGACCTCGGCGGTGCCAACACGGGTTACACCATGCAGGTGCAGAGCAAGTATCTGCTCAACATGGCTTATCTGCGCGTGAAGAACATCAACTTCGGCTACACGTTCCCGCAGAAATGGATGAGAAAGGCCTACGTCAGCAACCTGCGCGTCTATATGTCGCTTGAGAACTTCTTCACTTTCGACCATCTGCGCGGACTGCCCATCGACCCTGAGGCCATCTCGGGCTACTCCATGTTCTCCGACAACTACAACCTCGGACGCACCGGCACCGGAACGCCCGTCTTCAAGTCGCTGTCATTTGGTGTTCAACTTTCATTCTAATCAAGACCAGCAATCATGAAACGCAATATATTTCCCCTTATCGCCGTCGCCCTGGCCGGACTCATGGGACTTGCCGGATGCAGCGACGTGCTTGACCGTCCTTCGAAGACTACGGAGGAGGACGACAACTATTGGAACAATGAGGCCAAGGTGCGGCTCTATGCCAACGATTTCTACGACTATTACTTCCCGGGCTACGGCACGGGCTGGACGGTCTATTATGCGCCGGGCATCAACAATACGAGCTTCAGCGACGACGTGCTGAGCAACTCCTCACAGACTAACTTCACCCGGCAGGTGCCGCTCTCAATAGGCAGCACCTCAACCTCGACCAGCAACTACCAGAGCCTGTACCAGGGACCGACATGGGACTTTGCGTATATCCGCAAGATCAACATCATGAAAGACCGTCTCGAACAGCGTATGAAAGGCGTGCTTACGGACGAGGCCTACAACCACTGGATGGGCTTCGCGCGGCTGTTCCACGGGATAGAATATGCCCGCCTGGTAAATGTTTTCGGCGATGTGCCTTACTATACCCACGAACTCTCCAATCTTGACCGTGACGAGGTATATAAGGACCGCACGCCCCGCGACGAGGTGATGGACAGTGTGTATGAGGACTTCAACTATGCCCTTGCCAATATCCGCAAGGACGACGGACAGGGACGTGTCAACCGCTACATTGCCGCCGCACTCGTCAGCCGCTATGCGCTCTACGAGGGCAGCTGGCAGAAATACTACTACGGCAACAACGAGCGGGCAAAGAAGTTCTTCGAACTCGCAAAGACTGCCGGCGACATGGTCATCAACAGCGGCAAGTATGCCATCGTCACGCCTTTCCGCGACCTGTTCTGCTCCACCGACCTCACGTCGGCCAAGGACGTGCTGCTCTACCGCAAGTACGACAGTTCGCTGGGCAAGACCCACTGCATCGCCTCCTACTGCAACGTGAACGAGTCGATGTCGGTTGGTCCTACCGCCGACCTCATAAAGTCGTTCGTTTGCGTCGATGGCAAGGACTATAAGGAGTCAACCGTAGCCAGCGCAAGCGACTTCCGTCTGGAGAAGCTCATCCAGACACGTGACCCCCGCTTCGAGGCCACTTTCTATGACTCGCTGACCAACAACTCGCGCGCCAGCATGCTCTATGTCGTGAAGTTCATTCCGCGCTCCGCACTCACCTATCTTTCGAACAGTGGCGGCACGCCAGCCACCGAGTGGACCGGCACCAACAACACGACGGGCTTCCCCGTGCTGCGCTACTCGGAGGTGCTGCTCAACTGGATTGAGGCCAAGGCCGAGTTGGAGACACTTGGCGGAGAGGCTGTGACGCAGGACGACATCGACATCTCCATCAACGCCATACGCGACCGGCCGCTTGATGCAGGTCAGGCTGCCTTGGGCGTGAAGAAGACGGCGCATATGGAGCTTGCCAGCCTGCCCGACGACCCCGACCGTGACAGCGACGTGCCGAAACTGCTGTGGGAGATACGCCGCGAGCGCCGCATGGAGTTTGCCTTCGAGCAGGGACGCATCATCGACCTCAGACGCTGGCACAAGCTCAACTACATGGACACCACCGAAAACCCGGACCTGCTCTTGGGCGCATACGTCGACATGAGCCGCAATGGAAAGAACAGCCTTATCGGCGACCTGAAGAACTATGTGGGAAAGATGCGTGTGCTGAACAGCAAGAATGAGTTTGTGGTCTATGACGGAAATAACCACCGGCAGATAAGGGGCTGGTTCCAGGCCGAGACCACGGAGCCGCGCCAGCAGTTCCTCAATATGACCAACGTCAACCCCTATCTCTGTCCCATTGGCACCAACCAAATCAACGACTACAAGGTCCACGGCTACACGCTCACCCAGACTCAGGGATGGCCATCGACCAACGATTGAGCGGACTGGAACTTATTAATAAGTAAAAGAATACAATTATGCTGAAGATAAATCATTTCATCATGCTGTCGGCCCTTGCGGCCGGCTCCATGCTCGCCGGCTGTTCCGACGATTATCCATCGGCCACGGAGAACCCCTATGCCAACGACCTGCTAAGCATCAAGATTATCAATGCCGGTGCCGAGGGCAACACCGTGGTGGAGGGTACCATCGACGAGGATGCCAAGACCGTGAAGTTTCCCAAGCTCGACAAGAGTTCCGACTTCTCCCATCTCGTCGTCAGTGCGACGATGTCGGAGGGCGCCCACCTTGATCCGGAGAGCGACACGCTGGACTTCTCGATGGACGACGCAACGACGCAGGTCACCAGGACGCTGCGCGTGAAGAACCACAACCGTTACAAGGACTACTTCATGACCGTGCGCAAGCGCGTGCCGGTGTTCGGCGCCAACTTTGAGAATGGTACCGTGGTATGCGATTACACGGGTACCAACATCTATAAGTATATCTCGGATGCCCAGACCCGTTGCACGGCATTCGACGGCAAGTACGTACTCGTGTGCTACCGCAATCCGACAGCTGATGACCCGTCGGCTCCCGGTGCCCACTTGCTCAAGGTCTCTGACCTGGAGCAGGGCAAGGTGCAACCCATCAGCCTGTCGCTTGATGGGGTCAGCGGCGGCACCTTTGCCTATAACTGCGGCGCGCTGGCAGGCGGCCACATCTATCTGGCAAGCCTCTCGGGCGCGCTGGCCTCTCCGCTCAAGGTCTATTACTACGACACGCCGGAGTCAACGCCTGAATGTATCGCCGACATCGACGTAAGCCAGATTGACGGCGCCGCAGCCCGCCACGGTGATGCCATGTCCCTCTGTCTCGATGCCGGCGGCAACGGCTACATGTTCTTCCCGTCAAACGACTATTCCGAGGTGCTGCGCCTGCCCGTCTCCGACTACAAGACGGTGGGAGCACCGGCACGCATCGAGCTGCAGGCCACCGACAAGGCCGGCATGTGCATGCACATCAATCGCATTGAGGGTACCGACGAATACCTGTTGAGCGGCGCGCGTGTCAACCTGTTGGGCAGCACCGGCAAGTTGAGCGGCGTCAACCTCTCGCTCTGTGACGAGGGTCTCAACTCAAAGGCAAGGCTCGGTACCAACACGGTGGCTGCGGAGAGCGATGACGCGCGCATCTTCATGTTCAACGGCGCGCGCTATCTGCTCACGGCTCCCGTCTGCTTCGGCAGCTCAAGCACCGCCACGCCGGGCATGTTTGTCTATGACCTCACAAAGGGCAGCAACACGCAGGAGGCTTTCCAAATCTTCAACGATGCCGAGAACCACAATGCCGCTTACCGCTTCCTCGTGGGTGGCAGCGGAATAAGCCAGCCGGGCATCAGCACCAACTACTACATTGAGAAGGATGCCAACGGCAACGACAGCGTGCTTTGGCTGTATGTGGGACGTACGGAGAGCGGCTTCGCCATCATGAAGTTCCCCGCAGCCCGCGAGGACGATGAGTAGGCTGCTGACACTCCCAATAGAGCTTCGGAATTAAATCTGCGGGATAGTCTTTCGGGCAAAGGCTATCCCGTAATTTTTTCCGACTTCGTCAATGCATCACCCTGAATCGAGAATAAGTTTTTGGAAAATAGTCACG
>CABVDL010000113.1 GCA_902497035.1 uncultured Prevotella sp.
CGGCCACTACACTGCCACCAGTGATGTACAACACTGCCACCAGTGATGTACAATATTGCCGCCGGTGACGTACAACTCCAAGGACGCTGGCACGAAGATTAGGATCAAGAGGAGAACGGGATATCGACAAGTCATTCATAGATTAGGTGTACTTTTAGATTTCTTTTTCCTTAATTCGTAAATGCGTCACCATCAATTGCAGAAACATGCGTATAACTGATTGATAATCAATGCTGACACTTTATCCAGCCAAAGATGTGATGAAGTCAGCTGAAGCGGCTCCACACGCCACGCCTGGGATAACTTACCGTAAATCATAGTCACAAAAAAAACAGATGGCAGGGTCATCTCAGCCGGATGCCGGGGTCATCTTAGCCGGATGCCGCCCTGATACGGGTGACTTGCCGAGGTGGGGCGGTCGCCGCAGGTGTGCGTGGCGGTCGCCGCAGATGTGCGTGGCGGTCGCCGCAGGTGTGCGTAGCGGTCACCGCAGCTTGTCGGACGGCCCGTCTGGCAGCGCCGGGTGACCCGTCTGGCAGCGCCAGGTAACCCATTTGGCAGCACCGGGTGACCCGTCTGCGCCAGGCGTCTCCATGGCGGGCATCAAAAAGGCGGGACATCCGCTGATGCTCCGCCTTAACCAACATGTTTACTTGATAGGTAAAACTACTTATGCTGTAAGTACTGGTTCACTTTTTCTGCCACATCCTGGCCGCTGGCCAAGGCGCGCACCACCAGGCTGGCACCGTTGGCGGCATCGCCGGCCACGAAAACGTTATCGGGATACTCGGGCTGCTGGGGACGCAGGAAGCCCATGGCCAGCAACACCATGTCGGCCTTGATGACCTCGGGGTCTTTGGCTGGTTTCATGATAGGCCGTCCGCCGTCGGGATTGGGCTCCCATTTGATTTCCTGCACTCTCACGCCCGTCACCTTGCCGTTCTTTCCGATGAACTCGAGCGAGTTGATATTCCATCGGCGTGTGCAGCCCTCCTCGTGGGCGAAAGTCGTTTTCAGCGTGCGGGGCCAGTTGGGCCAGGGATTCTTCGGGTCGTCGGGTCCCTCAACGGGCCGCGGCATGATCTCAATCTGCGTCACGCTCTTGGACCCCTGGCGATGGGCCGTGCCGATACAGTCGGACCCGGTGTCGCCACCGCCGATGACAAGCACGTCCTTACCCTTGGCATTGACAAGCTGGTCCTTGGCAAACTCCTCTCCGGCAAGCATACGGTTTTGCTGACTGAGCATCTCAAGCGCGAAATAAACGCCTTTCAACTCTCTTCCGGGGATTTTCAGGTCGCGGGCCTCAGGTGTTCCGGTGCAGATGACCACGGCGTCGAAGTCCTTTGAAAGCTGACTGGCAGTGACTTTATTGTCCTTGCCCAACAGCGGGTCGTTCTGGATGTTGACGCTGCCGGGAGCCTCACTGTCCTCCGGCACGAGCATCGTGTTGTAAACGAACTTTATGCCCTCCTGCTTCAGGACGTTCATCTTGCGGTCGATGATGGTCTTGTTGAGCTTGAAGTTGGGAATGCCGAAGCGCAGCAGTCCTCCGGCGTCCTCACGGGCGTCATACACTGTTACCTCATATCCCATCTGGTTGAGCCGCGTCGCCACGCTCAGTCCTGACGGGCCGGCGCCGACCACGGCCACCTTTTTGCCGTTTCGCTGCGGGATGCGCGGCACGACATAGTCCTCCTGGTAAGCATGCTCAGCAATGGCGGCCTCATTCTCACGGTTGGTCGTCGGCTCATGCTCCATCAGGTTCAGCACGCAAGCCTTCTCGCAGAGTGCGGGGCAGACGCGCCCCGTGAACTCAGGGAAGTCGTTGGTCTCGCTGAGCAGCTCATAGGCCAACTTCCAGTCGCCCTTGTAGAGCGCGTCGTTCCATTCAGGGGTCTTGTTGTGCAGGGGGCAGGCCCAGTGGCAGAAAGGCACGCCACAGTCCATGCAACGGCTGGCCTGCAACCGGCGGTCATTGCTGTTGAGGGTCTGCTCCACCTCGCCAAAATCGTGTATTCTATCATGTATTGGACGGTAGCCGGCCTCCTTGCGCTCTACCTCCAAAAAACCTTTAGGATTTCCCATTTCTTCTTGATTTATCCGTTTACCGAAATATTAGTAATCTCTCTGCATGTCTGCAATCTTCTGCTGCAGCTTCCTCACTTGCTCTTCCTGCAGCACGCGCTTGTACTCAATAGGAACGACCTGGATGAAGTCCTCAATGTAGCGGTTCCAGTCGTCGAGCATGGTGCGTGCGAGCTTCGAGCCAGTGTAAAGGTAATGCTGGCGGATAAGCTCATGCAGTTCCTTACGGTAGGTGGTACCCTCGACGAGGTTTATCTCCACCATTCCCATATTGCAATAGAAGTCGAAGTCGTGGTCCTTGTCCCAGACGTAGGCCACGCCGCCCGACATGCCGGCGGCAAAGTTGCGCCCGGTCTTGCCCAGCACCACCACACGGCCGCCGGTCATATACTCGCAGCAGTGGTCACCGGCGCCCTCGACAACGGCTATGGCTCCCGAGTTGCGCACTGCAAAGCGCTCGCCCACCTTACCGTTGATATACAGCTCACCCGACGTGGCACCATAGAGTCCCGTGTTGCCGGCGATGATGTTGTCCTCGGCGTTGAAGTTGCTACGGATAGGCGGCAGAATAGAGATGCGGCCACCCGACAGCCCCTTGGCGAAATAGTCGTTGGTCTCGCCCTCAAGCTTGAAGTTGACACCGTGGACAAGGAACGCGCCGAAGCTCTGTCCGGCAGAGCCCTTGAAGCGCACGTTGATGGTGTCGTCGGGCAGACCTTCCTCGCCGTATTTCGAGGCGATGATGCCCGAGAGCATGCAGCCCACGGCGCGGTTGGTGTTGCGGATGGCAAAGTCGAGGTTGACTTCCTCCTTGTCGGAGATGGACTGTTGTGAGCCGGCTATAATCTGCTGGTCGAGGAGGTTGTTGAGCTCGTGGTCCTGCGTCCTGGTGCAGAAGAGGCTCACGTCTCCGCTCTCGCGCTTCTCGAGGTGGCTGAAATCGAGACTGTCCCACTTGCTCCTGACCATTTGCGGGACGGGGGCCCATATCTTCGACGTGTCACGCGGAACGAGCAGCTCGGTGTGACCAACAATATCGTTGAGCGAGGTGTAGCCCATCTCGGCGAGGTACTCGCGAACATGTTCGGCCAAGAACTTGAAGAAGTTGATGACGTAGTGGTAGTCGCCGCGGAAATGGGCGCGGAGCTTCGGGTTCTGCGTGGCCACGCCCATGGGGCAGGTGTTCTGCGAGCATTTGCGCATCATCACACAACCCAAGGTGATGAGGGCCGCGGTGCCGAAACCGAACTCCTCGGCGCCAAGCAGGGCGAGCATGATGATGTCGCGGGCCGACTTCAGCTGTCCGTCAACCTGCAGCCGCACGAGCGAACGGAGCCCGTTCTTGACCAGTGTCTGCTGTGTCTCGGCAATGCCAATCTCGGGTGAGATGCCCGCGAAGCGCATGCTGGAGGCCGGCGAGGCACCAGTGCCGCCCTCGGCGCCGGAGATGACGACGAGGTCGGCCTTGGCCTTGACCACTCCGGCGGCAATGGTACCCACACCACTCTCAGCCACGAGCTTCACGCTGATGGCAGCCTTTGGATTGACATTCTTCAGGTCGAAGATGAGCTGTTTCAGGTCCTCGATGGAGTAGATGTCATGATGGGGCGGGGGAGAGATGAGCGAGATGCCGGGAATGGAGTTGCGCGTCTTGGCGATAATCTCGTTGACCTTGAAGCCTGGCAGCTGGCCGCCCTCACCGGGCTTGGCACCCTGGGCCACCTTAATCTGGATTTCCTCGGCATTGACAAGATATTCTGTGGTGACGCCGAAACGTCCCGATGCCACCTGCTTGGTCTTGCTCGACAGGCTAATGCCGTCGACAGTGGCGTGGTAGCGCTCGTTGTCCTCGCCGCCCTCTCCGGTGTTGGAACGGGCTCCGATGGCGTTCATGGCCAGTGCCAGAGCCTCATGGGCCTCCTTAGACAGGGCCCCGAACGACATGGCGCCGGTGACGAAGTGCTTGACGATGCTCTCGACAGGCTCCACCTTGTTGATGTCTATCGGGTTGCGCTTGAAGTCGAGGAAGTCGCGGATGAACACAGGTTCGGGCTTGTCGTCAACCAGTGCCTCGTATTTCTTGAACAGCTCGTAGTTGCCAGTACGGGTAGCCAACTGCAGGGCAGCTATGGTCTCAGGGTTCCAGGCGTGCTTGATGCCGTCGTAGCGCCAGTGGAACTGTCCGAGGTTGGGCAATGGGATGTCGCTGCCTTTCTTGAGTTCCTCGCCCGCCTTGTTGTGGAAGCGCACGGCGTCGCGGGCAATGGTGTCGAGGCCTATGCCGCCGATGGTGCTTACCTCAGTGCCGAAGTAGGTGCGGAGCAGGCTCTCAGAGAGGCCGACAGCCTCAAAGATCTGCGCGCCGCGGTAGGAGCGGATGGTGGAGATGCCCATCTTTGCCATAATCTTGAGCAGGCCTTTCTTGACCGCGGCAATGTAGTTGGCCTCGGCTGTGGCATAGTTCTCCTGTATTTTGCCTCTCTTGACCAGGTCGTCGAGAATGGCGTAAGTCATATAGGGGCAGAGGGCCGATGCGCCATAGCCCAACAGCAGGGCGGCGTGCATCACCTCACGTATCTCACCACTCTCCACGATAAGGGCGGTCTGCACGCGCTTGCCCACGTTGATGAGATAGTGATGGACGGCGCTCACTGCCAGCAGCGAAGGAATGGCGATATGGGTGTCATCGACATCGCGGTCGGAAAGAATGATGTAGTTGTAGCCATCATCTACGCTTTGCTCAGCGTCGTGACAAAGCTTTGCGATGGCCTCGCGCAATGCGTCGCCCGGATGCTCGTTGCCTGCCTCCGCCGGCTTGAACGTGATGCTCAGCTTCTTGGTGTTGAAGCCCTTGTAGCGGATGTTCTGCAAGATGTCGAGCTGACTGTTGGTCAGAATGGGGTGGGGCAGGCGCACCATCTTGCAGTTGGTCTCGTCAGGATTGAGGATGCCCGTGCCCACGCGTCCGATATATTCGGTCAGGCTCATCACCAGTTCCTCACGGATGGAGTCGATGGCGGGGTTGGTGACCTGAGCAAACTGCTGGCGGAAATAGTTGAAGAAAATCTGCGGCTTGGTTGACAGTACGGCGAGCGGCGTGTCGTTGCCCATCGAGGCTGTGGGCTCCTTGCCCTGGGTGGCCATTGGAATGATGGTGTCCTGCACATCCTCCTCGCCGAAGCCGAATGCCACTTCCTTGGCCTCAAGGTTGTCAACGGCATTGGAGACCTTGCGGCCGGTGTGTATCTTCTCAAGCTGAATGCGGTTGGTGTTGAGCCACTGGCGGTAGGGATGCTCAAAGGCGAGCCGCTCCTTAATCTCCCCGTCGTAGTATATCTTGCCCTCCTGGGTATCGACAAGCAGCATCTTGCCGGGCTGCAGGCGTCCCTTCTCGGCAATCACCGTCGGGTCGAAGTCCATTACGCCTACCTCGGAGGCCACTACCATCGTGCCGGTCTTGGTGATGGTATAGCGTGCGGGGCGCAGGCCGTTGCGGTCGAGCATGCCGCCGGCGTAGCGGCCGTCGCTGAAGAGCAGGGCGGCAGGTCCGTCCCAGGGCTCCATCAGGATGGAATGGTACTCATAGAAAGCCTTGAGGTCCTCTGAGATGGGGTTCTTGTCGTTGAAGCTCTCGGGCACCATAATGCTCAGGGCCTGAGGCAGCGACATGCCGTTCATCACGAAAAACTCGAAAACGTTGTCCAACGAGGCCGAGTCGCTCATGCCGGGCTGAATGATAGGAGAGATGTCGTGAATGTCGCCTAACGCATCCGACGAAAGCACGGCCTCGCGAGCCTTCATCCACGAGCGGTTGCCTCGGATGGTGTTGATCTCACCATTGTGGGCAAGCAGGCGGAAAGGCTGGGCCAGCGACCACGTGGGGAAGGTGTTGGTGGAGAAGCGGCTGTGGACCAAGGCCAGACCACTGGTAAAGTAGTTGTTGGTCAGGTCGGGATAGTATTGCCGGAGCTGCAGGCTCGACAACATGCCCTTATAAACGATATTCTTGCTGGAAAGCGAACAAATGTAGAAATCTTTGTCGTCTATGCGGCGCTCAATCTTCTTCCTTATTATATATAAGGAGCGCTCAAACGTTGCTACCTTGTCGTCGCTGACGCCGGTGATAAAAACCTGCTTCACGGCAGGCTCTGTGGCGGCCGCTGCCTCCCCAAGACAGTCTGGATTGGTGGGTACCGTACGCAGATGCATCAGCTGAAGTCCCTCGCGCTCAATCTCCTCAATCATGATGGAGAGTATCTTCTGCTGGCGAGCCTCGTCCTTGGGCAGGAAAATCAGGCCCGTGCCATACTTCCCTTTCTCGGGAACCGGAATGCCTTGAAGAAGGATAAACTCGTGGGGAATTTGAAGAAGAATGCCTGCGCCGTCGCCGGTCTTGCCGTCAGCACCCTCGGCGCCACGATGTCTCAGGTTCTCCAGAACTTTCAGTGCGTCGTCAACCAACTGATGACTCTTACCTCCGTGGATATTCACCACCATACCCACGCCGCACGCGTCGTGCTCGTAGGCACTGTTGTACAATCCATTTCTTTGCATGTGCAATCGTTTTTTGTATTTTACCTATCAATATACTTGCAAAAGTACGAAATCGCTTTCTAATTGTAGCAAGGAAAGAGACATTTCTTTTAACAAAATGATGATTTTAACACAAAGATAACGGTTTGACACCAAATGGAGCAAATATCAGCCAAACCGTAAGCAAGAAATGAAGATTGAATGCATTAACTTGAATATTATATTCACATCCACACACATTGTCGGCAACGGAAAAATCTGCTGATGCCGGGCGAAGGTACTGTCTTTTGCTCCCGCAGCCGTCAGACGGTAAAAGCCGAGCTTCTTGCCGATATAGTCCTTGTCCGTCCACTCGTAGTTCCCCTGTGAGATGTCAAAGCGCATAGGATTGTGCACGCCTGGAATACGAACAGGTCACGCACCCGGTCAAGGCTCTCCGTGCCCATCCTGGCGGTCTCTATGGCGTGAAGTTCGTCCTTGGTGAGATACTTGTGCAGGCCGTGGCTCACCTTGTCCTTCACGATATGCACCCATTTGTACGGGTTCAGCCTCAGATAACCCTCACTGATGTACACAAAGTCTACAACCGGCATTCTGTCATTCTCCATTGTCTTGCGTTTATAATTGGCAAATTATCATTCTAAGCAGTGGTAAACACTGACCGAGGGAGTGGTAAACACTATGGTAAACACAAACCGCTCCTTTGAACGGTCCCGCCAACAACGCCAAGTTTCGTCTGGGCGGATACGGCCTTGTTCACCGCTTCCGTATCGGCTTCTGTGGCGCCCATGCGCTGGCGCATAACGGTCGTAAGCTTGGTCTGTGCCTCCGTAGCCGCATTGCTCTTGGCAATGAAAGGCTGCACGGCACCGGTAAGCTGTTGAAGGCCGCTGTAGAGGTTATTGTACAACGAGGATATGCCGGCCCATTTGAGGATGGTCTGGCGTTCCTGCTCAGTCTTGCTTGGAATGGTGCCCAAGGCCTTACTAAGCTCCTGAACGCCTTGCTTGCACTGTACAACGACATCCTTGCCGTTGACCGAT
>CABVDL010000114.1 GCA_902497035.1 uncultured Prevotella sp.
CACTTAAATAAGGTGCATTGGAATGATGTTTTTCTCGATGAGATTGATGGTGATATGGTGAAGGACCTTATTAATCAGTCTTATCGGCTTGTACTCAGTAAATTGCCCAAGCGGTTAAGAGAAAGGTATATTATCAAACAATGACAATGGTATCAAGAAAGATATGCATGTGTAAATGCGGCACCAGCGCTATGCCAAGGGAGTTGTCGTATAGGGTGTCGCTTGGAGAAATCATGATGTTGAGCTTATTTGGTGACGGGACGGTGTCTCATCCACACATATTGCCCTACGCCACGGGCCAGAAGATAGACAAGGTAGACGCACCACAGCAGATGGTTGGCGGGCAGGCTGAGGGCTTTGCCGCTGATAAACAGCGCGAAGAACAGCAGGGCGGCGGCCACGCTTGTGACGAGCATGCCGCGCGTGGCGGTGATGCCGATGAACACACCGTCGTAGACAAACGCCGCCATGCCACAGACGGGGATGAGCAACACCCAGGGAAAATAGTCGGCGATGGCGCCAATCACGCTCTGCTCGCTGGTCATGAAACGCACGAGCGGCATGCCGCCAAGGGCATAGGCTATGGTAAAGAGCAGCGTCATCACCCATCCCCAGAAGAACAGCCGTCTGACGGACAGGCGTAAGGCCTTAGTGTCGCCGCTGCCGAAGCTGCTGCCGCAGACCGCCTCGCCGGCAAAGGCAAAACCGTCCATGATGTAGGAAAAGAGCGTGTAGAAAGTCAGCAGAACGGTGTTGGCCGACAGGATGACATCGCCCTCCCGGGCACCGACTGAGGTGAAGAACAGGTTGACGGCCACGAGAAACAGCGTGCGGATGAAAATGTCACGGTTGACCGAGAAGAACCGCCCCCATTCAGTGGTCTGTTCGCGCCGTTCGCCTGTTAGCTCGCTGTCGAGCCGCCGGTAGCGGCGCAGGGCAAGGGCGGCGGAGGCAATCAGTCCGAACCATTGCGCGGTGAGCGTGCCGAGGGCCACTCCCGCAATGTTGAGGCCGAGCAGATAGACAAAGCTCAGTGAGGCCGCGATGTTGAGCACGTTCTGTGCCACGGCCACATAGAGGGGTGTGCGGGTGTCCTGCATGCCGACGAACCACCCGTTGAGCCCGTACAGTCCCAGCACGGCAGGAGCGCCCCAGATGCAGATGCTGAAGTAGAGACTGGCCAGCGGCACCACGCCGGCCGACGGATGGATGACGCGCATGGCCAGCCAGCGCAACGGCCATTGGCCGATGATGAGCAGCAGACCAAGGGCCAGCGAGATGAGCAGCACGCGCCGCAGCAGCCTGCGGGCGTCGGCCGCGTCGTTGCGCCCGTAGGCCTGCGAGGTCAGTCCGCTCGTACCCATGCGCAGGAAGCCCAGCAGCCAGTAGATGACGTTGAACACCATGCTGCCCACGGCAATGGCTCCCATGGCGCGGGCCGAGCCCAGATGGCCCACGATGGTGAGGTCGGCCAGTCCCAGGAGCGGGACGGTGACGTTCTGGACGATGGACGGCAATGCCAGGGAAAGAATGCGGCGGTCGGTTGAAAGCATGGCGGCTGTGGTTTTACGCTTGCAAATATACGATGATTTGCGCAAATCCGTGACAATTTCCTCTATTACTTTATATTGTAATATGGTGAGCTTGTATTGCGGATGACAGATTGACACCTCATTGTGCCAATGTGGCGCAACGTGGCGATGGGCATAGGTGTTGCATAAGCATGGGTGAAGCTTGAGGGCAAGCGGAAAGCAAGCCGGACAGCTTCGGCAATATATTGAATATTAACAAACAAAGAAATAGGAGGTATTGACTTATGTTGTTCCCAGTATTGAACGATTGGTTTGACAATGATTTCAATGATGGTTTTATGAATGGTGTTCTTCGCCGCGCCAACGCTACGGCTCCGGCCGTCAATGTGAAGGAGGACAATGAGAAGTACACCATGGAAGTGGCTGTTCCGGGCATCAAGAAAGAGTATGTGCGTGTCAGCCTTGATGCTGACGGCAACCTGAACCTTGCCATTGAGAACAAACTCGAGCACAAGGAGGAAGAGCCTAAGCAGGAGGAGCACAAGGAGCACTATCTGCGCCGCGAGTTCTCCTACAGCAACTACCAGCAGACCTACACGCTGCCTGATGATGTGGACAAGACAAAAATCGCAGCCAAGGTGGCCGATGGCATCCTTACCATCACGCTGCCTAAGATGACAAAGGAGGATGAAAAGAAATCGGGCCGTGACATTGAGATTAAATGATGTCAGCCTCGCGGCCTCGTGCCGCTGAACCCATACGAAGAGGGTGTATCAGAACTGGAAAAGTCCGGGAGTTAGGAAGTCTGGACTTTCTCTAATTCTGATACACCCTCTTCTTTTTTTAATGTCCGCACCCTTGGGTGTAAGAAGGCATAGACACGGTGTAACTCTGGAAGGAAAAGTTCTGGAACAGGTGTAACGAATTATAATCTACAGTCCTTCTATTATTGACTTTTGTAGGAATGGAGATGAAAAATATTACATTCTTTTTGAAATTTGGGGTATACCTTTTCTTTTTTTAACGTCTTATGCATGTAAGAGAAATCAATAACAAAGCTAAGCATGAGCAAGGAAAAGATGTATTTCACGCTCCTATTTCTAATGATGTCGCTACTTGGCCCGTTGCCGGGCAAAGCTGCTATAGTGCAGCGGCAGATTGTGATAGAAGCCAAGAACGAGCCCCTGGCCAGCGTATTGAAACGGCTGGAAAAGCTCACGAGTTACAAAATGATGTATGCCAATGACGATGTCTTTGGCCTGAAAGTCACCAAGATGGTGAGAGCCGCAGATGTCAGTAAGGCACTTGAACAGGTGCTGCAAGGCACGGGTCTTGTCTATTCCATAGACAGGCAATTTGTAACCATTAGGAAAGCTCCTTTAGAGAAGGCAACGGTAGGCGTCGGAGATGCATTCATCGTAAACGGTCACGTGTACGATGAGAGTGGACTTGACATGCCGGGAGTTGCGGTTCTGATTCTTGGAACCGACAAGGGTACAACGACTGACGTTGACGGTCGGTTCTCGTTGAAAGTGCATGCTGGTGAGAAATTGAGGTTCTCCTTTTTGGGCTACCGCGAGTCGGTGGAGACGGTCAAGGCATCAAATAACCGCAAGCCTATGAGGGTAACGCTCAATCCCGACTCGAAATCCATTGACGAGGTGCAGGTTGTGGCTTTCGGCACGCAGAAGAAAGAAAGTGTCGTGGCATCGATAACAACGGTGAAGCCCGGTGACCTGAAGACCTCAAGCTCTGACCTGACAACGGCCTTTGCCGGTAAGATACCTGGCATGATTGCATGGCAGACGGGTGGATTGCCGGGTGCGCTGAGTGAGGACGAGATGAACACAAAGTTCTATGTGCGCGGCATCACCTCTTTCCAGAGCGGAGCCAATACAGACCCTCTTATTCTTATTGACGGTGTGGAGAGCTCCAAGCTCGACTTGTCGCGTATAGCGGTGGAGGATATTGAGACCTTCTCTGTGCTGAAGGATGCTTCGGCAACGGCTATGTACGGTGCGCGTGGCGCCAACGGTGTCATCATGGTCACGACAAAGAAAGGCAATGAGGGGTCGGTCTATACCACCATGCGTTATGAGTCGATAGTGTCGCAGCCTACGCAGGATATTGATATTGTGGACCCGGTCACCTATATGAAGGCTTACAATCAGGCACTGCTGGGAAGGTCGCCTGAGGCAACGCCCCTCTACACCGTGGAACGGATTCAGCGTACGCAGTCGGGTAAATATCCTTCCTGGGTGTATCCGGCTACCGACTGGTACAAGATGCTGTTCAAAGACTTCGCCTGGAACCACCATGCGGGGCTCAACATACGTGGCGGCTCGTCAAAGGTGCAGTATTACGCTGCGCTAAACTATAACAGGGACGAGGGCATGGTCAAGTCGAATAAGCTCAATGATTTCTCCTCGAATATCATCAACAATGAGTTTCAGTTCCGCTCCAACTTGAACATCGACCTGATGGTGGGCATGAAGCTCCAGATCAATTCAGTGGCCACCCTTGACAAGTACCATGGACCGCTGGCCGAGCAGTCACAGGCCTACGCTTATGTGTTCAACGCCTCACCGGTGGATTTCGCCCCGACCTATCCGGCTGACGAGGAACACAACTGGCCACATACGCTGTATGGCACAACGCTTTCGAACAAAGTTAACCCTTATGCCCTCATCCAGGCAGGCTACAAGGACCGCACGCGATACAACACGCAGAACCGGGTGGAACTGCAGCACAAGCTGTCACGATGGGTGAAGGGCCTGGAATACAGGCTCAGCCTCTCTTATGTGCAGACCGGATACTATGAGAACTCTTACACCACGATACCCTATATGTATGCGCTGACCAACTATGACTTCGAGACGGGACTGCATACCTTGTATGCCACTAATCCGACCAAGGGGCGCCGTACATTGGAGAAATACAGCAACAGCAACTCTACCGACACGCGCGTGACCTATACGGGAACGGTGCTGCATACCGCCGCATGGGGCGGCAAGGAGCATAATCTGCACCAGACTTCACTGACAGGTGTGGTGCAGATGCAGGACCGTACGTTCACCCCGGTGTCGAGCGTTCTCAATGGACAGCCTCAGCGTAACCTGACTTTCTCCGGGCGCACGTCATACGGGTTTATGAGCCGGTATTTTGCAGAGGCAAGTTTTGGCTATAACGGTTCAGAGCGGTTTGACAAGCACAACAGGTTCGGCTTCTTCCCTGCTGTCGGTACCGCATGGATAGTAACCGATGAGCCTTGGATGAAGAAGACCCGCAGCTGGCTCAATTTCCTGAAAGTTCGTCTCAGCTATGGTAAGGTGGGCAATGACGGCATCGTGTCCACGCCGCGCTTCGTGTTCCTCCCCACACTGGACAAGGTAGAGATGGGACTGGACGTGGAGCCGGGGTCGTCGCAGACACTGAAGCGCAACCGCGTCGTGTCGTATGCCAATACTAACATCAAGTGGGAGGTGGCAGAGCAAAGCAACCTGGGCTTGGAAATGAAACTCCTGAAAGGGGAAATCGAGTTGCAGGCTGATATCTATAAGGAGTACCGCCACAACATTATTTCCTACCGTACGAATATCCCGGCCTCTATGGGTATAGAGGTAACGCCGCTCGACAACATCGGTGAGACCTACTCCAGGGGCGTGGACCTCAGTGCCAAATACCAAAAGGCTTTCAGTTCCGACATCTACATGATACTCAACGGTACACTCACCTATAACAAAGTGACCTATAAGAAGATAGAGGAGGCTACGGACAAGCCTTACTGGCAGCTGCGTAAAGGAAAGGAGATTAGCCAGCCTCTGGCCTATATAGCCGAGGGACTTTTCCGCGACCAGGCTGAGATAGACAACTCTCCACAGCAGGACGGAGACATCATGCCTGGCGACATCAAGTACCGCGACCTTAATGGTGATGGCGTTATCAATGTCAATGATGCCACTTTCGTCGGCTTCCCGGAGACGCCACGGCTGGTCTATGGCTTCTCGGGTTTCTTCAATGTCAAGCAGTTCGAGTTCAGTTTCTCTTTCCAAGGATCCGGACAACGGTCGTTCTTTATCAACTCGTATGCGGTGTCGCCGTTCGTCAACGACCATGCCCTTCTGCAGGCCATCTATGATGACCATTGGAGTGAGGATAATCAGGCTCTTCATCCGTTCTGGCCGCGTCTTTCTACGGACAATATAGCCTATCATAACCCGGAGGAGAACTGGGGCAATCCGGACAATGGCAGCGCAGAGACGCGCAAGAGTACTTATTTCCTACGCAACTGCTCGTTCCTCAGATGTACCTCGATAGAGTTGGCTTACAATATCCCGATGAAGTTGCTCAAGCCCATCGGCTTCAAAAACCTCAAGCTCTATGGCCGTGTGAACAACGCCTTCTGTCTGACCAATTTCCACTTGTGGGACGTTGAGCTGGGCAGCGACGGCTTCAATTATCCCATCCAGCGTACTTGGTCATTGGGACTCAACCTTAGTTTTTAATTGCACAGTATAAGACTTTGATATGATGAAAGATAAGTTAATCACACTGTTGTTTGCTGCTGTCTTGCTGTCTTCATGCAATGACTATCTTGATGTGGTGCCCAAGAACGATGTGACCACCATTGAGAGCGTCTTCGAGCAGCGGTCCGACGCATACAACTGGCTGAAAAGCTGTTATTATTTTCTTACGAGTCCTGTCACGGGCTTCAACATGTCACCGGGCTACCTGGGTGCCGACGAGTTCGTCGGAGGGCAATTCGCCCATAATCTCATTTTCAACTCTGGCAATCCCCGTTTCCCTTTCCTCAATGTGGGTGACGGACTGCAGAAAACCTCTGAGCCATACGGAAACATCTGGTCTGGCTCCAGTTTCTATTGCGCCATCAGGTACTGCAATATCTTTATTGACAATATAGACAATTGCTACAATATGCCTACAAGTGAGAAGCAGATGTGGAAGGCTGAGATAAAGGCGCTCAAGGCTCATTTCTACTTTGAGCTGCTGCGCAGGTACGGTCCCATTATCCTTGTCCCGAAAAACCTTGAGGCCAACTCCTCGGTGAAGGATATGCAGCAGCCCCGGCAGCCTGTTGACAGCTGTGTCAACGCCATTGTTGCCCTGTGCGATGAGGCCATGCCCTATCTGCCCTACAGACAGGAGAAGGAGGCTTACCGCTACTGTTATTATAATAAGGAGGCTGCGGCTACCTTGAAGGCCTATGCCCTGCTCTATGGTGCCTCGCCCCTCTTCAATGGAAATGTGACGCTCAAGGATTTCAGGAACAAGCAGGGGACAGCACTGTTCCCAGACTATGACAGGGAGAAATGGAAGAGGGCAGCGCTTGCCGCCGACAGTGCTATCGCCATTTGCCACAAAGCCGGCAAGTCGCTCTATCACAGTACGACCAACTTAGGCTCGTCGCTCTTGAATACCATCAACACCATTGAGCAGTCGAGCATAGACAAGAACTTTGCCAATCAGGAGGTTATCCTCTCGCTGGTGGAGCAGGGCGGCAATCCCGACCAGCAATATGTGGAACCCTTCCATTCCAAGAGCACGGACGAGAACTACGACCCGCTCTCGCAAGGCTGCCTCGCACCCAGCATGAAGATGGTAGAGATGTTCTACACCGACCATGGTCTGCCTATCGGGGAGGACAAGCAGTGGATGCCCTCCAAATATGACCAAAGCATAGAGGCCGACGAGAAATACAAGAACGTCGTTATGTTGAATACGCATGTGCTTAACCTCCACCGGCACCGCGAGCCCAGGTTTTATGCTGATGTGGCTGCTGACCGCACTGTCTGGTACAGGAAAGTGCAGGCCAGTACGGGAACTCAGTGGAAAGGCATTAATATACAGTGTCGCAAAGGTGAGGCCTATGGCACTGACGTTGCCTCGGTCAATCCTACCGTCCCGCAGAGTCTCACAGGATATTGGCTCAAGAAGAGCTTCATACCAGAGGCTCCCTTGTACCAATATACAAACAACAGGGGCGCTTACAACATCCGTGCGGTGGTGTTCCGTCTGGCCGAGCTGTATCTTATGTCGGCCGAGGCTTGGAATGAATATCTTGACAAG
>CABVDL010000115.1 GCA_902497035.1 uncultured Prevotella sp.
CGCCCTATGGTTTATCCCCACCCTATTGTGTTTATCCCCGCCCTATGGTTTATCCCCGCCCTATGGGTTTATCCTCGCTGGTGGCAGTGTAGTGGCCGGCCTGGTGCCGGCCATTGCCTCCAAAGAGAAAGACCCAACGCTAAAGGACGTAAGATTTCTTTGGCTCTTACTTGCCGAACGTCGCCTCAATCTTGCCCACGAACAGCGCGTTCTTGCCGTTCTGATCGACAGGGACGGGCTTGCCGTCGAGGTTATTGGCATAGTGCAATTGTTTGAAGTAGCTGTGGCTGTGGCCGCCCAACACGAGGTCGATGCCACGCGTAAGGCTGATGAGGTCCTCGTCGCAGACGCCCTCTTCCTCCCATCCGAGGTGGGAGATGAGGATAACAAACTGGCAGCCTTTGCGGCGCAGCTCATCGACGACACGCTGGGCCGTCGTCACCGGGTCGAGGTACTCGGTGGAGCGATAGTTCTTGCGGTCAACAAGTCCGTCAAGCTTTGGACTGAGACCGAAGACACCTATCTTAATGCCCTTGCGCTTGAGAATGACGTAGGGTTTGACGATGCGGTCGAGACTACACTCGCTAAACTTATAGTTGGCACAGACTATGGGATAGTTGAGACGGCGGAACACCCGCGCCATGTTCTCAAGGCCAAAGTCGAACTCATGGTTGCCGATGGTTCCGGCATCATAGTGCATGAGGTCCATCAATCCGCTCTCCACGTCGCCCTTGAACAATGTATAATAAGGTGAGCCCTGGCTGAAGTCGCCACTGTCGAAAAGCAGCAGGTCTGGGTCTTTCTGCCGCTCTTCCCTGAGCATGGCAATGCGGCGCAGAAAGCCGCCGCGTCCGGCCTGCATGGTGTCTGCCAGATGCGTGCTGAGGGGCATGATGCAACTGTGGGTGTCGTTGGTATGGAGTATGGTCAGCGTCTTGACGCGCTGCGCCATGACGGCGGAGCTGAACAGCAGGAGAAGCAAGAGGAAAGGAATTCTTTTCATGACTATTACGGTTTACTTGATGGTGAAGCGGCCCTCGACCTTGCTGTCGACGGTCTTGCCCTGCCGGGCGAAATGGCGGAAATAGCTGACGATGATGTGGCGCACGTCGTATTTCTCATCCTGTGGCGAAACGACGGCTGTCTTGTCCTTGAAAGCCTCAAGTCCGTCGTTGCCCTGAGCCAGATAGTCGAGCGTCGCCACGCGGTAGCTGCCCGACGGGTCGATGGGCTTGCCGTTGAGTGAAGCGTTGAGCAGCTTACCGTCGCGGCTTGCCACGACGCAGACTCCGTGACTGACGGCCTCACCGCCACGCGCGGCCATCTCGCCAAAAAGCTGCAGCACCTTCTGACCGGTGAGCGTGAGAAAGCAGATGTGGTTCTCGAAGGGCGCGACATTGAGCACGTCGCCGTTGGTGATGTCGCCTGCCGGCAGCGAAGCCCTGATGCCACCCATATTATAGACGGCAAAGTCGGGACGCTCATTGAACCCGTCGCCGCTCCACAGCAGCACGTCGGCCAGCAGATTGCCCAACGTGCTCTCAGGCCTGCCTGCCGCCATGGCACGGGCCGTTTGTCCCACAACGGGCTTCATGAGCGAGTCAACCCGTTGCTCGTAAGGAGCTATGAAGGCGGCGGCCCGGGCATCGGGACGGGCGTCGTAGCGCGAGTCTATCAGAACGCGCGTGCCACTGATGCCGGTCAGATGATAGGACGAACGGCACGATGAGAGCGTGAGCAGGCACGACACCACGGCCAGAACGGCATGCAAAAGGTGGCGTGGAAAACGATGAATGGTGGAAATCATAAGGATAAATGGATATTTGAACAGATGGTCGCCTATTCAAAATAGAACGTAAGCACGATCATCTTTGACTTGGATTTACTGACTGACAAGGCATAGGGCTTCATGGTGTTGTCGCGCAGGCGGTCGGCATGATTGGCGTCGAGACTGTTGGACAGGCCGTACATGAACTTCAGCTCAGGGCGAAGCTTGAAAAACGGGAGATAGAAGTCACAGCCGAAGCCACCCTCAAGGTAGCACTCGCCGCGCTTTAGCCGTATATAGTCGTTGTCCTTTCCGGTAAGGTTGACCACGGGACTCAGTCCCAGCATCATGTAGGGCCGGTGGTTGCCGTTACGCTTCGAGGCGAAGATGAGGTCGAACGATGAGCCGAAATAGACCGTCTTCATCGACTGCTGCCGAGTGACGGCGGCCTCATCGGGCGTGTCGTCCATATTGTGGAAGCGGATGTGGCGGGTGCCGAAATAGAGTGTCGGAGCCATGCGGAACTGAAAATGCTCACTGAGCCGCAGCTCGCCGAGTACGCCCACGTTGAAGCCATTGTCCCAGCGGTCCTGGTCGGCCGTGATGGTTGTGGTCTGCTGCGAGCCGTCATCGAGCGTGACCGTCTGTGGACCGGCATTGACAAACTCCAAATCCTGCAGGTGGGTACCGACCAAGATACCGAAGTGGAACGGCCGCAGGTCGGTATAGGGACGGTTCTCCACCACGCCGTCCTGCGCCGAGACCTCGTGCCACAGCGCAAAAAGCATGACCAGAACAAGAGCAAATCTTCTCATATAACTTTCAACGGCGCAACAGCCGCTTTTATTGCCTATGGCGAGACAAGGTGTAATAAAAAAGTTAATTATGAAAAAAACACCGCAAAAACTTAGCTTACTCAGCAGAATTTATTAACTTTGCAACGTACAAAACATTATTTACATCTTATATACATCAACATTATGGCATACGTTATTGGAAACGACTGTGTAGCATGTGGTACATGCATCGATGAGTGCCCCGTAGGCGCAATCTCTGAAGGTGAAATCTACCACATCAATCCCGATGAGTGCACAGAGTGCGGCACATGCGCCTCTGTTTGCCCCAATGAGGCAATCAGCCTCGCTGAGTAATCAGCACCGCGCATCTCAAAGGAGCATAAACCTTAAAGTCTTGCCTTGACGTATCTCTTGGCAAGACTTTTTTTTCGGACAGACACTACATTTAATTGAACGACATGAGAGATATAATCAAAATCATGGCATTGGCATTTGCCCTGCTTTCATCACTGGCCGCCGAGGCTGCCGACTATCTGACGGTGACCGACGCCAACGGTGACAAAACGAGTTTTGCACTGTCGGAGAAGCCCACCGTGAGCTTCACCGCGACGAGCCTCCGTCTCGTCGCGGGCGAACAGACCATCGACTATCCGCTCACCGAGTACCGCAGCTTCACGCTCACCGACCAGGCATCGGGAGTGGGCAGTCTGGAGACCGTGGCCAATCCGCTGTTTGAGATTGGCGAGACGCTGAGGGGAAGCGGCCTGGTACCTGCCAGCACCGTGGCGCTCTACAACCTGAACGGACAGCTGGTCAAGGAAGCAAGGGTGAGCGCCCAAGGCACCGTGAGCCTGCCACTGAACGACCTCAAGGGGGTCATCGTGGTAAAGTCAAGCAACAAGAGCTTTAAGTTCATCAAAAAATAACATCACACACCTTATTTATATATACGCACTATGAAAAAATTGTTTACCATTGTACTGCTCGCCTTAGCCGCTTTCTCCTCCGCCAACGCGCAGACCGTCACCATCCTGAAGACCGACGGCACGAGCGAGGTGCTGAAAGCATCCGAGATAGCCTCCATCACCTTTGAGCCTGCCAAGAGTGCCGCCGAGACCATTGCAGGCACCTACACGGGCAAGGACAGCATCAGCGTAGGCGGCATGTTCAACTACAATGCCGACGCCGACGCCGAATACAAGATCGCAGCCAATGCCGACGGCACCATCAACGTCACACTGCCCGAGGAGACATTCAAAAAGACGGCCATCGGCGACCTCGTCGTGGGAACCTTCACCGTAAGCAACATTGCCTGGGACGAAAGCGCGCAGGCCTTCGTGCGCAGCTATGGCAAGGATGGCATCAAGTTCCACTTCAAGTCAAACACAATGGACAACGACTACGCCCTCGACAAGGACAACTGCAAGATAACCGTCAACAGCAACGACGACGGTACTGTCACCATTCGCAACACCTACCAGATGGGAAACATGCCGTTCCCCATCTACAGTACGGTTGTAGTAAAGAAGAAATAAAGAAACTTCTACTGAATGCGTCTCAAAACCATATTTCGCAGCATCGCCGCCTGTGCCGTCGCAGCCTTCTTAGGCTCATGCGACGGCATGTTTGGTGGACTGTACGACAATCCACAAACTAATCTTCAGGCACGGGAGGGCCAGCTCATCATCAATGCGACAAGCTGGAGCGACTGGTATTACATTGACTTTGACTCGCTCGCAGCCTTGGCGGCTGCCGGCGACAGTGCCGGACTGGCCGCCGCGCAGACGACCTTTACGCCCTACCCTATCCCCACCACCCTTACCGGGGAGCGGAAAGACTCGGTAACGGGTATATACACTTATTGGTACGATGTGTTCGGGAAAGGTCTGTCGGTAAACGAGAAGCGCAGCTTCAGTCCCACAGACATACAGCCCGAGCCAAAGCACTGGAGCATCGCCGTGCACCGCGACAACGTGCGCACAAACAACGCGGACGTGCTGGAGACCAGCTTCACCTCCATGGACCAACTGCCCAAGCAAAGCTCTGACTTCTCGGGCGGAGACTTCAAACCCGACGAATGGAGCGAGACAGACGTGTGGGTTGACCAGTCGCGCATGCTGCAAAGTCTTGTCGGAAATCAGGGCATCAAGATAAACAAGGTGCTCTCGTCGTGGCTCACCGTGAGCATACCGCCCATTCCGCCAAACTACACCAGCAACAGCCACGTGTTTCTCATACGGTTCAAGGACGGACGCTATGCGGCCGTACAACTGGAAAACTACATGGACAATAAAGGTACAAAATGCTGGCTCACCATCAACTATAAATATCCCTATTGATGATTTCGAAGGAATATATCATTGGAATGCTCGCCGCAACGGCAACTCTAAAGAGCCTTGGCGCAGAGCCTATAGACTCGCTTTTCTCTGAGGAATACCTGCAACAGGTGGTCGTGACAGGAACGCGTTCGCCGAAACTGCTTGCACATTCGCCAGTGCTCACGCAGGTGATCTCGGCCAAGGACATCGAGAAAACCGACGGCACCAACCTCAGGGACGTGCTGCAACAGCTGATGCCCGGCGTGGAGTTCAGCTACTCCATGAACCAGATGCCCCACATGAACTTCTCCGGTTTCAGCGGACAGAGCATGCTTATCCTTGTTGACGGTGAGCGGCTGGCCGGCGAGACCATGGACGACGTGGATTTCGACAGGCTCGACATGCAGCAGGTTGACCATATTGAAATCATCAAAGGCGCGGCCTCCGCACTGTATGGCTCAAACGCGGCCGGAGGCGTAATAAACATCATCACAAAGAAAAACAAGAAAAACTTTGCGCTCAATGTCAACGCAAGACTTGCCCGGCACAACAGCCAACGATACGGACTCGTGCTGCAAAACGGCGGCAAGGCGCTAAGCAACGTACTGAACATCAGACGAACAGCTCAGGACAACTACAATGTGACGAGCGCGGACAATCCCGTGACGCGCGTCATATCCACCATCTACGGTGACAAGACCTGGAACTTTGAGGACCGCATCGAATGGATGCCGCTAAAGCGGCTTACGATAAAAGGCAGGGCCGGCTACTTCTTCAGGCAAGTGGCCCGAGCCGTTGACACGCCCGAGCGCTACCGTGACTTCAACGGGGGAATGTCGGCCTCGTGGACACCTTCCGACCGCGACCAAATGACGCTGAGCTACGTCTATGACCAATACGACAAGTCGGATTACCAGCGCATTGCGAGACTCGACGTGCGCGACTACTCCAACGTGCAGAATACGTTCAAGCTTGTTTACAACCATTACTTTGCCAAAAACAACGTGCTGACGGCCGGAGCCGACTTCATGCACGACTATCTTTTCAACAACAAACTTGACGGCAACACCCGCAAGCAAGACAATTTCGACGTATTCGCGCAGTTTGACTGGAATGTCTGCAAGCAATTGGAAATGGTTGGAGCCGTGCGCTACGACTACTTCTCCGACAACGATATCCAGCGCCTGACGCCTAAGTTCAGCCTGAGGTATGAGCCGGTCAACAACTTAAACATACGCTTCGGATACGGCATGGGCTTCCGGGCCCCGACATTGAAAGAGAAATACTACGCCTTCGACATCGCAGGTATCTGGACGCTACTCGGCAACAAGGACCTAAAGCCTGAGATTAGCCACAACCACAACCTGTCAGTAGAATACACCCACAGAAACTACACGTTCATGGTGAACGGTACGTTCAACCGCGTGAAAAACAAGTTAGGAACGGGCGCCCCATATTTTGCCAACAAAAATGACGAGCTGCCTACCCTGCCCTACATCAACCTGGACGACTATAAACTTTACGGCATCGACGCTTCAGTACAAGCAAGGCTGTGGAGAACTGTGACGGCAAAGCTCTCGTATGCTTTCGTGCATGAGAGCCTGCCAAAGGACAAGAATGGGGAGCAAGTCAACAATCAATACATTCCGGCGAGAAAGCACTCGCTCACAGCTCACGCTGACTGGAACCATGAATTCTCATCAAATTACGGGCTGAACATCGCCTTGGACGGCCGTTTCCTGTCGTCTGTAGACAACGAAGAGTTTATTGATTACTATGATATAAGCAAAGGCACGGCGACCATCCACTATCCCGCCTATACGCTTTGGAAGCTACAGGCTACAGGCAAAATAAAAAGAGGTATAAAAGTTAGCGTTGCTATTGACAACCTGTTCAATTACAAGCCAAAATATTATTACCTGAACAGCCCGCTTACTGACGGCAGCAACCTGATGGTAGGGCTGTCGATAGACATCGACCGACTATTCTAAACCAAGCCTTAGAACCTCAATTGCTGTGGTAAGTTTCAATGCTACAAACCTTGGTATCAATGCTACAAACCTTGGTATCAATGCTACATACATTGGTTTCAATGCTACATACCTTGGTATCAATGCTACATACCTTGGTATCAATGCTACAAACCTAGGTATCAATGCTACAAACCTAGGTATCAATGCTACAAACCTTGGTTTTAGTGTAGTGGCCGGCCTCGTGCCGGCCA
>CABVDL010000116.1 GCA_902497035.1 uncultured Prevotella sp.
CCCCTACATTAATACCGCAATCATTGCTGATGCATCGCAGGGCGGGACGGTGACACCGTAGCCCTAACCCCGCAGGATAACACGTGATTATTTCCCATGTTGTTGCCATTCGGAGGTTAGGGCGGGGATAAACCCAGGGCGGGGATAAACCCAGGGCGGGGATAAACCCCGCCCCTACATTAATGCCGCAATCATTGCTGATGCATCGCAGGGGGGACGGTAGGGGCGGGGTTTATCGAGGCTGCTGCCAAAGTAATTTTTAACAAAAACTGTAAGCACACCATTGTTTTTCACCCCCAAAAAGGGGGATAATATACAGTAAAATCAAGCTGTATCAGCATCGAATACGATTTTAAGTTGCATATTGTAAGGTTTTTACTACTACCCCCTGTTTTTGGGGGTAGTTTGGCAGCAGCCTCGGTTTATCCCCGCCCTAACCCCGCAGGATAACACGTGATTATTTCCCATGTTGGTACCATCCGGGGGTCAGGGCGGGGATAAACCCAGGGCTACATTAATACCGCAATCATTGCTGATGCAATACCCGGCTCCGCATACCTATTCCTCCAGCCAGAAGTTGAACGTGGCCCAATAGTCCGGGCTGGCGTCGGTGCTGAGCTTCCACATGCTCAGGTAGAACCAGCCGGAGTTGTCGCTGGTGTCGAAGCCGGAAAAGTCCTTATAGGTGTTGGAGAGCATATAGACGTTGCCGATGCTGGCCTTGTCCTTGCCCCAGGGATAGAGATAATAGCCCAGGCCGATATTCGTGCCGTACTCATCATCATACTGGTCGATGTCCGGGTCGTCCTGCACATAAGGCGTGGCAAGGCCCTTTGTCTTGTCGATTTGCAGATAGACCGCATGGCCGCTGTTGCCGAAGTTGTAGAGCTCAAAGAGACCGTCGCCCAGGTCGAAGGCACTCTCATGCCACGAGTCGGTGTAGGACGTGCCGTCGCTGTAATAGATGCAGCACAGAAATTTGACGGACTTTACAACGACGGCCGTGCCAGAGAACGACAGACCGCCCGAGAGCAGCGTGTAGGGGTCGGTGTTGTCGCCCGATACCGTGAGCGTATAGGCATAGCTGTCGCCGGCCTTGGCCGTGTCGGGCAGGGCGACGTGAACGGTGGCCGTCGAGTCGCCGTCGGCAAAAGTCACCTGCTGGTCGGCGGTGATGCCGGGCGTGGCCTCGGAGAGGGTGACCGGCACGGTGGTAGTGCCGGATGTAGTGGTGCGGACAAGGATCAGACTGACTTCCTTGGCCTGCGTGTCGGAGGCCAAGAATGTTTTCGCCTTGTTCACGGGCGAGAAGTGCACCTGCTCGTTTCCGGCACGCAGCGGCTCGGCTGCCTTATAGGCGTCATCGTTGTCGGAGCAGCCTGTCAGGACAAGCGCAAGGGCCAAAGGCAAGGCCATGAAATATTTGATCATTCTCATAGTGGATTTCTTGATAAAGTTGGGATAATACACTTAAGTTACTCGCCCTTCGGGTCGGGGTTGTTGACAAGTCCCTTGTTGTTCTGCATCTCACGGTTGGGGATGCAGAAGTTCATGTAGGGATGCACATACCCGGCGGCATTGGTCTGCTGATAGTAGCGATAGGTGTTCGACCCGTCGTAGGCAGTATTGAAGTCCATTCTGAGGCGCTTGTAGTCGTAATAGACGACGCCCTCGCCCCAGAACTCGATGCGCTTCTGTGTGAGCACCTCACGCTCAAAGTCCCAGGTGTTTGTCGAAGTGCACTTGAACGGCGTGGGATTGTCGGCCGTAGCGTCACAGCGGTACTTGTTCATGAAGTCCTCCAGGAGCTTCTGCCCGGCCTGCAGGCCCTCGGTGAAGGCCGTAGCCTCAGCCTCGATGAAATACATCTCCTCGACGCGCATGAGCGGCATATCGACGGCGCATCCGGCCTTATAGTCAGCTATGTTGCCGCCGGCGGGCTTAAATTTCAGGCCGGCGTATGCCGGGAGATTGGCAAACTTGGAGGCCGTCAGCAGCGTAGTGTACTTGTTGACCGAGTCGCTCTTGCCCGCGTCTTCGGGAGCCACCCACGTGGCGCGCCGCCAGTCGGCCTTGTTGATCTGTCCGTAGAGCCGCTTGTCTATCTCCCGCCAGGCCTGGTTGGTCTGCAGTCCCGCCACGCCGAAGTCCGTCTCGCTGGAGATGTACGAGGTGAGGCTCGTCGTAGCCCAGGAGTCCGACGAGACATCGTTGGTGCCAATCTGCATGGCCCAGATCCAGGCGTCGTTGGCCGTGTTGAAGCCCGTGTTGTTGTTGTACCATTCCTGTTTGGTTATGGGCCGGTAGCCCTCGTTGATGGCCAGCCGCGCGTATTTGGCCGCGTTGGCATAGCACTCCCTGGCCGTGGTTACGCCGAGCTTGTCGTAGCTGGCAAGCGAGTCGTCGTCCTCATGCGAGAGTTGCTCCTGCAGGTCTGCGGTCTTGTAGTCGAAGCGTGAGGCCAGGTCGAGCCAGAACCGCGCCTTCAGACCATAGACCACAGCCTCGTTGGCCTCGTTGGCCGCCCCGCGGGTATAGCCCTTGAGCAGCGTCTCGGCCTTGTTGAGGTCGGTGAGTATGAAGCGGTCCATGACGTAGAACGGCACGCGGGGGTTGTTGCGCGACGCTTGCTCCGTCGTCTTTTCCGTGACGACGGGCACCGTCAGGCCGTAGAGGTTATGGCTCTGTGCGTAAGCGTCGAGCGTGGCGTCGCCGGTGGGTTTATACTCCTCCAGACGGGCCAGATTGAGGTAGGCAAAGGCACGGTAGGCCAGCGCGTTGCCTAAGTATCCGGCGTATTTGTCAGAGGCCTCCACGGCACCCCCAGCATTGTTGACAGCCGCTATGGCGAGGTTGGCCCGGCTGATGGTGGAATAATGAAAGTTCCACACGTCGTAGCAGTAGGCGTAATTGGAGCCAAGGTAGCCGTAGGACACGTAGTTGAAATAGTCCCACGTGGTGGTGGCGACGGGAGCCTGGCCGGTGAGGATGTCCGTCATCAGCTGGATGCCTCCATAGGTGCCGCCAACGTAACTGTAGCCCAGGGTGATGAGCGATTTTGGGATGGCGTTGCTCAGCGCGGCGATGCCGCTCTTCGATGCCTCTACCTGTTCCTGCAGCATACCGCCGGAGGGCGTGGCCTCATCAAGACAGCCGGTCAGCGTGAGGGCTGCCGTTGCCGTGAGCATGATGTTCTTCAATATCTTTTTCATGTGGCAAAGTTCTTTGGATTAAAATTTCACGGTGATGCCCCCCGAGATGGTGCGGATGGGGTGGAAGTTGGCGTCGCTCACTGAGCCCGTGAGCGAGCTGCGTGGGTCGAGTCCTTTTCGCCTGGTCCAGTAGTACACATTGTCGCACACGCAGTAGAGGCGCACGCTGTTGACGGGGAACCTGGCAATCCAGGCCTTGGGAAGCGTGTAGCCTAATGAGATGTTCTTGAAGGTCAGCGAGCTGGCACTGGTCAGGAAGCGGTCAGAGGTATAGGAGTTCTGCGTGTCGTTGAACTGGAAGCGCGGGATGTCGGAGCTGGTATTGTTTTCCGACCAGGCGTTCCACAGGTCCTTGTGCAGGTTGCGGCGCTCTCCGGCGTCGGTCGGCGAGGCCATGAGTTTTCCGTAGCCCGAGTCGTAGGCCTTGCCGCCCAAAGAGTAGAGGAAGCTGGCCGAGAGGTCGAAGCCGTAGGCCGTGAGCGTGGTGCCGAAGCCGCCATAGGCTTTGGGGTTGCCGTTGCCGCAGAGATAATAGGTGGCCTGCGAATAGGATGTGGTGGTGCCGCGGGTGCCGTCCTCTTTGGTGACATACCACGTGGAGCGGCCCTGGCTGTCGGGTCCCGCATACTTGGGCATGTACCAGGTGTTGAGCGGCAGGCCCTCGCCGATGTAGCGGAAGTTGGCCAGGTCAACATAGCCTGCGTGGCCCTCAACACTGACGGTCTTGTTCTCGGCCGGCAGGTAGGTCACCTCGTTGTGGTTTCTGGAGATGTTGAAGTTGACGTTCCAGTTGATGTCGTGGGTGCGGATGATGTCCGCGCTGATGCTGAACTCCACGCCCCGGTTGACCATGTCGCCCACATTGTCGTAATAGCCGGCATAGCCCAGCGAGGTGGGCGTGGTGAAATAGAGCAGCATGTCCGTGGTCTTGCGGCGGTAGTATTCCAAGCTTCCCGTGACGCGGTGCCTGAAGAGCTCAAACTCGATGCCGCCGTTGAAGCTGCCGTTGGTCTCCCAGGTGATGTCCTCGTTGCCCTTCGAGCTGAAGTCGAGCGCGCCCTGGCCGTTGACACTGGTAATGGTGTAGTAGTTGGAATAGAGGAAGTCGCTGATGCCGTCGTTGCCCTGCTCGCCATAGCTGGCCTTGAGCTTGATCATGTCCATGAAAGTGTTCTTTGGGAACCAGCTCTCCTTGCTCATAATCCAGGCGCCGCCGAGCGACCAGAAGTTGCCCCACCGGTGGCCCTTGGCAAAGCGTGAGGAGCCGTCGCGGCGGTACGACACTGAGCCGTAATACCTTGAGGCATAGTTGTATTGCGCGTTGAACATGTAGCCCTCGACGTTGTAGATGCTGGAGGATGAGTTGCCGTCGACCAGGTTGAGTGCGCCCGACGGCTCCTTGTCGGCTGAGTAGTCAAGCACCTGGTTGCGCTCGGCATAGGTCTCCAGGCTGTTGTCCTTCTCGTACTCGTGGCCGAGCATCAGGTAGAGGGAGTGCTTGCCGATGCTCTTGTTCCACTTCAGCAGCTGCTGCAGGTTGACCGAATAGGTGCGATACTGGTAGGCGTCTGACGAGCCTCCCGTGGTCGTGCCGGCATAGCCGTAGTCGGGACTGCTGGCATAGAGGATGCGGTTCTCCGTGTCGTAGACATTGACGTTGAGGGTGAGCGTGAAGTCCTTCAGGAACGAGATGTCGGAGTAGGCCGCGAAGCCGAAGCCGTTGCTGTTGTTGTTGGACACGCTGAGCCGGTCAGACTGCAGGAAGTTGACGGCCTGGTCGGTGGGGCGGGTGACACCGGTGACCAGTCCGTCGCCATAGTCGTACATCCTGCCGTTGTCATCGGTCAGGATATTGCCGTTGGCGTCGCGGATGAATGCGGGATAGATGCGGGGCATAAGCAGTGCGCCCTGGAAGGAGCTGTAGTTGTTGTTCGAGTTGTTGTGGGTGTAGCGTGCCGTGCCGCCTATTTTCAGCCACTTGCGTGCCTGGTAGTCCACCTTCAGCATGCCGTTGTAGCGGGTATACTCGGAGCCGTAGTTGACCCCCTCGTTTTTCAGGTAGGCGCCGCTGGCGTAGGTCTGGAACTGGTCGTTGCCGCCCGTGATGCTCAGATTGTATTCCTGCCTGAGGCCGGTGCGGTAGGCCAGGTCCTTCCAGTTGTCGGGCTGGAGCAGGTAGCTCTTGCCGTTGTTGGTCACCACGTTGCCCACGGTGGCCTGCGGGTTCATTTTGCCGTTCTGGCCGATGAGCGCCTGGCCGCCTGGCACGGAGAATACGGAGAAGCCGAGTCCGCCGGCGCTGCGGCTGCCGCCAATGGCGGTGTTGGCCGACCGCCACGCTTCGTAGGAGCTCTGCCCCTGCGAGTTGCGGAAGTAGTTGTACAGCCCCCTGTAATACAGCTCGTAGTATTCGCGCGGGTCGGTGATGTAGTCGTAGTCGACGTATCCGTCGCTGTTGCCGCCCCACTTGGCGTCCACGGTGATGGCGGCCTTGCCGCGCTTGGCCTGCTTGGTGGTGACGAGAATGACGCCGTTGGCGCCGCGCGCGCCGTAGAGGGCGTTGGAGGCGGCATCCTTCAGCACGCTGATGCTCTCGATGTCCTGGGGGTTGAGGTCGCTGTAGTAGCCGTTGTAGGGAAGACCGTCAACGACGATGAGCGGCGACGTGTCGGCATTGATGGAGCTTATGCCACGGATGAGGATGGAGGGACTGCTGGCCTCGGGGTCGTTGCTCTCCACCATCTGCACGCCGGCCACCCTGCCGTTCAGGGCCTCAATGGCGTTGGCCGACTGCGACTTGGCAATGTCGTCGGCCTTGATGACTCCAGCCGAACCGGTGAAGCTCTCGCGCTTCTGCTTGCCGAAGGCCACTACAATGACATCGTCAAGGTTCTGCTGGTCAGACGACAGCACAATCCTCATGTTGGGCCTGATGGCGACCCTCTTCGTCTGCATTCCCATATAGGTAACGACAAGGGTACGGGCACTGGCCGGAAGATTAGACAGTTGGAACTTGCCGTCAACATTCGTGACGGTACCCGTCTGGGTACCCTCGATGCGGATGGAAGCCCCAGCGACAGGCTGACCGTCGTCCTCGGCGGTCACCACGCCTGTCACCTGTGTCACCTGCGCCATCGCAGACATCAGAACGAACAGGATGCAGGCAAAAAGCATCAGAATCCTTTTATCCATACGAACAATCTTTAATACTTACTATAGTTTACTGTTTCTCTCTTTCTCTTACTTGCCAATATTACGCTATTGTCAGCCGTTCACGCCGCTTGTCGCTACATAATGTCTGCCGCGCCGCAGCCCAACTGCCGTTTTGTATCCGTTTGCAAAGTTAATCATTGTTTTGCAACAAGCAATGTTTTTTGATGGTATTTTTACTATTTTGTGCGAAAAATAATCAATCTGTTACGCATAAGCCGGAAATTCGTATCACACCATAACTGCCGCCGCTGCAAGTCATGCTTACAGTTTGTCAGCTGGCTTAATAATCCTTAATAGATGCGGCCTATCCTTTGTCATTGGGCGCATTGTTCGTAAATTTGCCCAAAGCAAGCCTACACATCACATTTTCATGAAGCATATGAGCAAGAGAGAGTGCCCCCGTCTGTTGGCAAGCCTCATGCTGGCGGCCTGCTGTGCCGCGTGCCCGCCGCCGTGACGGTAACCTATTAGTCCGACTGTATCAGAGAACATCCCTTAAGGCAATTAGCAAGCAAGGAAGCTGCGGTAAAGGCAACTCCTACCCCTACCACACCCGTCCATCCAAAATGTTGCCAGAATAGACCTGAAACAAATGTACCGGCAGAACCTCCTAAGAAGTAAATGGTCATATAAACGGTATTGACCC
>CABVDL010000117.1 GCA_902497035.1 uncultured Prevotella sp.
TGGGCGGTTTTGACCGCAATGACCTGAGACTATTAGTAGGGTTGCGGAATTGAGGGTTATTGACAAAATATCCCTCAGTTATTCCTTGGTCAAAAAATCTCTTGATTTCGCCATGGTTCTGCTTCTTGTTTTGTTTGAGCCATTCAACGACCTTTGGATACCGGTCAATCTCCGTAAAGAAGTCAGGAGTGACATTGCTAAGCCTGAGCATCTGCATTCTGTAGAATTCCAGGATTATAGCGGTCGGGGTAGGGGAGGTTTTGACGATAAAAGCCTCTATTTCTTTTCGGAAAGCTTTGTTGCTTTCCTGTATGCAAGCCAGCAGCAGCTGCTCCTTGTCATCAAAAATCTCATACAGGGTCCGTTTGGAGATGGACAAGGACTTTGCCAAATCGTCCATTTTGACAGCACGAATTCCCCTGGATGTGAAAGCTTCATTGGCGGCAGCTATAATCCTTTGACTAAGAAATTGTTTGTATTCTGTAGGATTGCCAGTATTCCCCATAACCTTTATTTTTGCTGCAAAATTACAAAAAAAAAGAAAAACTATATTCTATTTAATAGTTTTTATTAATTTTGCAGTTGTATAGCTCAATACAGAAAGCATATAAGATTTATTAAAGCATTTAGTTAGTATGGTTAAGATTACGAAAGAGGCCGCACTTGCTTATCATCATAATGGCAGGCCTGGCAAAATTGAGGTAAAGCCGACAAAGCCTTACCGCACACAAACGGATTTGAGTCTGGCTTACTCGCCCGGCGTGGCTTTCCCATGTCTTGAGATTCAAAAAAATCCCGATGATGTCTATAAATACACCGACAAGGGCAATCTTGTCGCCGTCATCTCCAATGGCACCGCTGTATTGGGTCTTGGCGACATCGGCGCTATGAGCGGCAAGCCTGTGATGGAGGGTAAGGGATTGCTGTTCAAGATATACGGTGGCATAGATGTCTTTGATATTGAAGTCAATGAGAAGGATCCCGAAAAATTCTGCGAGGCCGTTGAGAAAATTGCGCCGACCTTTGGCGGCATCAATCTTGAGGATATCAAGGCTCCTGAGTGTTTCTATATTGAGAACCGGCTGAAGAAGAACCTGGATATTCCCGTGATGCACGATGACCAGCATGGCACAGCCATCATTTCTGCAGCTGGACTGCTGAACGCCTTGGAAGTTGCGGGCAAGAAGATAGAGGATGCAAAGATTGTCGTCAATGGTGCGGGAGCTGCTGCCATCAGCTGCACCAAGCTCTATTGCTCGCTTGGTGCAAGGCATGAGAACGTCATCATGCTCGACTCCCGCGGCGTCATCTATAAGGGCCGCGACCATGTCAACGAGCAGAAAGCAGAGTTCGCCACCGACCGTACCGACATCCATACGCTTGAAGAAGCCATCAAGGGTGCAGACGTCTTCGTTGGGCTGTCCAAGGGAAATGTCCTCACGCAGGATATGGTCCGCTCGATGGCTCACATGCCGATAGTCTTTGCCTTGGCAAATCCCGTGCCGGAGATTTCCTACGAGGATGCCATTGCCGCGCGTCCTGACATTCTTATGTCAACTGGGCGTTCCGACTATCCCAACCAAATCAACAACGTCATTGGGTTCCCTTATATCTTCCGTGGCGCGCTTGACGTGCATGCCAAGGCCATCAATGAGGAGATGAAGCTTGCTGCTGTCAGGGCAATTGCCAATTTAGCCAAGCAGCCGGTGCCTGACATTGTGAATGAGGTGTATCATGTCAACGACTTGCAGTTTGGTCCAAAATACTTCATTCCGAAGCCTGTTGATCCCCGTCTTATCACCGAGGTCTCTGCCGCGGTGGCCAAGGCAGCCATAGAGAGTGGCGTGGCCCGCCACGAGATAAGCGACTGGGAGGCATACAAGAATCACCTGCGTGAGATGCTGGGTCAGGAGACGAAGCTCACCCGCACGCTCCATGCCACGGCCGCGCTCCATCCGCAGCGCGTGGTCTTTGCCGAGGGCGGCCACCCCACGATGATGAAAGCTGCCGTGCAGGCCCATCAGGAGGGCATCTGCCATCCTATCCTCCTGGGCAACCCCGACCGTCTCAACCGCATGGCCAAGCGTCTGAAACTCGACCTGACGGGCATCGAGATTGTTGATATGCGTGCGGACAAAGAGCAGGGCAACCGTGCTACCTACGCCAAGCACTTAGCCGAGAAGCGTGCCCGGCAGGGAGTAACTTTCGAGGAGGCTTACGACAAGATGTACGAGCGCAACTATTTTGGCATGTCAATGGTGGAGCAGGGCGATGCCGATGCTTTCGTCACCGGACTCTATACCAAATACAGCAACACCATCAAGGTGGCCAAGGAAGTCATCGGCATTCGTAAAGACTACAATACTTTTGCCACGATGCACATTCTCAACACAAAGAAGGGTGTCTTCTATCTTGCCGACACCTTGATTAACCGCCATCCTGACCAGAATGTGCTTTACGACGTGGCCAGGCTATCGGCCCACACCGTGCGCTTCTTCAACAATGAGCCGGTGATTGCGATGATTAGCTACTCCAACTTCGGTACTGATGAGGCCGGCTCGCCCGTGAAAGTACATCAGGCAGTTGAGAAAATGCAGCAGGATTTCCCCGACCTGGCGATTGACGGCGAGATGCAGGTCAACTTCGCGCTCAACCGCGAGCTGCGCGACGATAAGTACCCGTTCACCCGCCTCAAGGGAAAGAATGTCAACACGCTGGTGTTCCCCAACATGAGCTCGGCCAACAGCAGCTACAAGCTCATGCAGGCCCTCGACCCCGACTGCGAGATTATCGGCCCCGTGCAGATGGGCTTGAACAAACCTATTCATTTCACTGATTTTGAGGCCAGTGTGCGCGATGTGGTCAACGTTGTGGCCGTGGCCGTCATCGACGCTTATGTTGAGAAGCTGAAGAAGTGATGATAGTGATTCAGACGATAAGATATTTCTTTGGACTATATAAAAAAAGCTGCGGGCAACACCTGCAGCTTTTTTATCTCCGATTATTCAGATTTCTATGATTTCTAAGATTTCTATGGAATCTATGATTTCTATGATTTCTATGGAATCTATAAATCTTTCACGGCCGCTTCTTATTCCTCGGCCTCGTCCTCGGCGGGCTTCATATTGGTGTAGACGTTCTGCACGTCGTCGAAGTCCTCAAGCTTCTCCACCATCTTGTCAATGGTCTCGCGCTGGTCGGCGGGCAGGTCCTTGAGGTCGTTGGGGATATAGGTGAACTCGGCGCTCGTAATCTCGAAGCCGTTGTCCTCAAGGTATTTCTGAATGTCGCCGAAACTTGTGGGAGCGCCGTAGATGGTGGTCTCGCCCGACTCCTCGTCGGTGTCGTACTCATCGTCCACACCGTAGTCGATGAGGTCGAGTATCAGCTCGTCCATCTCCACGTCTGGCTTTGTCTTGAATGTGAATACGGCTTTGTGGTCGAAGAGGAAGCTCAGTGAGCCCGTAGTGCCGAGGTTGCCGCTGAATTTGTTGAACACTGAGCGCACGTCAGCAACCGTACGTGTGGTGTTGTCGGTGAGGGTGTCCACCAGGATGGCGATGCCGTGAGGGCCGTATCCCTCGTAGGTCACCTCCTTGTAGTCGCTTTGGTCCTTGCCCATGGCGTTCTTGATGGCGCGCTGTATGTTATCCTTGGGCATGTTCTCACGCTTGCAGGTTGCAATAATGGCACGCAGGCGGGGGTTGTTCTCAGGCTCTGGGCCACCTGACTTCACGGCGATGGCAATCTCCTTGCCCAGTTTGGTGAACGTACGGGCCATGTGGCCCCATCTCTTCAGTTTTGTTGCCTTGCGATATTCAAATGCTCTTCCCATTGGATTTTGATATTATATAATATGTGTTTTATTCTGTTGGTCATTGAAATGCAAGCCACGGACTATCTCAGTTCTGCACCAAGTTTAGTCGTGAGGTTGTGCACCAGCTTTTGCATCATGGCGTCAATCTGCTTGTCGGTAAGCGTGTGTTCCGCGTCCTCCAACTGGAAGTTGACAGCGTAGCTCTTTTTGCCTGCTGGGAGATTTTTGCCCTGATAGACATCGAAGAGGGTGACGCTCTTAAGTAGCTTCTTCTCAGTCTGTCGTGCAATCTGCTCTATCTGGGCAAACTCCACATTGTCATCGACGAGCAGGGCCAGGTCACGGCTTACAGTGGGATATTTGCTTAGGTGCTTGAACTCAATCTTGTTCTTGTTGGTTGACTTTACGACTCCGGCCCAATTGATTTCGGCATAATAGACGTCCTGGTCGATGCCGGTCTCGTGGGTGAGCCTATTGCTGAGTTTTCCATATTCAGCCAGCGTCTTGCCATTGTGCGTCTTCAAAGCCAGGCCGTAGGCAAAGAGGTTGTTGTCGGTCTTGCTTTCCACAACCAGTCCTGCCGCTACGCCGGCTCGGGCGAGGATGTTTAGCACGTAGGCCTTCAGCTCATAGAACGAGCTGTCCTCGTCGGGGTGTATCCATGAGCCCTCGACGCGCTTGCCGGTGAGCCACAGTGCCATGTGGTACTCCTGCGAGTAAGCCGCTATGGGTGCGTCGTGGCCGTCCTTGCCGGGGGTGTAGCGGTAGACGTTGCCTACCTCGAAGAAGCGCAGGTTGTCGCGCTTGCGGTTGATGTTGCGCAAGATCGACTCCAGTCCGCCGAACACCAATGTCTGGCGCATCACGCCGAGGTCGGCGCTCAGCGGATTCATCACTTTCACCGTATTGGCCCAGGGATAGGCATTCAGCTCATCCTTGCTGTAATAGCACTCCTTGGTGAGCGAGTTGTTGAGTATCTCGTTGAAGCCGCAGCCGACGAGCTGCTCCGAGACGATATTCTCGAGCTTGTGTTCCTTGTCCTCAGCATTCTCAACGGTCAGCGAGCTCTTGAGCATGGTGGGGATTTCCACATTATTATATCCGTAGATGCGGAGAATGTCCTCAACCACGTCGCAGGGCCTGCGCACGTCCACGCGATAGGCGGGTACCGTGAGTTCCAGTCCCTCATCATTCTCAGCGTCAATCTTCATCTCAAGGCTCGAGACGATGCGCTTGATGGTGTCGTGGCCGAGCTGCTTTCCGATAAGGCGGTCGCAATATTCGTACTTCAGGCTCACTTTGAAGTCGGGAAGCGGATTGGGATAGACATCCTTAATCTGCATGCTGACCTTTCCGCCGGCGAGTTCCTGGCAGAGTATGGCAGCCTGCTTTAGTGCGTATATGGTGCCGTTGGGGTCGACGCCGCGCTCAAAGCGGAAGCTTGCGTCGGTGCTGAGTCCGTGGCGTCGCGCGCTCTTGCGTATCCAAGTGGGGTGGAAATAAGCCGACTCCAGCACCACATTGCGGGTGGTCTCGTAGGTACCCGAGCCTTTGCCGCCGAAAATGCCGGCTATGCACATGGGCTCTTCCTCGTTGCAGATGCTAAGGTCGTGCTCACCTAGGACATGCTTCTCGCCGTCGAGGGTGACGAACTCGGTGCCCTCCGGCTGCGTGCGTACCACTATCTTGTGGCCTTTCACCATGTCGGCGTCGAAGCAGTGCATGGGCTGCCCGTAGGCCATCATGATGTAGTTGGTGATGTCAACGATGTTGTTGATGGGGCGGAGGCCGATGACCTCAAGCTTCTGCTTTAGCCAGTCGGGACTTTCTTTTACGTCACAGCCGGTTATGCTGACGCAGGCATACCGCTTGCAGGCTTCCTGGTTCTCGATAACCACGTCGATGGGCATGCTCTCGTTGTCAACGTGGAACTTTTCGCAGTCAGGGCGGTGCAGGCTCGTCTTGTAGCCGCGCTGCACCAGCCAGGCGTAGAGGTCGCGCGCCACGCCGTAGTGGCTGAGTGCGTCGGCACGGTTGGCGGTGATGTCAATGTCAATCACCCAGTCGCTCTCCAAATGGTAGTATTCAGCGGCGGGCGTGCCTACGACAGCGTCGTCGGGCAGCACGATGATGCCACAGTGGTCGTTGCCGACGCCAATCTCGTCCTCGGCGCAAATCATTCCGAATGAGTCAATGCCGCGCAGCCGGCTTTTCTTGATGACGAATTCCTTGTCGCCGTCGTACAGCACGCAGCCTAAGTCGGCCACTATCACTTTCTGCCCTGCGGCCACGTTGGGAGCGCCGCAGACTATCTGCTGGGGCTCGCCTTTGCCCAGGTCAACGGTCGTTACATGGAGATGGTCGCTGTTGGGGTGGGGTGCGCATGTGAGCACCTGGCCGACATACAGTCCCTTTAGGCCGCCCTTAATCGCCTGGACCTCATCCAGCGCGTCCACCTCAAGGCCTGTGGAGGTCAGCGCGTCCGCCGTCTCCTGCGGTGTGAGGTCGAAGTCAACATACTCTTTAAGCCACTTATATGAAATTTTCATTATATAATGAGATTATTTTTTACCGTTGAGCCATTCCCCCGGGAACGGTTTTCTTTTATCCGTGCAAAGTTACTAAAAATCTGTGATATGGACAAAACAATACTGGCAAAAAGAAAGAGGATGCATCAGAATTGGAGCAGTCCGCAGCCTTTTCACATGCAACTGGTCAAACCGAGTGTGGTGGCGATGGTATTGATGGATTGGACATAAGTTTATTGGAAAATAGTCACGTACAGACCCCCTACGGGACCGAACCAAACGGATTCATGCGGGGTTACGGCGGGGATTCATCCACCGTAGGGGCGGGGTTTATCCCCGCCCTAACCATTGCGGCCAAATCAAAAAAACAGACACGCCCGTGGTTTGCCCTGCGGGGTTAGGGCGGGGATAAACCC